>NZ_SZWI01000003.1:0-487726 GCF_005281365.1 Arthrobacter sp. NamB2 | reverse complement strand
CGTGGGCTCGTTCCTGCCTCCCTCGGACACTGCCGCGCGGCCGGGGCCGGTAGGGTCGAATCATGAATAGCCTGTTCTCCCACCAACCCGCCGCGAACGGCGACCCGCAGCAGCGGCCTGACCTTCACGCCACGGTGGTCGTTCCGGCCCCGGGCGAGCACGCGTGGGCCGGCCTGACGGAGCACCTCCACCTCTGGTGGCCGGCGGACGAGCTGAGTCGTTGGGGAGCTGACAGTTTCTTCGACCTCGGGGACAACGCGTTGGTCGAGACGTCTGCTGAGGATGACGAGAACGTGTGGGGTGAGGTGGTGGACGGCCAGCCCGGGAAGTGGCTCGAGTTGAGGTGGAATCATGTCGGTTCCGCGTCGACGACAACGGTTGTCCGGCTGGAGATGGAAGAGGCCGACCACAGCTCTGCCGACACGGCAGCTGTCGCCGCAGGGGCCGACGGGGCGCCGAGTCCGGCGGGTACCGCCCTGACACTCCATCACTCGGGCTGGATGACATCGGACCCCGAGGACGTGTACGGCTTCTACAGGCAGTTCTGGCCGGACGCCCTGAGCCGCTACCGACGGTTCATGGGGGCATCGTGATCGACCCGGATGCTCTCGGTGAACTCGAGCTCGCCCTTCCGGGAAGGGTCTCGACGACCGCGGAGGACCTCACACTCTACTCCCGGGACCAGGGGCCAGTTCTGCACCCTGTCATGCCCGGTGCCGTGATTCGTGCCCGGAGCGTCGGCGACGTGCAGGCAGTCCTTCGATGGGCTACGCGGAATGCGGTACCCGTGGTGAGCCGTGGAGCCGGATCAGGGGTATCGGGCGGTGCGCACGCCACGGCGGGGAGCGTCATCCTGTCGCTCGAGCTCATGAACACGATCCTGGCGATCAACCCCGATGACGAGACCGCCGTCGTCGAAGCGGGTGTCGTCAATGCGGATCTGAACGATGCCGTCGCGGTGCACGGGCTGATGTACGCCCCCGACCCGGCGAGCTACCGTTGGTCCACGATCGGCGGGAACGTCGCGACGAACGCGGGAGGCCTGCGGTGCGCCAAGTACGGTGTCACACGCGATTCCGTTCTCGCGCTCGACGTCGTCCTGGCCGACGGCACCCTGGTCTCCACCGGCCACCGCACCTTCAAGGGCGTCGCGGGGTACGACCTGACAGCACTGATGACCGGCTCCGAAGGGACCCTCGGTGTCATCGTCGGCGTCACGGTGCGTCTGCGCTACCTGCCCGTCGCGGTGCACACCCTCGCCGCGTTCTTCGACGACTTCACCCAGGCGGCCGCCGGCGTCCTCGCGATCGGCCGAGCCCGGGTGCAGCCGTCGATCCTGGAGCTGCTCGACGGCCGCACCCTGGAGGCGCTGGACGTCGCCCACGGCTCGGATCTGCGCAGGCGCGGTGGGTCTCTGCTCCTCGTTCGGACGGACGGCTACGGTGCTGCTGCCGAGGCGGAAGCCATCCGGGCGGTGCTGGCAGGTCTCGGTGCTCACGTCAGTGACGCGGGCTCGGAGGAAGCGGATCGGCTCGTGGACCTGCGGCGACACAGTCGTGGCGACGAGGTCGACGACCTGTACAGGGTGGGGGAGGACGTCGCCGTGCCGAAGTCCCAACTCGTGCACTATGTGGCTGCTCTCGAAGCCATGGCCCGGCATCACCGGGTCAACCTGAAGGTCGTCGCGCATGCCGGTGACGGCAACCTCCACCCGACGTTCTGGGTCGAGCGACACGAGGGAGAACGCTCGCAGGAGCGGTTGGAGGAAGCGCTGGACGAGTCGGTGCGGTGCGCGCTCGACCTCGGGGGCACCATCACCGGGGAGCACGGCGTAGGACAGTACAAGCGCCGCTGGCTTCCCTGGGAGCAGTCCGGCGAGATCCTCTCCCTGCAGGCCCGCATCAAGCAGGTCTTCGACCCGCTGGGCATCCTCAACCCCGGAAAAGCCATCGTCGCCTGATCGTTGCTCCCCGGCTCCCGGCCAGCGCAGCCACCCGATGATAATGTTCAGGAAATTGCCGGTAGTACCCGGCTCTCTCCACTACCTTCCTCGGGGGCACCATGTCTGACAATAATCCGGGGTCGCAGGGCAACTCGCCCTACGGCCAGCAGAACCAGCCGCAGTACGGGCAGAACCAGCCCCAGTACGGGCAGAATCAGCCGTCCTACGGGCAGAACCAGCCGTCCTACGGACAGCAGACCCCCCCACCCTACGGGCAGCAGGGCCAGTACGGCTCCGGAGCGGGCAACTACCCCGGCCAGCAGGGGTACCAGGGCCAGCCCACGGAGAACCCCGGCAGGACGCTCGGGATCGTCGGACTCGTGCTTGCCATCCTGATCGCCCCGGTGGGTCTGATCATCAGCATCGTCGCTCTCGTGAAGTCGCGAAAAGCCAAGATGGGCAACGGTCTCGCCCTTGCCGGCATCATCATCGGCGCGCTCCTGACGATCCTCTGGACGGTGCTGATCATCGTGATCGCCAGCTTCGCCGCGGACATCGCCCAGCAGGTCATCCAGGCGTGCGAGGGCCTGCCCACAGGCACACCGGTGACGGTGCAGGGCCAGCCCGTCGAGTGCCCGTAGCGTAGTCCCCACGCGGACACCTCATGACAGAGGCCCGGCAGCGTTGCTGCCGGGCCTCTGTCTCGAGCTAGTCGTCGCCGAAATCGGAGTCCTCGTCGATGCCGATCGTCCTGGAGTCAGCCGTCAGCATGATCTCGGCCTCATCGCGCCGGTGCCGTAGCTCGTCGTCCAGGTAGGACTGCACCGCTTCGGCCATGGGTACGTTCCGGTCCTCACGCTCGGACATGTACCAGCGGTGCTCCAGCACCTCGTGGACGACCTCCGCCGGTTCGAGCTTGCCGCCCAGTTCCCGTGGCACGGCACGGACGATGGGCTCGAACACCTCGTTCACCCAGAGGTGTGCGCTGAACTCCTCGTCCAGATCCGGGTTGTTGTCCGCTCGGTAGGCGTCCATGTCGTTGAGGAGCCTCCGGGCCTGGTTCTCCTGGGCATCCAGCCCGGTCAGGCGGAGGAGCCGGCGGCTGTGGTGTCCGGCGTCGACGACCTTCGGCTGCAGCTGGATCTGCGTGCCGTTGGCGGCCGTCTTGATCGCGTACTCCTCGACGTCGAAGCCGAGCTCGTTCAGGCGGCGGATGCGCGCTCCCACGCGCCAGCGTTCACCGAGCTCGAAGGACTCCTTCTCGGTCAGCTCGCTCCACAGGCGGCGGTAGCTGTCCATGATGAGCTCGCTCGTCGCCAGCGGGTCCACCTTCTCCTCGATGAGACCGCCCTCGGCCAGGTCCATCAGTTCGCCGGCAATGTTCACCCGGGCGATCTCGAGGTCGTATTCCCGCTGGCCTGTCGACAGCTCGGGGTACAGCTCGCCCGTCTCGGCATCGACGAGGTAGGCGGCGAAGGAGCCGGCATCGCGCCGGAACAGGGTGTTCGACAGCGAGACGTCGCCCCAGTAGAAGCCGATGAGGTGCAGGCGCACGAGGAGCAGGGCCTGGGCGTCGATGAGCCGGGTCAGCGTGTCGCGGCGAAGGGTCTGCGAGAACAGGGCCCGGTAGGGCAGGGAGAACTTGAGGTGGCGGGTCACGAGGACCGGGTCCAGCTCCTCGCCCTCGGGGGTGGTGCGGCCGGAGATGACCGCGACGGGCTCGACGCAGGGCACGTCCAGGCGCTGCAGCTTCCGGAGCATGTGGTACTCGTGGCGGGCGATGTGCTCGCTGGTCTCCTTGACGGCGATCACCGACCCACCGAGGTGCGCGAAGCGCACGATGTGCCGTGAGATGCCCCGGGGAAGAGCGGCCAGCGCGCTGGCCGGCCACTGCTCCAAGGCGACATGCCACGGCAGGTCGAGCAGTTCGGGGTCGGTCGCCGCGGCGGTGATGTTCAGGGACCCGAGACTGGGGGCCTCCGAGGACGCGGGCCGCACCCGCGGCAGCTTGCCGGCCTGGTCGTAATCTGTCGGCTCGTCATGCCATTGGGCATTCGAGGTCTCGGTCATGGTGATGCCTTCGTGTCAGGGCGGAAAAGGGGCCTGCATCAAGCGTAGTTGCCGTTAAACGGAGCGGTGGCGTCCGCCGGGCGTCCAGGGGATGCCCGGCGGAGCCACCGCCGTCGTCGTACGTAGTGCGCTGTCCGCGTAGGTACTAGACCGTCTCTGCCAGGCGGAGGCCGGTCGTGGTGTCGAACAGGTGCACGTGGCCCTGCTCGGGACGCACGTACACGCTGTCACCCTTCATCGGAGGGCGGCGGCCGTCGACGCGTACGACCATGTCGTGGTCCTTGCCGTCGAGCGTGGTGTGGCCGTAGATGTAGGCATCCGCCCCGAGTTCCTCGACGACGTCGACCTCGACCTGCAGGCCCTCGCCGGTGGCCGCGAGGACCAGGTCCTCGGGCCGGACACCCAGCGTGACGGTGTTGCCCGCGGCAGCGTCGAGGACGTTTCCGGGGACCGGGTAGACGATGCCGCCGAAGAGGACGCCGCCGTCCGTGACGGGCAGTTCCAGGAGATTCATCGCGGGGGAGCCGATGAAGCCCGCCACGAAGACGTTCTTGGGGCGCTCGTAGAGGTTACGCGGGGTGTCGACCTGCTGGAGGATGCCGTCCTTGAGGACTGCCACACGGTCACCCATGGTCATGGCCTCGACCTGGTCGTGGGTGACGTAGACGGTGGTGACGCCGAGGCGGCGGGTCAGCGAGGCGATCTGGGTGCGGGTCTGCACGCGGAGCTTCGCGTCCAGGTTCGATAGCGGCTCATCCATGAGAAAGACCTGCGGGTTACGCACGATCGCGCGACCCATGGCGACACGCTGGCGCTGGCCGCCGGAGAGCGCCTTCGGCTTACGGTCCAGGTAGTCCTCGAGGTCGAGGAGCTTGGCTGCTTCACGGACACGCTCCGCGCGCTCCTCCTTGGAGACGCCGGCGATCTTGAGCGCGAAGCCCATGTTGTCGGCGACCGACATGTGCGGGTAGAGCGCGTAGTTCTGGAAGACCATCGCGATATCGCGATCCTTCGGGGGAACATCGGTGACGTCGCGGTCACCGATGAGGATGCGCCCTGAGTTGACGTCCTCGAGGCCCGCGAGCATGCGCAGGGAGGTGGACTTTCCGCAACCGGAGGGTCCGACGAGGACGAGGAATTCGCCGTCGGCGATGTCGATGTTGAGTTTGTCGACTGCGGGCTTCTCGGTGCCCGGGTACAGGCGCGTGGCCTGGTCAAACGTTACCGTTGCCATGGTTTTGGTTCCTTTTCACGGGCAGGTACGTGCCCGACGATCCGTAGTGAATGGAAGAGTATTCAGTTGTCGTGCGCGACCCGCCAGCAGTACCGGTGACGTTGGTCACGCCTCCGTAGTATTGCACGTTCCCTAGCTGCGCGCACCTGACGAGCGCAGGGCAACCAGTTCCCGGAGAACCTCACCGAAGTCCTCGGGCGTGGAAACCGTGAAGGAAGCCGCTGTCTCCCCGGGGCCGATCCTGATCCCGACGTCGTCCGCTCCGAGGGTCCGCAGGGCATGTTCGTCCGTGACGTCGTCGCCCGCGAAGAGGACCGCCGTCGCGCCCGTCGCCTCGCGCAGCAGGGCCAGGCCCTGCCCCTTGTCCGCCTTCACCACGGACACTTCGAGCACTCGTTTGCCGTCCGTCACGCCGAGGCCCTCGAGCCCGGCGAGTTCCGCGCGGGCCTGCGCGACAGCGGCGTCGGCCACGGCATCGCTCGCCGTCCTGGTGTGCAGGACGACGCCGGCGGGCTTGAACTCGATGAGCGTCCCCTCATGCACATCGACCGTGCGCTGCACCACCTCCGTGGCGCGGGCGAGGAGGTCCGCCTGCTCCGGGGTCAGGGTCAGGGGCGCGCCGTCGGGTCCGGTCCATGTCTCGGCGCCATGGCTTCCGATCAGCATGGTCCGCTCAGGAGGATCCGCGACAGCGCGCAGGCTGCCGAGGGCGCGTCCGGAGATAAGTGCCGTCGTCGTGTCCGGGAGATCCGTGAGGGCCCGAAGAGCGGACGCGGACTCCGGAAGGGCGCGCGCGTCCTCGGCGCGCTCGACCAGGGGAGCGAGGGTTCCGTCGAAATCGAGCGCGACGAGCAGCCGCGGAGTCGATGAGAGCCTGCGCAGCGCTGCGTGCAGGGCAGGATCAAGCGCCACTGTCGGGACTCCCCGCATGGAGTGCGTTCAGGAACGCCTGCGACCACCGTTCGACGTCGTTGTGCACGACCTGCCGCCGCATCAGCCTCATGCGCCGCATGGCTTCCGCCTTCGGCATGGAGATGGCGGACACGATGGCACTCTTCAGGCCGTCGATGTCGTGCGGGTTGACGAGGATCGCCTGCCGCAGGGTGTCTGCCGCACCCGCGAACTCGCTGAGGACGAGCATGCCCGTGTTGGCGGTGCGGGCTGCCACGTATTCCTTCGCCACGAGGTTCATGCCGTCGCGCAGTGCCGTGACCAGCATGACGTCCGCCGCGAGGTACAGCGCCACCATCTCCTCCACCGGATAGCTGTGGTGGAGGTAGCGGATGGCCGTGTTCTTCATGGTGTCGTGCGTGCCGTTGATACGCCCGACGGCACCCTCGATGTCCTCGCGCAGGAGGCGGTACTGCTCGACCCGCTCCCGGCTGGGGCTCGCCACCTGGATGAGGGCGGCGTCCTCCACGGTGATCGCGCCGTCCTCGAGCAGTTCGCCGTAGGCCTTCAGCCGGTGCCCGATGCCCTTGGTGTAGTCGAGGCGGTCGACACCGAGCAGGATGTGCTGCGGATCGCCGAGCTCGCGGCGGATCTCCCTGGAGCGTTCGATGACGTCGGGACGCTGCGCGAGCGCCGTGATCGACGCGGTATCGATCGAGATGGGGAAAGCCTCCGCACGGGAGACGTAGCCCGGAGCGCCGTCCTCGCCCGCCGGCACCTGCACCTGCTGGGCCTTGATCGTGTAGCCCTTGAAGCGGCGCACGCAGCGGAGGAAGTTGCTGGCATCACTCGGGCGCTGGAAACCGATGAGGTCGGCGCCGAGGAGGCCCTCGATGACCTGCCGGCGCCAGGGGAGCTGTGCGTAGATCTCGAGCGGAGGGAAGGGGATGTGGTTGAAGAACCCGATCTTCAGGTCCGGGCGGGCTTCGCGCAGCATCTTCGGCACGAGCTGCAGTTGGTAGTCCTGCACCCAGACCGTTGCTCCCTCGGATGCCACGGACGCCGTCGCCTGGGCGAACCGCTCGTTGACCCTGCGGTAGGAGTCCCACCAGGTGCGGTGGAACTCCGGGGAAGCGATGACGTCGTGGTAGAGCGGCCAGAGCGTCGCGTTCGAGAAGCCCTCGTAGTACAGCTCCACCTCCTCCTCGCTGAGCGGGACCGGGACGAGGCGCATGTTCGCCTCGTCGAAAGGCTCGAGGGTCTCATCCGGGGCGCCGTGCCATCCGACCCAGGCGCCGTCGGCCTTCGCCATCACCGGGGCCAGTGCGGTGACGAGCCCGCCCGGCGACCGCCGCCAGGAGCTCTCGCCGTGCTCGTCGACGACGCGGTCCACCGCCAGCCGATTGGAGACGACGATGAAGTCGAAGTTCCCGAACGCGCCGTCCGCGGAGAACGACGGCTTGACGCCCGGTGTGGTCGAAGGTTGTGCTGCGCTCAAAACTGGCTCCATCGCAGTAGGTCGGTCTGGGAACGACTCTATCGGGTGATACCTAGGGCAGCGCGGCACGCGGTGTCCCAGGAACCTCGGAGCGGCCGTCGATAAACTGGCACTCCAGCTCAGCCGACGAAGAGGACCGATGGCGCCCGCACCCGCACGCAAGCCGACCAAAGCCGAACGCACAGCAGCAGCCCGCGAAGAGGAACGGCGTGCACGCGAGGAACAGCAGCAGAAGGAACGCCGCAACGGACTGCTCGCGAAGTGGGGCGTCGTCGCTGCCGCGCTCATCGTCGTGGTGCTCATCGCGGTCGTGGTGATCAACAACGCGCGAGGCCAGGTGGCCGACGCCGGACCGGCTCCACGCGGAGGCAACGAGCAGGGCGGTATCACGCTCGTCTCCGGGACCGAGCTCGCGCCGGTGCAGGCCGGCGAGGTCGACACGTCGACCCTGCCGTCGGAACCTGTGGCGGAAGGATCAGTGCCGGAGGGGATCGGGGCTTCCGGGGACGGTCCGCTGCAGGTCGTCGCATACGTCGATGTCAACTGCGTGCACTGCGCGGACTTCGAGGCCCGGTACTCCGAGCAGATCCGCTCGTGGCTCGACCGCGGTGACATCACCTTCGAGTACCGCACGGTCGCCTACCTCGATCGGAACAGCGCCACCGACTACTCGTCGCGCGGAGCGAATGCGGCCGCGTGCGTCGCCGACACCGCACCCGAGGCCTACTTCGACTTCACCAGCCGCCTGTTCGCCCATTTCGAGCAGGGCGAGCTCGACGACGACGGACTCGTCGCGCTCGCGGGCGAGGCCGGTGCCGCGGGCGTCGCCGCCTGCGTCGAGGACGGCACCTTCCGGCCCTGGGTCAAGTACACGACCGAGGCCGCGCAGTCAGCCGCCGTCGGTGGAACGCCGACGGTGTACGTGGACGGGGACGAGGTCACCGACGCGGTGTCGGACTTCGGGACGGCGGTGGAGGCGGAACTCGACGAGCGCAGCTGATTTCCCGTCGTGCTGGCGCTGGGCTACCCTTATTGAGCGCTCAGCGTCTCCTCGTGCAGCCCTCAGGTTGCTGGTGGACGACGACGGCGTCGGCTGGCGCGGCCAGCACGCCTCCTTAGCTCAGTTGGCCAGAGCACCGCTCTTGTAAAGCGGGGGTCGTCGGTTCGAATCCGACAGGGGGCTCCAACAACCCCTGGTGGGTCGAGCCCTTCGGGTCCCTCGCGGCGTCGCGCCACTCGCAGATTGGCAGTCTGCCGTCCCGATGATCCCGCGTCGATGTACTCATCAAGGGTGCTGTGCCCGGCCTGTCAGCTCCGCTGGTCCGGGCCCTGCGTCTCGACCTGTTCCGCCTCGCGCTCCTCGGTCTCCTCCGCGTTCGTCGTCGGCCCTGGCTCCAGGCCGTCCCGTTCACGCCAGCCGCCCTTGCGGTAGGCGGGCGTCCCCGCCGCCAGGACCAGGAGGGTGAGCGAGACCGCGGCGAGCATCACGCAGACCATGGCCACGGAGTCACCACCGAGGAGTCCCACGAACGGACTGACGATTCCTGCCACTCCTGACTGCAACGACCCGATGACCGCCGCGGCCGTACCCGCCATATGGCCGTAGTTGTGCAGTGCGAGAACCGAGGCGTTCGCGGGAATCATGCCCTGCGTTCCGAGAACGAGCCAGAGCCCGGCGACCAAGCCCACGATGCCGCCGAAGCCGGTCAGGGCGATGGCGAGGAGGATCAGTGCGCAAACCATTTGCACGATCACCGCGATCCTGAGGACGCGAATGGGGGCTGCGCGTCGCACCAGGGCGGCGTTGAGCTGCGCGGAACCGACGATCGCGGCCCCGTTGAGAGCGAACACGGCCGCGAACTGGCCCTGGCTGAGCCCGTACTCGTTCTGGAAGACGAAGGGTGAGCCCACGACGTAGCTCATGATGACGGCGAGGCCGAGACCGGGAATCACCGCGAGGGCCATGAAGTGCCGATCCTTGAAGAGCGCCAGGTAGCTGCCCGCGACCCGGCGGGGGTTGCCCGGGCGCCTCTGCTCCTGCGGCAGCGATTCGGGCATGAAGCGCCACACGATGACGACCAGGGCCAGCCCGATGAAGGCGAGGGCGTAGAACACCGCCCTCCAGTGCCAGGCGCCCGCGATCGCCTGTCCGATGGTCGGCGCGAACAGCGGCGCGACCCCGATAACGAGCATCAGGCGGGACAGCAGCCTCGCCGCGTCGGAACCGACGAAGCGGTCGCGGATGACGGCGATGGACACCACCGCCGCTGCGGCGTTGAAGAACCCCTGGCAGACGCGGAGTCCGATCAGGGTGTCGATGCCCGGTGTGATCGAGCAGAGGATCGAGGTCACGACGTGCAGCGAGATGCCGATGAGGAGGGGTAACCGCCTGCCGAACCTGTCGGAGAACGGGCCGATGACCAGCTGGCCGACCCCGGCGCCGATCAGCATCCCCGACATCGTGAACTGCGCTGCCGCCTGGGTTGCCTTCAGGTCCTCGGCCACCGCGGGCAGGGACGGAAGGTACATGTCCGTGGTGATCGCGGGCAGCGCGGCGAGTGCTCCCAGCATCAGGATCCACTTGATGCTCGAACGCTTGGTCGGGGCGGTCCTGTCGGCGGTCCTCGTTGTACTCACACTGAAACCCTAGGCAGATCGTTGACTCACCGAACAGGCGCAGCGGGAAGCCGTTCCGCCGTGCCGGACTTCTGGACACGGGGCCTGCTCGGGGCTAGCGCGGAGGGATCCGGTGCAGCTGGACCTCCAGGTCGCCGGCTGCGATGACCCCTGTCATGTAGGTGCAGAAGGGTTGGCGCCGACGATCGGTGGGCGATCCAGGGTTCAGGAGTCGCAAGCCGGTGGCGGTCCGGGTGTCCCAGGGGATATGGCTGTGACCGAACACGAGGACGTCGGTGTCGGGGTAGAGCGAAGCCATGCGGGCCTCTCGCCCGGTCGCCTGGCCTGTCTCGTGCACGACGGCGAGGCGTACGCCGTCGAGGTCCACCCGCGCGACGAGCGGCAGGCGCGCCCGGAGATCTGCGCCGTCGTTGTTGCCGTAGCAGGCGACGAGGCGGCCGGCCGCGGCTTCGAGCCGATCGAGAAGTGGCGTCTCGGTCCAGTCCCCGGCGTGCACGACGACGTCCGAGGCCTCGATCGCGGCCCACACTTCTCCGGGAAGTTCCTTCGCGCGCTTCGGGAGGTGGGTGTCTGCGAGGACAGTCAGCGTGAGGGGCATGGAGCCATTGTCCGACGTGCCCTGGGACCCGTGACAAGTGGATAGCTCTGTGCCATGCTTCATAAGCACGCTTACTAACGGGTGTTCCACGCCACGCCACGAGGAGGCAGCCATGAAGATCGACAAGTCGCAGATCATCGACCTGCTGAAAAGCCAGGGCAAGCACGACCACGCCGACCAGGCACAGTCGGAACTTCCTGATCAGGTGGACCCTGAGCAGCACGCGGACCTGCTTGCGAAGTTCGGTATCAACCCGAGGGACTTGCTCGGCAAGCTCCCCGGTCTCGGCGGTTTCGGCCTGTAGCTGGGCCCGCGCCTCGCCCATCAACAACTGAGGAGTCAGCAATGGATACAGGTCAAGTGGTGTGGATCGTCGTCGGGATCGTGGTCCTCCTGGCCGTCATCGCCGTCATCGCGTTCCTGGCCCGGAAGCGTGGCGCCGTGCAGCGCAAGCGCAAGGAGGAACAGGACCGCCAGCACGCCGCGGAGATGCGTGAGAAGGCGAAGAACACGGAACTGGAGGCGCGCGAGCGCGAGGCCAAGGCGACCATGGCGGAGGCCGAGGCGCAGCGCGCCGAGGTTGAAGCCGAGCGCCTCCGCCAGCAGGCCCAGGAGCGGCAGACCGACGCCCAGGGCCTGCGTGAGAAGGTGACGCATCACACCGAGGCGGCCGACAGGCTGGATCCGGACGTCACAACCGACAAGGACCGGCGCGGGAACCACTGACCTCCTCGCGCACCGGAAGGTATCAGGATGAATCGGGCGACGACGGTGGTCATCACGGGCGCCTCGAGCGGGATCGGACGGGCCACGGCGCGGTTGTTCGCGGAGGATGGCGCGCAGCTCGTCCTGGCCGGACGGGATGAGGAGACGCTCGAGGTCGTCGCGGCGGAGTGCCGCGACCGGGGCGGGGTCGTCATCGCCGTGCCGACGGACGTCGGTTCCGAGCCCGACGTCGACGCGCTGGCACGGGCGGCCCTCGAGCGGTTCGGGCGGATCGACGTCTGGGTGGGCAATGCCTCCCTCTACAGTATCGGCACCTTCGAGCAAACGCCGTCCGAGGTCTTCGACAGGCTCATCGAGGTCAACCTGCTCGGTCAGGTGTACGGGGCTCGAGCGGCCCTCCGTGTGTTCCGGCGGCAAGGCGGGGGAGTCCTCGTCTCGATCGCCTCCGTGTACTCCAGGATCACCTCGCCGCTTGTGAGCCCTTACGTCACCAGCAAGTTCGGACTTCTCGGTTTCCTCGAGGTGCTGCGGATGGAGTTGCGCGATGCCCCGGGCATCCATGTCTGCGCGGTCCTTCCCGCAACCGTCGACACCCCCATCCATCAGCACGCCGCGAACTACACGGGCCGGCCCGTCCGCCCGCTGCCGCCGGTCGTCGATCCGGTCCGGGTGGCGCGCGCGATCGTCCGCGTGTCCCGGAAGCCCCGCCGGCTCACTCAGGTGGGCCGCGTCCAGTCGGCGTTCGTCTACGCGCGGGCGTTCGCGCCGTTGGTGTACGAAACCGTGGTGCCGACGCTCTACCGCGCCGTGGCACTCAGGAAGGGATCGATGCCACCGGCTCCGGGGAACGTATTCGACACGGACCGGAAGCTCACGGGTGTCACCGGCGGATGGCGCCTGCTGCCCTGGCTCCGGCGCCTGCCGGGACGGTGAGGGAACCCGCGACCGTGCCGCGTCGACAGCATCGGCCCGCGCCACTGTCAATGTGACGGACACGATAACGGGCGCTCGCTCGGCCCACGAGGCGTCCGTCCATAGTTGGAGTATGGATCAGTGGCAGGGCCTTCTGGCGCAGTGCGCCCGGAGTATGGGGTTCGACCGCGGGCGGAACCGCGCCGGGTATGCGCTCGCGGGCGTGGGCATTTTCTGGGCGGTAGGGTTGCTGGGCGGCCTGCGGATCCTGCACCTTGCCACGTCGCCGATGGCGATCCTCGTCCTGCTCTACGTGATGCTCGCCGTCGTCGCGCTGTCGCTGGTGGTCGCCGCGGCCGCCGTCGCCCAGCTCGGTCGGCAGGCAGCAGAAAGGCGCCGGCGCTAGGCGCCGACGCCCTCCCTTCTGGGTGCAGTGGCTACCGGGTCACGACGACGTGCTCGTTGGGCACGCAGTGCGTCATCGTGAGACCTTCCACGTCGCGAGGCCCGTTGCTTCCGAGGTTCTTCAGGCGGGCGAGCTCGTCCTCGGACAGGGTCTGGCTCGCGAGGGGTGGAAGATCCTTCACCTCGGCCAGGCCGATCTTGAGGCCTTCGCCGACGCGTGCTCCCAGTTCATCGTCGACCATGTAGAAGTGCCACACCATGCGTTCCTGCACTGCGCGGGCAGCCTGGCCGATCAGCGTGACGAAGTTGCCGACGAGGTCGTCCTTCTCCCACTGCTCCAGCAGCTGGTACCGCTGGCCTGCCTGCAGGTAGTCCTGCGTGAGGGGGATGCGCTTGCGCGTCAGGCGTCCGTGGATTTCCGGGCCCTGCTCGTCATGGGTCGGGTACTGGCCCTCACGGAGGCCCCCGGTGATGGATGGCTCGTAGTTGACGTGCGGGTTCTGGCCTGGCGCCAGGTCCGTGCCGTAGGACATCTGGCCGCCGCGCTGGTTCGTGTGCACGGGCGCGTTCTTGGCCGAGTTCACGGGCAGCTGCAGGTAGTTCGGGCCCACGCGGTACCGCTGGGTGTCGCTGTAGCTGAACGTCCTGCCCACCAGCATCTTGTCGTCCGAGAAGTCGAGCCCGTCGACGAGGACGCCCGTCCCGAATGAGATCTGCTCGTTCTCGTTGTGGTGGTCGGTCACGTTCCGATTGAGCGTCATGGTGCCCACGAGCTTCGGTTCGAAGTCCTGCTCGGGCCAGGTCTTGGTGTCGTCGAGCGGATCGAAGTCCAGTTCCGGGTGGTCGCGGTCCTCCATCAACTGCACGTAGAGATCCCACTTCGGGAAGTCGCCACGGTCAATGGCCTCGTAGAGGTCCTTCGACGCATGGCCGAGGTCGGTCGCCTGGATGTCGGCGGCGTCCTCCTCGGTGAGGCTCTTCACGCCCTGGTGGGGTTGCCAGGTGTACTTGACCAGCTTGGTCTCGCCGTCGGCATTGACCCACTTGTACGTGTTGACGCCGAACCCCTGCATGTGCCGGTAATCGGCAGGGATGCCGCGCGGGCTGAACAGGTTCACCAGCATGTGCATTGACTCCGGGGTCTGCGACATGAAGTCGAAGATGCGGGCCGGCTCCTGCCGGAAGGTGATGGGGTCCGGCTTGAGGGAGTGGATGACGTCGGGGAACTTGATGGCGTCGCGGATGAAGAAGACAGCGAGGTTGTTCCCCACGAGGTCCCAGTTGCCGTCCTCGGTGTAGAACTTCACGGCGAAGCCCCGGGGGTCGCGGCTCGCCTCGGACGAGTCCCTTCCGCCGATGACGGTCGAGAAGCGGATGGCGACGTCGGTCTTCTTGCCCGGCTCGGAGAACAACTTCGCGCGCGTGTAACGGGCGATGGGCTCGTCACCCCACATGCCGGTCGCCTCGAAATCGCCGTACGCCACGAAACCGCGCGCGTGCACCACACGCTCGGGGATGCGTTCCCTGTCGAAATGGCTGATCTTCTCGAGGAACTGGTAGTTCTCCAGCGTGGCCGGGCCGCGGGCACCGACGGTCCGTGAGTTCTGGTTATCATAGACCTGGTGGCCCTGGCGATTGGTCAGGACGGCGCGGTCATCATCCTCGGCAGGCGGCTGGCTGGCGACATCGGTCATGGATTTCTCCTCACAGGGGGCTTCGGGCTTCGGGAGCATCGGGGCAGCGCGATCACCCCGCTCCCGCATTCGACGCTACCCAAGGCGCAGGTGGACAGCAACCTTAGTAATCGCTGATCACGTCCACGAATACGGGGTTGGCGTAGAACCAGGTGTCCAGCCACGGATTCGCCTCGGTGGTCCCGCTGCCGTGGCGCTGAGGGCCCATCGGATCGACCGCGGCGCCGTAGTAGCCTGCTCCCGTGCGGTTTCCATCGCTGCCGCGGACGCGCAGGTAGAAGGAGTGCTCGACGTCCCTGAAGACGTGGCTCACGGTGACAGGGCCGGAAGCGCCGGAGACATCGAACTGACGAACCACGCGCGTTCCGGGAGCACGGAGGGTGTCCCTGTCCACAGCCGGCCCCGTGATCGGCCCGCTGATGAGGTCGGCGTGGGCCGCTCGCGGGAGGATCCCTGCGGCGTTGTGATACTGCGTGGGCGACAGTGTGATCGACACTTCGACGTCGGTCCCCCTGCGGACACCGAGCCGGGACCCGAGGGTGACGCCGTTGGATCCCTTGCCCGGCTTCCCGTTCTTCTTCGCTTCACGAACGCGGACCTCGAGGCCGGCGAGCAGATGGCCGTGATCCACCCACATGCGACCCCTGCATCGCGTCGAGGATCCCGGTGTAACCGGCCTCGGTGACCCCGGTGTGCAGTCGGCTGAATTGTCCCGGCCAGAAGTCGCTGCCTCCCTGAGGTATGCCGGTCTCCACGGATCGGGTCGCCGCCCTTCGACGCTCCACCGGTCGAACTCGCTCGGCAGGCTCAGGTAGGGCTCGCGGTCGGGGTAGGGACCGGTGCGCAGGGTGTCCTTCACGGTCAGGTGGTTGTCGGAATTGGAGGTGATCCAGAACGGGAGTCCTTCGGCCAGGAGGGAGTCCCATACGCCACCGACCGTCGCCGTCGCCCAGTCGAAGCCGCCGTACGGCCGGTAGGCATCCGCCGGGTATCCCTGGAAGCTGTACTGGCTCGGCGCGTTGACGTACTCTCCCCGTTGATCGCCCGGCGCGGTGCTCTGGCTGATGCCGCTTCCCTGGGCCCCGGGAGCTCCCTCCATGCCGATCATGACGTCTCGAGCGGCATCCCGCCAGGCGCAGATCTCGTGCGGCGCGTCGATGCCGAGCCTCAGGGGGTGGTTCGCCAGCACGACGACGTCGTCCACGTAGCCCGTGCGCCGCTGCTCGGCTAGCCACGCGATGGCCTCCACGGCTTTCCGCTCCGCGGCCTGTTCCTCGACCGAGCCGGGCGCCGGTTTTTCCCACCGGTTCAGCTTGCCGTCCCATACCAGTTCGAAAGTCCGCAGCAGATCCGCCTCGTGGGTCCCGGCGCGACGAGCACGGAAGCGTGTTCCGCAGCCGGGATGTACCACTCGAGCCCCTGGAAGATCAGCAGATCCGGATGCAGCGATCGTTGCTCGCGGATCTCCCGGTTGGAGGTGACCACGCCGCCGTTGTTTTCGCATGGCCGAAGTTCGCGTGTTCGGTGAATGCCAGCCAGTCAACGCCGTACTTCCGTGCGTGGTCGAGCTGCTGCGCGATGCGGTACTTGGCGTCGTGGCTGTACTGCGTGTGCACGTGGTGATCACCGACGAGCCAGCTGAGCTGCGGATCGTTCTTCCCGACCGGGCCCTTGCCCGGCGCAGCCGCTACCGGCGTCGTCGCCAGTGCTGTTCCTGCGCCCGATCCCGCGAGGACCGCAGCCGAACGCAGGATGGCACGCCTGTTCCAGCCGATCGTCGCCAGCTCACGATCGGCAGCTTCCGCAGCCTGCTGTGCGTCGAGGGGTTGTGGCGCGGACGTGGACGGTTGATCGGTGCGCATCGGGTACCTTGCCTGGAGGGGACGGGATACCGAGCGTAGGCAGGGACGGTGTCGGCGGCGTGAACCGCAAGCGAACACGGAGCGCCCTGCAGCGCGTGCGCCGACGCGGGAGGGCTGCAGAAGGGGGACGGCCGCCGGTGTACCAGCCGTGCACGACGACCACGAAGGCTACGGCTTCCTCGAAGCCGGCCTCGATCGAGGCGGGCCTGGATCGAAGCCGGCCCCCTGCCGGCGCAGCGCACCGAGCAGGGGGCCGATACCCCTCCGCTATCACCGAAGATCCTGTCGACACGACACGCCGGGATATTGTCGACCACATCGGCTGCGGGGCTCCCCGCCGACTAGACCGCTGCGGGGACCGCAGGTCCGGTGGGCCACCGCAGGAGGGCCGCGATGGGCTTCTCCTCGAGTGCCCCCGACGGGTACATGGTGACCTGCGCGTCGGTGAGGGCCGCCGCGCGGAGCAGGGCCGCCACGGCCGGGACCTCGCCGAGGACGCCTGCGCCGGCGGTCTCGGCCTCCGACGTCGCGACCCACGGGGCGGCGTCGAGCGCCAGGAGCGTCTCGCCGTCCCACGCCGTGGTCTCCAGGAGCAGCGATTCCACCTGCGCCTGCTGCAGGGCGGTGATGACGGCACCCCGACCGACGGCTGACGTCCGGGTGCCCTGGCCCTCCTTCTCCGCCAGGCGTTCCAGCAGTGCATGCTGCCGGTCGGCCATGGTGCGTGCCACGAGCTGCTGCACCTGCTCGAGGAACATCTCCTCGTCCGCTCCGTCGGCGCGCGTGTTGCTCTCGATGATGCCGAGCTTGGCCCGGGACTCCTGCGACACCTCGTCCGCTACGAGCTGCCGCGCGCGGATGTCTCCCGCTACGACGATGAGCTGGGCATCGTGCTCGGCCGAGATGCGGTCGATCTCGGAGGCCACCTCGCGCGAGTTCATCTTCCACACCTTCTCGGCATGCTGCTGCATGCGCTTGTGCGCCCAGCCGCCGCTGCCGAGCTTGCGGGTGTGGTCGGTGTCCCCCTCGACGACGGAATCAGCCTCGCCGTCGGTGACGTGCTTCTCGTCACCGTTCGCGTAGCGCAGGTAGACCTCGCCGCCGTGGTGCCCCACCTCGGCAACGATGTAGGCGAAGTCCTCGGGTGTGTGCCGGACCAGCGGCGTCAGATCGGGGATGGGACCGGTTGCTGTCACCGCGAGCCCCACCAGGTTCCCCGGCAGGAACTCGTTGACCACGGCCTCGCCGTTGTTGATGAGGAGGAAGCGTGTCACGGGATCGGGCAGCCCTTTGGCGGTCATACCGAGTGCGGCGACCGCGGCCTCGACGTCCTGCTCGGGAGCGCCCGCGTCCTTCATCTCCTGGGCCACGGACCGGGGGAGGATCTCGTCGTTGGCCAGCCCGTCCACCGTGCCGGTGCTGCCTTCGACATAGATCGTGGTCCACGGGCCGGGCAGTTCGAACAGCTGGGCATGGTCTTTGAGTACGTGCGTCACGAAGATCCCCTGTCGGATAGGTGGTGTGATTTCCGGCACGGCGGGCCGTGCCGGAAATGCTAAGGACACTTATGGTCTATCATCCGAGGCACGTGACTGAGAAGGAGGGGATCGTCGGTTGGAGGTCTTGAAAAAGGCTCGGCGGTCGTGGGCGGCGGCGGGTAGCGTGGGGTCATGCTCACAGTTCCCGAGAATTTCCCGCCCCGGTACATCAGCTTCCTCGAGGCCCAGGACGAAGGCTTCGCCGAGACGGTGCTGATGGTGATGAAGCAGTCGATGGCCGAGGGTAAGTACGGTATCCTGGTCAGCAGTCATGCGCTGGACCGGCAGGCCGAACTGTCCCAGGAGGTCCCGTTCGGCGAGGTCGTCGAAGGAACGCGCTGACTCGCGCGGACCGAAGCGGCCGCCTCTGAACAAGGAAAGCAGAAGCGGACAAGGACTACGGAAGCGGACCAGGACTACAGAAGCGCCGGCCCGTCGGGTCCGGCGCTTCTGGCGTTCGTTGCAGGTTAACGTCGTTCTCCGGTTGCTGCCGGGTGGGGACAGACGTCAGGTGCCGTCGCTGTACTGGTCCTCGGAGTCCGCGCCCTCGGCCGGGTCCTCGGGGTGGACCCTGATGTCCTCCGGGTTGGCGTCGGTATCCCCTTCGGCGGGTGCTTCGTTGTGGGTGCGGTCGTCGTCACCGGGGTTGTCTGACATGCGCTCGTCCTTTCGGTTGCAGGGAAAGTAAGCTCCCTTACTGTCAGTCTACGGACCGTAGCCCGGGAGCGTAACCTCCGCAACCTTTCCCGTGACGGAGGGTCGCCGGCATGCCTAGGATCGAGGTATGGAGACCTTTACTAGCGCGCTCGCCGGCCGCGAGTCGAACCGGCTGCCGAACCACCGATCCCGGTTGGTCGCGCGCGCGGTCCTGGTCGGACTGGCTTCACTCGGGCTGGGGGTGGTGGCGCACGTGGCAGGCGGAGGGGCGCTGCCGAGCATGCCCATCCTGCTCGGCCTGGCCGCGCTCGCCGTCCTGGGGTCGGCCATCGCGGCGCAGGCACACCTTCCACTGTGGGGGACGATGCTGCTCCTCGGCGTGACCCAGCAGGCGCTGCACTGGATCTTCGGTGGACTGGGTGGGGCGTCGTCCTCCTTGACGGGCGGTTCCGGCCATCATACGGAGCAGGTGCCTGTCGGCGGGGCCGTTTCCAGCGGGGGGCACTCGCCGGAGGCCATGCTGATGCTCCACGCCCATCTCGGAGCCGCGCTCCTGATCGGTTGGTCCGCTACCCGCTACCCGCGGATCGCGGACTGGGTCTCACGAAGGCGCGGGAACCGGGTGCAGGAACAGGAAGGCGCCCCCATCGACTGATGCGGGCGCCTGACGAGCTGGGCCGACCGACTCGTCCGCCGGGCCGTTCGGTCAGCCTCTGCCTCAGTTGCTGCTGACCGAACCGTCGTAGAACGGGTAGTCGATGTAGCCCTCGGGCCCGGTGGAGTAGAACGTCGCCGGGTTCGGTTCGTTCTCCGGCAGGTTCTCGCGCCAGCGCCGGGCGAGGTCGGGGTTGGCGATGGCCGGACGCCCGACGACGACTGCATCCCCCACACCGTCCTCGAGGATGGCGATGGCCTCCTCGCGGTTCGTGATGACACCGAAGCCGCTGTTGATGAGGAACGGTCCGCCGAACCGGGTCCGGAGGTCCTGGACGAGCTCGCCCGTCGGATCGGCGTGCAGGATGCTCAGGTAGGCGAGGTTCAGTGGTGCGAGAGCGTCGACGAGCGCGCCGTAGGTCGCGTGGACGTCTGCACCCTCTGTCTCGAGGGCGTCCTGGATGTTGTGGGCGGGCGAGATGCGCAGGCCCACCTTCTCCGCGCCGACCTCGGCAGCGACAGCGGTCACGAGCTCGATGACGAACCGGGCTCGCTTCTCGGGGGTTCCGCCGTAGGCGTCGTCGCGCTGGTTCGATTCGGGCGAGAGGAACTCGTGCAGCAGGTAGCCGTTGGCACCGTGCAGTTCGACGCCGTCGAATCCGGCGACGTCGATCGCCTTGCGCGACGCCGTGACGAACTCGTCGATGATTCCCGGAAGCTCCTGGGTGGTCAGCGCATGCGGTACCGGGTAGGGCTGCTTGCCCGTGCTGGTCCGCGTGGTGCCGGTGATGGCGATGGCGCTGGGGGCCACGACCTCGTAGCCGCCGTTCGTGTCCGGATGTGTCACGCGCCCTGCGTGCATGACCTGCGCGACGATGCGCCCGCCGTCGGCATGAACGGCGTCCGTGACCCGCTTCCAGCCCGCGAGCTGGTCGTCCTCGACGAGGCCGGGCTGGCCGGGGAAACCCTGACCGGCGTGGCTCGGGTAGGTGCCCTCGCTGACGATCAGACCGAGGGATGCTCGCTGGCGGTAGTGCTCGACGACGATGTCACCGGGGATGCCCGCGTCACCCGAGCGGACGCGCGTGAGGGGTGCCATCACCACGCGGTTGGGGATCTCGATGGTGCCGAGTGTCAGGGGGGAGAACAATTTCATGGGTCCTGCTTTCCGAATCGGAGTCCTGAGGGCGGTAACAGGGCATTCCCGAGTGGTATTCCGGAAGTGGCCCTCGTCACGGAGCTCACGACGGAGCGGCGGGGTGGTGGTCCCGGGGGCGGTGGAGTGCCACACTGACCATGGTCCGCGGTTTGGCGGGGCGACGAAGGGCAGGGGAGCGCGGCTATGGGCGGGATCCGGATGAAGACCGCACCGGCGCGATGGGTCCTGCTGGCGACCGTCCTGGGTTCGGGCCTCGCGGGCATCGACGCGACCGTCGTCAACATCGCACTGCCGACAATCGGCGGGGACCTCGACGCCGACTTCGCAGCCCTCCAGTGGATGGTCACCGGCTACACGCTGACCCTCGCGTCCTTCATCCTGCTGGGCGGATCCCTGGGGGACCGCTACGGCAGGCGACGCATCTTCGTCCTGGGCGTGATCTGGTTCGCGGTCGCATCCCTGCTCTGCGGGCTCGCTCCCGACGCCGGACTGCTCATCGCCGCGCGCGCTCTTCAGGGAGTAGGCGGCGCCCTCCTGACTCCGGGCAGCCTCGCCATCATCCAGGCCACCTTCTCCGGCGAGGACCGCGCCCGTGCCATCGGTGCCTGGTCGGGACTGGGCGGCGTCGCGACGGCCATCGGTCCGTTCCTCGGTGGCTGGATCGTGGAGAGCGTCTCCTGGCGCTGGATCTTCCTCATCAACGTACCCATCGCCGCCGTCGTCGTCTGGATCGCCGCGCGGCACGTGCCGGAGACGCACGATGCCGAGGCGACCGGCAGGCTCGACGTCGGGGGAGCGGTGCTGGGCGCGCTGGCGCTCGGCGGCACCACGTATGCGCTGATCGAGGCTCCGGCCCGTGGAGCCGGCTCGCCCGCAGTACTCGCCTCCGGCATCCTCGGAATCACGGCGGCCATGGCCTTCCTCCTCGTCGAGTGGCGCACCGGGCACCCCATGCTGCCACTGCGGATCTTCGGCAACCGGCAGTTCAGCGCGGCGAACGCGGTCACCTTCCTCATCTATGCGGTGTTCGGCGGCATCTTCTTCCTCCTGGTCGTCCACCTGCAGGTCGTGGGAGGCTTCAGTCCGGTGGCATCGGGAGTCGCGATGCTTCCGATCACCGCACTCATGCTCGTCCTCTCGCCGCGCGCGGGTGCTCTGAGTGCTCGAATCGGCCCGAAGATCCCGATGACCGCCGGACCGTTGGTGTGCGCCCTGGCGCTGGTGCTCATGCTGCGGATCGGCCCGGCGGCGTCCTACCTGCTCGACGTGCTGCCCGCGGTGGTCGTCCTCGGGCTGGGGCTGTCCCTGCTCGTGGCGCCCCTGACCTCGACCGCACTGTCCTCGGTGCCCGAGCACCAGGCGGGCCTGGCGTCCGGGGTGAACAACGCCGTCGCGCGTGCTGCAGGCCTGATCGCCATCGCGGTTCTACCGGCCGCCGTGGGGCTCAGCGGTGACGCCTACAGCGACGCGGTGCAGTTCGAGGCGGGTTTCGACACGGCGTGCGTCATCGGGGCCGTCGTACTCGTGCTCGGGGGACTCCTCGCTGCGCTCACCATCCGCACGCCGACACTTCCGGTGGGCGCGGCGCGTGCTCAGTCCGTGCATCCGGCGCATTGCGCGATCGACGGCCCTCCGGCCGCGACCGCCGCTGTGCGCGGCCGCCGCCCGGCGGGGACGATGCGGGGCGACCACCGCTCGTCATGACGTGCGCGCGGCGGACCGACAGCGGAATCGGGACGGCAGGTTCGGGACGGCAGGTTCGGGACGGCAGGTTCGGGACGGCAGGTTCGGGACGGCAGGTTCGGGACGGCGGGGGCGGGACACCGGGGCGGGCGCGCTGTCAGCGTCCCTCGACGGGGCCCGGACGCAGCGAAGCCCCGAGCACTGCTCGGGGCTCCTCCGGTGCGCGCGCTGCGCGCTACTTGATGTCCTGCTCGTCCATCGCGTTCAGCGGCGAACCGCCGCGGTTGGCGGGATCGTCGCTCGCATCGACGTCGTCGTCCTCCATCATGCCGAAATCGACGTCCGCAGCAGCCTCGCCGAGCGTGGGCTCCTCGGGCGGATACTGCTCTTCGCCGTGCTCGAAGCGGGCCTCGGCGGTCTCCTGGCGAAGGGTCTGATCGCTGAGGTAGCCCTCCTCGCCGATTTCGGAGACGCCGTTCTCGTCGAAGTCGTTCTCGTCGTCGCCGCTTTCCTCGACGCCCGGCTCGTCCTGCAGGAGGGGGTCCTCCTGCCAGCGATCCGGATTCTCCTCGGCCGCGCCCTCGTAGGAGTCCGGCTGGCCCTCGAGGACCGGGTCGAAGGCCTCTGGCGCCAACGAGTCGTTCGGCACGTCGGGCTCCTCGCCCACGATGGTCAGTTCCTCATCGGGAAGGTTCTCGGTCATCTTCTCTGCCTTTCGTCGGTGCTGTGCATCCTTCGATCATCAGCCTACTGATGAATCGGTCCGGGCGACAGTTCGGCCTCCGCGCTGACCGCATCGGCTCCGCTAGGCGTGATCGCGCCAGGTGTGCCGGGGCTCGTAGCCCAGGAGGCGCCGGGCCTTGTCGATCGAGAGGAGGGTCTCGTGCTCACCGACCTCCCGCGTGACGTCGACGCCGGGGAACACCTCGGCCGCCAGGTCCGCACTCGTCCGGCCCATGACGGTGTCCGCTGCGGCGATGATGAAACGGTCGAAGCCGGAAGCAGCGTTCTCCAGAGCCTTCTGCACCGCCTGGGCGCCGTCACGACCATCGATGTACCCCCACAGGTTCCACTTCCGGGCCGTGGCGTCGGTGTCGAAGGAGGGGAACTCCGCGTAATCCTCCGGGTCCATCACGTTCGAGAACCGGAGCGCCGTGATGCTCAGCTCCGGATCCCAGCGCGCGAGCTCGATGGCCAGCTGTTCCTCGAGGTGCTTGACCAGTGAATACGTGCTCTCGGGCCGGGCCGGGTAGTCCTCGTCAACCGGGAGGTACGGGGGAGGCGTGTCGAACGGCAGCCCGAGGACGGTCTCGCTCGACGCGTAGACGATGCGCTTGATCCCTGCCCGGCGGCACGCCTGGAAGACGTTGTACGTGGCCGTCATGTTGTTGTGGAAGGTCGCGACGTCGGCCTGCAGCCCAGGGGCGGGGATGGCACCGAGGTGCACGACGGCGTCGAACCCGGCATGCCGGTCGTCCACCCCGAGCAGGGCATCGACCACCTGCCCGTAGTCGCGGAGATCGATCCGCAGGAATCCCGGGCTGCGCTCGCCGTACTGGTCGAGTTCGAGGACGGTGTGATCGGCCTCCCGCAGGCCGCGGACGACGCTGCGCCCCAGCTTGCCGCTCGAACCGGTGACGGCGACGTTCAGCGATGTCGTCGGGGACGCCATCAGACCGGGCGCGTTTCGGGGGAGACGGTCTTCGCTACGTCGGTCTCGGCAAGGTCACCGATCGCGTCGTCGATCGCCTTCAGGACATCGTCCTCGAGCTTCACGCCGGCTGCGACGGCGTTCGACTCCACCTGCTCGGGCCGCGAGGCCCCGATGATCGCCGAGGCGACGTTCTTGTTCTGCAGCACCCAGGCGATCGCCAGCTGCGCCAGCGTGAGGCCTACTCCGTCCGCGATGGGAGCGAGCTTCTGGACGCCGGTGAGGACCTCGTCGCCCATCCAGCGCTTGATCATGTCCGCACCGCCCTTGTCGTCCGAGGCGCGCGTCCCCTGCTCGGGCTGCTGGCCAGGCTTGTACTTGCCGGTCAGCACGCCCTGTGCGACGGGGGACCAGACGATCTGCGACAGTCCGAGCTCTTCCGAGGTGGGTACGACCTCACCTTCGATGACCCGCCACAGCATCGAGTACTGGGGTTGGTTGGAGATCAGCTGGAAACCGAGCTCCTTCGAGAGGGCGTGGCCGTCGCGGATCTGCTGGGCGGTCCATTCGCTGACTCCGATGTACAGGGCCTTCCCCTGGCGCACGATGTCCGCGAAGGCCTGCATCGTCTCCTCGAGCGGAGTCTCGTAGTCGTACCGGTGGGCCTGGTACAGGTCGACGTAATCGGTCTGGAGGCGCTGCAGGGAGCCGTCGATCGACTCCATGATGTGCTTGCGCGAGAGCCCGACGTCGTTGTGGCCCTTGGGGCCCGTGGCCCCCCAGACCTTGGTGAAGATCTCGAGCGACTGGCGGCGCTCGCCCTTCAGAGCCTCACCGAGGACGGTCTCTGCCGCGGTGTTCGCGTACACATCCGCTGTGTCGAACGTGGTGATCCCGACGTCGAGCGCCGCGCGCACGCACTGGGTGGCGACGTCGTTCTCCACCTGGGAGCCGTGCGTCAGCCAGTTGCCGTAGGTGATCTCCGAGATCTTGAAGCCGCTGTTTCCGAGGTATCTGAAGTCCATGATCCTGATGCTAACCACCCTGATCGGACGAGTACAGGGCGCTCGGTTCACCGGGGCAACCTTTGCGTCATGGTGCCGGGTGGGGCATCGTCCAACCGCTAGACTTGACCGCGTCCTTCGGTTGCCGCCCACCAGTGAATGAGGAATCTTGGTCGATTTCAGCGCTCGTTTCGCCACCGGAATTGAGCAGCAGAACTGGGACGCTCTCGTCACGGCGAACCCGGGTGGAGGAAACATGCTCCAGTCCGCGGCCTTCGCCGAGGTCAAGTCGCACCACGGATGGCGGCCCCGGTTCGTGGTGCTCGACGGTCCCGGCTACACCAGCCACAACCTCGTCCTCGAGAAGAAGCTGCCCGTGATCGGGGCGCTGTGGTACCTCATCAAGGGGCCGGCGGTGACGGACGCCGAGCACGTCCCGGGTGCCGCCCGGGCCGTCGCCGACCTCGCGCGCAGGGAGGGGCGCAACGTCTTCGCCATCAAGGTGGAGCCGGACCTGATCGACACCCCCGAGCTCCGTGACGCCTTCACCGCCGCGGGACTCGTGAAGACCTTCAACCTGCAGCCCAACGACAGCACCGCCATCCTGGACACCACGCCGGAGGCGAACCAGCTGCTGCGCAACCTGCACTCCCGCGGCCGGAACGCCGTGCGGCGCGCGCTCCGCGAGGGCGTCGAGGTGCAGCGCATGGAACCCAGCGAAGAGACGTTCCGTGCGATGTACTCCCTTATGGGGCACATCGAGGACCGATCCGCCGCGCGGATGCGCTCCTTCGAGTACTACAGCCGCTTCTGGCAGAACTTCGTCGATGCCGGCCAGGGGCGCTTCTATTTCGTGCACGAGGACGGTGAGCCCTCCGTCGGCGCCTTCGTCATCAACTACGGCTCGAAGGGTACGTACAAGGACGGCGGTTCGCGTCCCGGACGCAGGCAGTACGGGGATTCGCACCTCGTGCAGTGGCGCGCCATCACCGACCTGAAGGACGAGTTCGGCATCGTCGAGTACGACTTCTGCGGCACGCCACCCAGCGACCAGCTCAAGGACACGAGCCACCCGCACCACGGCCTCGGGCTGTTCAAGACGAGCTTCACCAAGACCGTGACGGATTTCGCCGGATGCTACGACCTGGTCGTCAGCGGCTGGAAGTATCGTGTGTGGACCACGATCGCCGAACGCGTAGCGCGTCAGGTGCACTGGCGCCGGACGCACCAACCGTTCTACTGACGAGAAGCCCGCGGTCCGCCGCGGTGATGGAGCATGAAAGGCGGCTGTGAAAGACGGTTCCACCCCCGGGGACGGCCCATCGCCTTCCTCCAATCCTTCGCCGGTGGCGGAGGCGCTTCCGGTGATCCAGCGCCCCTTCGACCCTACTGCTGACGAGAAGAAGAAACTGGCTGCGGGCAAGCGGGCCGGAGATGGCAGTAGCGACCGACCCGCCACGAAACCGGGCAGGAAATCGGCAACCCAGCCGAGGCAGGCGCGCGCCGGTCGCCAGCGCCAGCAGGCGGTTCGTCCCACGGACGCCCTGCCGACCACTCCCGAGCGCGTACCCTCAGCGGGGCGCTCCAACGCTGCTGCCCGCTCCATGCTCCGCCGCCTCGTTCAGGGCGAAGCCCCGCCCACGCAGGCGATGAGCATCGTCGAGCGCCTGGCTGGAAGCCCCTATGCCAATCCGATGATCCAGGTCGGCGGACCCGATGCCAGCGCTCGAAAAGCACTGGACTTCGCGCTCAACCTGGCGGAGACCATGTTCCGGTACGGGGCGGGCGCGTTGGAGGTGGAGACCAGCATCATCGCCGTCACAGCGGCTTTCGGTCTGGACGACATCGAGGTCGACATCACCAACCAGTCCGTCGTGCTGAACTACTCGGCCAAGGACCAGACGCCGACCACGGTGCTGCGCGTGGTGCGGTCATGGACCAACAACTACGCAGGGCTCACTGCCATCCACCGCCTCGTGTCCGACATCGCCGACGGCGGCGTCTCCCGCACGGAGGCCGCACACCGGCTCGACGAAATCACCCACCGGCCCAAGCCCTTCCCGCGGTGGATGGTGACGGCGGCCTTCGGAATCTTCTCCGCCGCGATCGTCGCCTTCATCGGAGGTACGCCGCTCGGATCCCTCGTCGGGTTCGTCAGCTGCATCCTGGTGGACCTCGTGAGCCGGAAACTCGGCGAGTGGAGGGTTCCCGAGTTCTTCTCCGTCGCGACGTCCTCCGCGCTCATCACCCTTGTGGCGATGCTGTTCTGGTGGCTCCGGGTTCCGATCGAACCGGCGCTTGTGGTGGTGGGCGGCATCCTCCTGCTGCTGCCGACCGGCCGGCTCGTGTCCGCCACCCAGGACGCGATCAACGGATTCCCCGTCACCGCAGCCGGCAGGTTCCTTTCTGCGATCCTGGTGTTCGCGGCCCTCGTGGCAGGGATCGCCGTCGCGCTGGTCGTCGGGGCAGCACTCGGCATCCCCGAGCTCGAGGTCCTCCAGTCAGCCGGCTCCCAGTACCCCTGGCCCGTCGTCGCCGTGCTGATCTTCATCGCCGTGGCCATGATCTGCATCGCGGAGCAGACCGACGTGAAGCTCGTGATCCCGACGTCGCTCGTCGCAGTGGCCGGTTACCTCCTGCTGGTCAGCGCCATGACGGCCGGTGTCGGATACCGGCTCGCGCCGGCGCTGGCCGCGATCCTGATCGGCGCGTTGGCCCGCATCGTCGCCCTCCGGCTCGGGGCTCCACAACTCGTCGTCGCGGTGCCCGCCGTCCTCTTCCTGTATCCCGGGCTCACCATCTTCCGCTCCATGTACGCGCTCACCATCGAGCCCGACGTCGGATCCGGCGGAGCGCTGGGGCTCTTCAATGCGCTGACCGTCGTGCTGGCGATCGCCGCAGGCGTCGTGCTGGGCGACAACCTCGCGCGGCCCTTCACGCGGAAGCTCAGCTCCAACGAGAGGCAGCGCAACCGGCGGCGATAGGCTGCCCTGCCGACTTCCGGAAGTTGGAGGGGCCGTCCCCTCGAGAGCCGGGGGCAGGCGTCCTACCGGAGACCGTCCCTCGGCGCCGCCGAGGGACGGAGCGCTCAGGCGGCCCGGAGGGCAGTTGTTCGCGACCAGTCGATCGGCTCGGCGCCCTGCTGTTCGAGCAGGCCGTTCACACGGGTGAACGGCCGAGAGCCGAAGAACCCACGGGAGGCCGACAGAGGGCTCGGATGCGCGGACTCGACCGTGGGTGTCCGGCCGAGCAGGGGCTTGAGGCGGAGGGCGTCCTTGCCCCACAGGACGGCGACGAGCGGACCTCCGCGTGCGACGAGGGCCCGGATGGCTGCGTCCGTCACGAGTTCCCACCCGAGGCCCCGGTGCGAGGCGATCTCGCCGGCGCGCACGGTGAGGACACGGTTGAGGAGGAGCACCCCCTGCTCGGCCCAACCCGACAGGTCGCCAGATGCGGGTACCGCCGCCCCCGTGTCGGCGGACAGCTCGCGGAAGATGTTCACGAGGCTGCGCGGGATGGGTCGTGTGGAGGGGTCGACGGCGAAGCTCAGCCCGACGGCGTGCCCGACGGTCGGGTAGGGATCCTGCCCCACGATGACGACCCGCACCCGATCGAGCGGCGAGGTGAAGGCGCGGAGGATGTGCTGCGCGTCCGGCAGGACCCGCCGGCCGCTGGAGAGCTCGTCCGTGAGGGCCCCTGCCAGCCCATGGAGGACCGTCTCGACGGGTTTCAGTGCAGCGGCCCAATCAGCGGGCAGCAGGTCCTCCACCCTCGCCGGAGCGGCGAACGGGAACGAAGCGTTCGGCGCGGGCAGCGGAGAGGCCGGTGGTCGCGGATCGCGCACGCTCGGCGTCCGCTGCGTGCCCCGGGCGAGATCCGTCAGGTCGAAGAGCGCGCCGTCGTCGTGGATCATGGTCCCATTCTCGCCTGTGCCGCCCTAAGGTGCCGCGTAAATGACAGGCGTGTAATTCGGAACTACCATGGTCTGAGTTGTGCCGAGTCGACGGAAGGCGGAAGCGGACATGGCCGAGCCACTGCGACGTATCGATGACACGCCCCCCGGTCAGGACGCGAAGCCGGCCCTCGGGGACCGGGAGCAGCGCATGCTCGCGCTCGAACGCGAGTGGTGGAAGTATTCCGGCGCGAAGGAGCAGGCCATCCGTGACCTGTTCAACATGTCCGCCACCCACTACTACCAACTCCTCAACGCGCTCATCGACACCGAGGCGGCGCTCGCGCACGATCCCATGCTCGTCAAGCGGCTGAGGCGACTGAGGTCCACCCGCCAGAGGGAACGCTCGGCACGCCGTCTGGGTGCGGACATCTAGCGTCGCCCGAGGCACCCGACACACCGAAGGACAACCCTGAATCATGACTGACCACCCGCGGGACGAGTTCGACAAGATCCCGGAGTCCTCCGCGCGCCAGGGTGTGCACCGGGAACGGCTCATCCCGGCAGGATCGAGCGGTCTGGGACTCAAGATCACGGTGGGGATCCTCGCACTCCTCATCGGGTTGGGTGCCTACTTCATCCTTCCCCGGCTGGGCCTCGCCGGTGCTACCGAAGGTGCATCTGCAACCTCCATCACCGCGAGTGATCCGGCCCCGACTGCCACTGCCACTGCCGCTGCAACTTCTTCTCCCACTGCTTCCGCCTCCGAAAGCGCACCTTCGGCCGCTGCACCATCGGCGTCGAGCACGCCGTCACCCGCAGTCACTCCGGACGTGTCGGTGAGCACGGAGCCGACGGAACAGGTCGGCGCCGCCGCAACTCCGTCCGCCATCGACGAGCAGGCCGGAGTTCCCGACCGGACCCAAGCGGTGAGCGTTCTCAACGGCACGGGCGCTCCGGGCCTGGCGTCCTCGGTGGCCGGTCGACTCGCCGCCGCCGGGTGGAACTCCGCTTTCCCCGGCAACTGGGCCGGTACCCCCGTCGATGCTTCGGTGGTCCTCTACAGCGGTGAAGCACAGCGCGCCAGCGCAGAGGCGGTAGCAGCCGATCTCGGTATCACGAGCCTCGTGGACAGCCCTTCCGTCGCTTCCGGCATCCTCGTGGTCCTCGGACCCGGATTCCAGTAATCGTTCCGCTGCAGCTCGAGGGACGGCTGGTCCGGATCAGGGACTGGCGGGCGGGGGACCTGCCGATCTACCGCGAGTGGCTGCGCCCCCACCACGAATGGCATGACTGGGACGGGCCCTACTTCCCCGTGCCCGACGACGCCGAAGCGGACACCCTCGTGCGCTCGCTCGGTTCGCTGCTGGATCAGCCGCGCACCGCTGCCCCACCGCGCAGGGCAGTCGTCGCCGACCGTGGCACGGACTCCCTGATCGGCGTCGTGTCCTGGTACTACGAGTGCGAGGTATCCGACTGGCGCCGGGTCGGGATCACGGTCTTCGATCCAAGCCACCGTGGACGTGGAGTGGGGCTCGAGGCACTCACCCTGTGGGCGGCTCACCTCTTCTCCTCGACCGGCATCCGCCGGCTCGACTTCGCGACCTGGTCGGGCAATGCCGCCATGTGCAGGGTCGGGGAGAAGGCGGGGTGGCGGGAGGAGGCACGTTTCCGGGACGCGCGGGAGGTTCGCGGCGAGGTGTACGACGCCGTCGTGTTCGGCGTGACCCGCGGCGAGTGGGAGCGAACCGCCCCCACCCGTTCCGGCGTCAGTCCTTGAGCGGGATGCCCTGGGCGTCCCTGCGGAATTGCTCCGGGCCGACCAGGATCATGATGCCCTCGACGAGTCCCCAGATCCCGGCCGCGATGGCGCTTAGGCCGAACGTGAAGATCGCGCCGACCGTGGACATGAGGATCTGCACGATCCCGATCGTGGTGTACCCGAGATAGAACCGGTGGCTCCCGAGCGATCCCAGCAGGATGCCGAGGATCCCGGCGATCACGCGCGATTTCTGCGGCGCGTAGGGCTGGCCGAAGGGCCCTTGGTTGTACCCGCCCTGCTGGGATGCACCCTGTCCGTACGGCGCTTGGGCATAGGGCGCATGACCGTACTGTCCCTGTGGCGGCGGAGTCTGACCGAACCCGGACTGGCCGTACTGCCCCTGGAAAGAGGGGCCGGCCGCATACGGATTCGGCGCGGCTGTCTGCGGAGCATAGGGGTGCCCATCCTGAGGCGAGTACGGAGGGTCGGAGATGCTCCCCGGGCCGCCGGCCGGGGATTTGGGGGTACCCTGCGTTCCAGGAGGCCGGGGCGCGGATGGGGCACCGTCTGCCCCGCCGTCCGCGACCTCGTTCCCCTGGCGATGCTCGTCGGATCCCTTGCTGTCAGGACCGGTTGCTGGCGTGGACACTGTGCCTCTCGTTGCTTGTGGTTCGCCCAACCTATGCCCTCGCAGGCATCCGCGCCACGGCTTCCCGCCCAGCGGCTCCTTTCCGTCCTTCAGGAGCGCGCACCACGGGTTCGGCGGGTTGCACTCATGGGGTGAGAGTGCTAATTATTGACTTAGCACTCACGCGCGCAGACTGCTAAGGCTGGGCGTGATGGGTGAAGCAGGCAAACCTCTGTGGTGGGGGCGGAGCCGGAACGTGAAAGAGATCGTTCCGGCGAGGCCCAGCCGTCGCGGGCACCACACGCAGGCAAGCATTGATGTGCTGAAATGCAACCGTCCCCGAAAGGACCTACGCCGTTATGGCCAAGATCATTTCTTTTGATGAAGAGGCCCGCCGCGGCCTCGAGCGAGGCCTGAACACCCTCGCTGACGCCGTCAAAGTAACCCTCGGCCCCCGTGGTCGCAATGTCGTGCTCGAGAAGAAGTGGGGTGCCCCCACCATCACGAACGACGGCGTCTCCATCGCCAAGGAGATCGAACTCGACGATCCGTTCGAGAGGATCGGCGCGGAACTCGTCAAGGAAGTTGCCAAGAAGACGGACGACGTCGCAGGCGACGGAACCACCACCGCAACCGTTCTCGCCCAGGCCCTCGTCAAGGAAGGCCTGCGCAACGTCGCGGCCGGCGCTGACCCGCTGAGCCTGAAGCGCGGCATCGAGAAGGCCGTTAAGGCCGTCATCGACGAGCTGCTCGCCTCCGCCAAGGAGATCGAGACCAAGGAGCAGATCGCGGCCACGGCTTCCATCTCCGCCGGGGACAAGCAGATCGGTGACCTGATCGCCGAGGCCCTCGACAAGGTCGGCAAGGAAGGCGTCATCACCGTCGAGGAGTCGAACACCTTCGGCCTCGAGCTCGAGCTCACCGAGGGTATGCGCTTCGACAAGGGCTACATCTCCGGCTACTTCGTCACCGACGCAGAGCGCCAGGAGACGGTCCTCGAAGATCCCTACATCCTGATCGTCAACTCGAAGATCAGCAACGTCAAGGACCTCGTAGCAGTCCTCGAGAAGGTCATGCAGTCCGGCAAGCCGCTGCTGATCATCGCCGAAGACATCGAAGGTGAAGCCCTGGCCACCCTCGTGGTCAACAAGATCCGCGGCACCTTCAAGTCCGTCGCCGTCAAGGCTCCGGGCTTCGGCGACCGCCGCAAGGCGCAGCTCGCGGACATCGCGATCCTCACCGGTGGTCAGGTCATCGCCGAGGAAGTCGGCCTCAAGCTCGAGACCGCCACCCTCGACCTGCTCGGTACCGCCCGCAAGGTCGTCGTGACCAAGGACGAGACCACGATCGTCGAGGGAGCCGGCGACGCCGACGCCATCGCCGGACGCGTTGCCCAGATCCGCGCCGAGATCGAGAACTCGGACTCGGACTACGACCGCGAGAAGCTGCAGGAACGCCTGGCCAAGCTGGCCGGCGGCGTTGCAGTCATCAAGGCCGGTGCCGCTACGGAGGTCGAACTCAAGGAGCGCAAGCACCGCATCGAGGACGCCGTCCGCAACGCGAAGGCAGCCGTCGAGGAAGGCATCGTCGCCGGTGGTGGCGTTGCCCTCATCCAGGCCGGCGCCAAGGCATTCGCCAACCTCGAGCTCTCGGGTGACGAGGCCACGGGCGCGAACATCGTCCGCGTTGCCATCGATGCGCCGCTCAAGCAGATCGCCTTCAACGCAGGCCTCGAGCCCGGCGTCGTCGTCGACAAGGTGCGCGGGCTGCCCGCCGGTCACGGCCTGAACGCCGCTACCGGGGAGTACGAGGACCTGCTGGCCGCCGGAGTCAACGATCCCGTGAAGGTCACCCGTTCGGCCCTGCAGAACGCAGCGTCGATCGCAGGCCTGTTCCTCACCACGGAAGCCGTCGTTGCGGACAAGCCCGAGAAGGCTGCTCCCGCCGGTGGCGGCGACGACATGGGTGGCATGGGCGGCATGGGCGGCTTCTAGTCCCCATACCGCTTGCTGCGCCACCTGCGCACACGCACGAGAAGGGCGGCACCCCCGGTCGGGGGTGCCGCCCTTCTCGTGCTGCTGGGCAGTGCTCCGGAATCAACTCATGAACATGCGCGCGTTGCTCTGCTCAGCCTCCGCGTACTGCTGGGTCGCGACCGTGAGGGCCTCGTTGATGCCGGTAAGGGATTCCTCCACCTGCTGCTGGGTAGCCCGCCACTGCAGGATGAGTTGCTGGAAATTGGTGGCCGCTTGGCCCGTCCACAGACCCTCGAGTTCGCGTAGGCCGGCCTGCATCGAGTTGACCTCCGCCTGGAGTCTCGCGATGGTGCCCTGCACCTGGCTGCTCTTGGCCGCCAGGCTATCGGTGTCTACGTTGAAGAATGCCATGCTCTGCTCCCGTGTGCTCGCGCTTCCTTGACGGTATCGACGCTAGGGTGCGGTGCAGCAGGATCAGCGGTCGTCGCGGCTTTTGTGGACAACCGGTCCTGCAGGGGGCGCCTGTGGAGGAGTGATGGTGACGGGAGGGCGCTGCTGCGCGGGGGTCCGCATGCGCTCTTGTCCGGCATTCCGCTGGACCGCGGCGTCCGCGTCACCGTTCCCGTCGGCGTGGGCGTCGTCCCCCGACTCGGCGAGCGGGACGTGCGGTAGCCGGATCGACAGGGTGGCTCCGCCGCCTTCGGTGTCCTCCAGGCGGACCGTGCCGTCGTGCTGCGCTACGAGCGCGGCGACGATCGCGAGCCCGAGCCCTGTTCCGCCCGTCTCCCGATGACGTGACGTGTCCGCACGGTAGAAACGCTCGAAGACCTTCGCGGCGTCGTCCTCCGAGATCCCGGGGCCGTGGTCGCGGACCTCGAGGACGGAGTCGCTGTGGCCGTGGAGCACCGGTGCAACGCCTACCGCGATCTCGATCGGCGAGCCCTCGGGTGTGTAGCGCAGTGCATTGGTCATGAGGTTGGCGACGACCTGCCGGAGGCGCGCCTCGTCCCCTTTCGTGGGGGCGGACCGGGGCTTCCCGCCGTCCAGACCGATCACGGTGATGGACCGGTCCGGGGCAGTCGCGCTCGCGTCGAAGGCTGCATCATGCCCGAGCACCATGAGATCCACGGGCTTCACCTCGGGAGGGCGCTGTTCGTCGATCCTGGCGAGGGTGAGCAGGTCCTCCACGAGTTGGCCCATGCGGATCGCTTCGCTCTCGATCCTGCCCATAGCTGCCGCGACGTCCTCCTCCTTCTGGAGTGCCCCATGCCGATACAGCTCGGAGTAGCCGCGGATGGTGACGAGCGGAGTCCGGAGTTCGTGCGAGGCGTCGGCGACGAATCGCCGCATCTTCGTCTCCGAGGCGGTGCGCGCGGCAAATGCGCGTTCGATGTGCGCGAGCATCGCGTTGAGTGATCTCGACAGCCGCCCGATCTCGGTGGCCGGACGCTCGACGGCGACCCGCCGTGAGAGATCTCCGGCGGCGATGGCGGCTGCGGTCCGCTCCACGCGCGCGAGCGGGGCGAACTGACGCGTCACGGTGACGAAGGCGATGAGCGAAGCCAGTGCGGTGGTCACGAGCCCGGAGGTGAAGATGATCTCCGTTGCTTCCTGCAGCGACTCGTTCACGGTGTTCAGACGGGAGGCGATGGCGAGATAGCCTTCAGTGTTCGCCAGGCGGAAGATGCGTACCCGCCAGCCCTGGCTGTCCGCGTCGGTGCTGGCGACATCGAACCCGTCGCCGTTGAGTTCGATGATGCGCTTCTGGGTGATGCCATCGAGGTCGGGAACGTCCACCGCATCATCGGATTGGTTCGCCACGACGATGGAACCGTCGGGATCGAGCAGGGCCGCGTAGTACCTCAGGACGGCGCCGTCCGTCTCCTGTTCCGCGGAGTAGACATCGCCGGCGACCTTCTCCGCGTTGTTCCTGAGATCGGCGTCGATGCGGTCCACGAGACCGTCACGGAGCAGGGACACCGTCGCGAGTCCCGTGATGCCCACCGTCACGACCATCAGGAGCATGATGATCGCTACGAGTTGCGATCTGAGGGACGCCGCGTTCCAGCGTTTGAGCACAGGAGACGCTCTACCGCTTGTCGGCAGTCCGCAGCAGGTATCCCACGCCGCGCTTGGTCTGAATCAGGGCCACCGCGTTGGGGTTCCTGTCGATCTTGCGACGGAGGTAGGAGATGTAGGACTCCACGATGGAGGCGTCCCCGTTGAAGTCGTACTCCCACACGTGGTCGAGGATCTGAGCCTTGGACAGTACGCGGTTCGGGTTCATCATCAGATAGCGCAGCAGCTTGAACTCGGTGGGCGAGAGGTCGATGACTTCGCCTCCGCGCCGGACCTCGTGCGCGTCGTCGTCGAGTTCGAGGTCGTCGACGCGGATCACGGCGTCGTCGTCCTCCAGGGGATGCGTGCGGCGCAGGACCGCTCGGATGCGGGCGACCACCTCGTCCAGGCTGAACGGCTTGGTGACGTAGTCGTCGCCGCCGACCGTCAGTCCGGTCACCTTGTCGTCGGTGTCGTCACGAGCGGTCAGGAAGACGACGGGAAAGTGCCGGCCGGCCGCCCGCAGCCGGCGCGTGACGGTGAAGCCGTCCATGTCGGGCAGCATGACATCGAGCACTGCGAGGTCGGGGTTGTGAGTCTCAGCGGCTGCGAGGGCATCGCGGCCGTTCGCTGCGGCGACGACGTCGAAACCGGCGAATCGCAGCGAGGTGGACAACAGTTCGCGGATGTTCGGTTCGTCGTCGACGACCAGGAGTTTCGCTTCAGGGCCAGTTTTCTTCACGCCACCAGTATCCGCACGGATGCTGTGAATCTGCTGTACGCCTGCTGTAAGCCCCTTGTCAGTCCCTGGCTCCCCGGTCACCTATGGCCGACGCATCGAGGATGCGGTAGGCGTAGCCCTGCTCGGCCAGGAAACGCTGCCGTTTCGCAGCGAAGTCCTGGTCCAGCGTGTCCCGTGCGACGACGGTGTAGAAACGGGCGGCACGGCCGTCCGTCTTGGGCCGGAGCAGCCGTCCCAGGCGCTGCGCCTCTTCCTGCCGCGACCCGAAGGACCCGGATACCTGGATCGCCACCGACGCCTCCGGCAGATCGATCGAGAAGTTCGCGACCTTGGACACCACCAGCACATGGATCTCACCCGCCCGGAAGGCCGCGAAAAGCCTTTGCCGTTCCTTCACCGACGTGTCCCCCTTGATGACCGGGGCTCCGAGCCGGGCCGCGAGGTCGTCGAGCTGGTCGATGTACTGACCGATGACCAGGAGCTGCTCACCCTCGTGTGCTGCGACGAGCTTCTCCACCACGTCCGACTTCGTGTCCGACGTGGCGCACAGACGGTACTTGTCGGCGTCATCAGCCATCGCGTAGGCGACGCGCTCGTCTCGCGGAAGGTCCACCCTCACCTCGACGCAGTCAGCGGGCGCGATGTAGCCCTGGGCCTCGATGTCCTTCCAGGGGGCGTCGTACCGCTTCGGCCCGATCAGGGAGAACACCTCGCCCTCCCTGCCGTCCTCCCGGACGAGGGTCGCCGTCAGCCCGAGCCGGCGCCTGGCCTGGAGGTCCGCCGTCATCTTGAAGATCGGAGCGGGAAGGAGGTGGACCTCGTCGTAGACGATGAGGCCCCAGTCGTTCGCGTCGAGCAGCTCGAGGTGCGGGTACAGCCCGCCGCGCTTGGTCGTGAGCACCTGGTACGTCGCGATCGTCACGGGCCGGACTTCCTTGACCGCGCCCGAGTACTCGCCGATCTCCTCCTCGGTCAACGAGGTTCGCTTGAGCAGTTCGTCCTTCCACTGCCGTGCCGACACCGTGTTCGTCACGAGGATGAGCGTCGTGGTCTGGCTCGTCGCCATGGCGGCCGCCCCGACCAGGGTCTTCCCCGCTCCGCAGGGCAGGACCACGACGCCGGATCCGCCGGACCAGAAGTTCTCGACCGCGAGCTGCTGGTAGGGGCGCAGGGTCCAGCCGTCTTCGTCGAGCACGATTGGATGCGGCGTCCCGTCGACGTAGCCCGCGAAGTCCTCGGCGGGCCACCCGAGCTTGAGCAGCAGCTGCTTGAGCTGCCCGCGCTGGGAGGAGTGGACGACCACGGTCTCGCCGTCGATCCTCGGTCCCAGCAATGGCTGGATCTTCTTGGCGTGCAGCACCTCCTCGAGCACCGGATAGTCGGAGGTGCGCAGCACGAGTCCGTGCTGCGGGTCCTTCTCCAACCGCAGCCGGCCGTAGCGCGACATCGTGTCCTCGATGTCGATCAGGAGCGCGTGCGGCACGGGAAAACGGGAGTACTTCAGGAGCGTGTCCAGCACACGCTCGGCGTCGAGCCCCGCGGCGCGCGCATTCCACAGACCGAGCGGCGTGAGCCGGTAGCTGTGCACGTGCTCGGGAGCGCGCTCGAGTTCGGCGAAAGCGGCGATCGCATGCCGCGCCTCCGTGGCCTGCTCGTGGTCCACTTCCAGCAGGATGGTCTTGTCGCTCTGGACGATCAGCGGCCCGTCAACCATCTGAGGGACTCCCTTCGAGGATTTCCACGTCCATGACGCGGTGGACGGACACGACCTTCTCTACCTGCTTCTCGGGGTCGAACACGCGCAGGCGACCTCCCGACACCGAGAGTGGAACAAGCACCTGCCGCACATGATTCCCTTCGCTGTCCGCGGTCCCGAGGCGGATGCGGCTGCGTGACCTGATCGCCGAGCGCAGAGTTTCCAGGCTGACGAGCGTCTCGCTGTCCGAAGCGGCGGCCGCGTCCGGGGCGCCGGCGCGCGCCGAGCGCAGGGCAGTAAGCTGCGCCGAGATCTCCTCCTCCGCCACCGACCACGGATTGAGCCGCGACCGGAGCTGCTCCGGGGGGACCCGCGCGGCGGGAACGGGCTCGCTCCGCTCCGTGACCGCCCCGATCCCCACGACGGCGTCGGACGCGGGCGAGAAACCGAGGCTCCTGAGGAGCGCGACCAGTTCCTGGGGGGAGGCCGGCGCCACCAGGACCGTCGGCGCGATCCGGTTGACACCGAGCGACGCGGCACGCGGGTCCGCCAAGACCGTCGCGATGACGGCGTCGTCCTCCGTGTGGAGATAGCTGCCCGCCCGGCCCACCCGCAGGCTGCCGTACCGGGACGCGGTGTCCTCCACGAGGTAGGAGAGTGCCTGCGGGATCTCGGTCACCGAGTGGGTCCGCAGGAACCCGAGGATCGACGATGCATCCTCGCCGAGGTCCAACGCGGACCGGATGGACTCCGCGGAGAACCGGTAGGTCGTCGCCGGGCCCTGTCCCTCCGGCGTGGACAGCCGCAGCAGCCCGCGCGCCACCTCGGGCTGCAGGTACCCGGGTGCGACGGCGGTGAGGTCCGCCTGGAGGACGACGTGCGCCACCGGGGCGGGTAGAGCCTCCCCGACGGCGCGTGACGCATCCTCAAAGCGCCCCTCGGCGACCAGTCGGCCCGCGAGCGTCAGCGCGCCACCTCCGGTCAGCCCGAGGAGTGCGGCCTCGACGAGCATCCCGGGCAGCAGCCGGGCGAAGCGCCGGTGCAGGCGCGGCTGATGCCAGGTGGCGAGGGCGATGACCGACTCGTCAGTGAGGACCGGCACATCCCCTGCTTCGCCGTCGTCACCTGGTCCCGTGCGGGCGCCGCCCGGCCGGCCGGCCGCTTCGTGGCTGGTGCCAGCAGTGCTCGACAGTTCCAGGGCGGCTGCAAGGAGCCTCTGGCGCACCATCGGGGCGTCAGGGCGCGAGGCCTCGGCGGCAAGGGCGTTGACGGCGGTGCCGTCCGGCATCCTGGAGCCGACCAGCGCCGGTGCCCGGTCGACCGAGAGCCATCCCTCGACGAGGAGCAGCCACTGCGCTTCACGGTCGAGCGCCTCCCAGGCGTCGAGCCGCGAGGCCTTCCAGCGTGAATCGTCGGGATCGAGGCTCAGGAGGCCGACGGCGGCGGCGAGTTCCAGCAGCCATGCGGCTTCCGCGTCGGTAGTGCGCAGGACCTCGCGCAGACGACGCAGTTCACGGACGCCCACTCCTCCCGAGCGGAGCGTCGCTACCGGGGTGCCGGCGGCCGAACCGAGGAGCGCGGTCATCAGCCGGAGTGTTTCCGCGATCGCCCCGAACGCCGCGTTGTCCCTCACGCGCGCACTAACGGTGCGCCCGACGGCTACCGGCGGCACGGTCTCCAGTGCTGTGTGGACCGCGTGCCCGCGCAGCGCCCTCCCCACGCCCCGCGGCAGTTCGACGTGCAGCGCATCCAGCGGCGCAAGCAGGCACCGCTCCAGCAGCCAGCGCACGGCGGGCGAGGCGCCGCCGTCTCCGCCCGTCGACGTCGACCCGACCGGCGCATCGCGTAAGCGGGAGAGGAGCATGGCGGCTCCCTCGGGAGCATCGGTCATGACGCGGCTCCAGGTGAGGGGATCCGCCAGGGCCCTGTCCAGCGCCGGGGCTGCGGAGGCCGAGTTCATGGCCTCGGTATCGAGGCCGTCCACCACGAGCCGCACCGCGTCCACGAGTGCCGGACCGAAGCGCGGGATCGAGCGCGCGAGCGTCCGGAAGGGCCGTCCCAGACCGGCGGGATAGGGTCCCAGCGCGTCGGCCAGGGCTCCGACGGGCAGAAGCTCCTGCGGAACGGTACCGATGACGAGGGCCCGGTGTCCGAGCTCGGCGACGATGGCATCGAGGCCGGGGCGGTCTGCCGTGGCGAAGGCCGACAGCAAACGCTCGTAGGCGATGGGGCCGCCGTCGTCCTCGCTGAGTACCACGATCGCCTCGAGGACCTGGAGCTGCGGCCGCGTGAGGTTGTCGAGGGCCCGCTGCAGGCTGGCACGGGTGGATGCGCGTGCCGCGAGCGCGGCGAAATCGGGCACCGGGGGAAGGATGAGATCGGGTCGCACGGCCAGGAGCCGGCGTAGCTCGTCATCGCTCCGGCGGGCCAGCTCATCGGCCAGTGCTCGGATTGCGGACATCACCTCAAGGTTACCCGGCGCCTCCGACACACCTCGGGTCGTTCGGCCCGCCCCACGTGCCGCCGAAGGTTCGGTCGGAGATCGCGCCGGCTACGTCATCGCGGTTGCCGGAGTCAGGATCTCCGACGGGTGACGACGGACCAGAGGACGAGCGAGGTCATCAGCAGGAAGGCGATCGGCAGGCAGAAATAGGTCGCCAGCACGAAGCCCGGCCACACGTAACCCCCCAGGAAGGCCGCTAGCAGGATGGCCGCCAGGGACAGCAATCCGATGACGGCGAAGGCCACGGCGAGGATCATGACCACGAACCGCCCGCGCTGCGATTCCTCCGCCCCGCTGTCGCGGACATCCTCCGGCTGGGGCTGGTCGGGGGAGCGGCTCGGCGCTGGTTCGTCAGGAATCATAGCCGTCCAAGACTACAAGAACCACGGCCGGGGAGTGGCGGCAGAAGCTATATCCTAGGAGACACAGACTTCCCCGGCGGTGGCGGTGCCCGAGGGCGCCGGACGGTCCATGCGCGCGGGGCCACGACCGCAGGCGACTTCGCCCGGTACAGCTAAGAAGAGGTAAACGACGTGCCCATCGGCAAAGTTAAGTGGTTCGACGCGGACAAGGGCTTCGGGTTCCTGTCCACGGACGACGGCAAGGAAGTCTTCCTGCACGCCTCCGCCCTGCCTGCCGGCGTCAGCGAGGTGAAGGTCGGCACCAAGCTGGAATTCGGAGTGGCAGACGGTCGACGAGGGCTCCAGGCGCTCTCCGCGCGGATCCTCGAGCAGGCTCCCTCCGTCGTGAAGGCCACCCGCAAGAGTGCCGATGACATGGCCGTCATCACCGAGGACCTCATCAAGCTGCTCGACGGAGTGTCCAACGGCCTCCGCAAGGGGCGCTACCCCGAGAAGGCACACGCGTCGAAGGTCGCGGCTGTCCTGCGGGCAGTCGCCGACGACCTCGACGCGTAGGCTTCCACCATGACCTCGAGCAACCTGGAGACCGCCGACGGCGCTGCTCCGACCGACACCGGAGCGACTGCGGGCGAGGCCGACGACGCGGTCGGGGCGCCCGTCGAGGCACCACGGAAACCGCGTGCGTCACGACGCATCCCGAAGTCGGACGCCGTCCTCGAAGCGGCCGTCGAGCGTGCCCGCCTCGGCGTGCTCGAGGTTGCGCCGGAAGCGCAGGTAGGGCGGCACGTGTCCGCCACCGTCGAGGGCGAGCGCCTGGTGACCCACCGGTTCGAGGCCTTCGTGCCCGGATACGGGGGATGGCAGTGGTTCTCGACCGTTGCCCGGGTGGCGCGCAGCAAGGACGTGACGGTGTGCGAGGTGGGACTGCTGCCGTCGTCGGCCTCCCTGCTGGCACCCGAATGGCTGCCGTGGTCCGAAAGGGTGCGCCCCGAGGACTCGCAGCCGGACGAGGCAACCCCTGGGGATCCGGCACCTGCGGGCAGTGCAGGCGAGGCCGGCAACCCGCCCGCCCCCGCGACCGCCGGCGGATCCTCCTCGGATGATGCGCGCGCCGGTGATTCGACAGTCGATTCCCAGGACGCCGGGACGTCCGACGGGCAGCCCGACGCCGAGTGACGGACCAGTGGCGCCGAAGCGGGAGGAGGGGGCGTTGAGCACCTTCCGCTCGTTCGGTATCCACAACTACAGGTTGTGGTTCATCGGAGCCCTGATCTCGAACATCGGCACCTGGATGCAGCGGACCGCGCAGGACTGGCTGGTCTACGACATCCTCACGGAGCAGAATGCGTCCGCCCTCGGGATCGTGATGGCACTCCAACTCGGTCCGCAGCTCGTCATCGCGCCCTGGGCCGGCCTCATCGCCGACACGGTGGACCGACGACGGCTTCTCGCGACCACGCAGGTGGCCATGGCGCTCCTGGGAGTCGGCCTCGGCCTGATGGTCATCCTCGACGTCGCCGCCCTGTGGCACGTGTATGCGTTCGCCCTGGCGCTGGGCGTCGTCTCGGCCTTCGACGCCCCGGCACGGCAGGCCTTCGTGTCCGAGCTCGTGCGGGACGACTACCTCCCCAACGCCGTGGCGCTCAACAGTGCCTCCTTCAACGGCGCGCGCCTGGTCGGTCCGGCCGTCGCCGGTCTGCTCACGGCCGGCGTGGGGCCCGGCTGGGTGTTCATGATCAATGCGGTGACGTTCGGGGCGATGGTCTACGTGCTGCTCGCCATGCGAAGCTCCGAGCTCAACAAGCAGCCCCGCTCGGCGCCGGGCAAGGGGCGGATCCGCGCTGGATTCCTGTACGTTCGGCAGCGCCCGGACCTGATGGTGGTCATGCTCGCGATCTTCATCGTCGGTACCTTCGGCCTGAACTTCGCGGTGTTCATCGCAGCCATGGCGCGCACCGAGTTCGGGCAGGACGCCGGTGTCTTCGGCGTGCTGTCCTCGGTGATGGCTGTGGGGTCGGTCGCGGGCGCCCTGCTGTCCGCACGGCGGGAACGGCCCCGGTTGCGCTTCATCTTCGGGGCGTCGGCCGCGTTCGGGATCGCCTGCGTGCTGGCTGCCCTCGCTCCCACCCTGTGGCTGTTCGGGGTGGCCCTCGTGCCGGTCGGCCTGTTCGCGCTGACCCTCATGACGAGCGCGAATGCGTATGTGCAGACGACGACGGACCCCGCGATGCGCGGTCGCGTCATGGCGCTCTACTTCGCGATCTTCCTCGGCGGGACGCCCCTCGGTGCGCCCGTGGTCGGATGGGTGTCGGACATGTTCGGCCCGCGGTGGAGCCTTGGTGTCGCTGCCGCCTCCGGGCTCATCGCCGCCGCGGCAGGCATCTTCTGGGCGTGGCGCTACCACGAGGTCCGCCTGCGATACGACCGTTCCGCGCCGCGGCGGCTCCGCCTCGACCACGAGGCCGGCGCGGGGGACTGATCCAGCGCCCGCAGCCGCCTGAGCGGTGCGCCGCCTACAGCAGGTTCTCGACCGTGTAGTCAATGCAGGCAATCAGCGCGGAGACGTCGTCGGGCTCGATCGCCACGAACGTGGCGACGCGGAGCTGGTTCCGACCGAGCTTGCGGTAGGGCTCGACGTCGACGATCCCGTTCGCGCGGAGGACGGCGGCGATGCGCGCGGCATCGACGTCGCCGTCGAAGTCGATCGTGACGATGACGTTCGAGCGGTCCTCGGGCCGGGTGACGTACGGCGCTGCCACGGGCGAGGATTCGGCCCACGAATACAGCCGTCCCGCCGAGTCCGCGGTCCGGGCGGCAGCGAACGGGAGACCGCCCTGTTCGTTGAGCCAGGCGACCTGCGCGTCCAGCGTGACGAGCGTGGACAGCGACGGCGTGTTGTAGGTCTGGTTCAGGCGGGAGTTGTCGATGGCCGTCTGCAGGTTGAGGAAATCCGGTATCCACCGGTCACCGGCGGCGATCCTCGCGGCACGCTCCAACGCCGCGGGGGAGAAGAGGCCGAGCCACAGACCGCCGTCGGACGCGAAGTTCTTCTGCGGGGCGAAGTAGTAGGCGTCGGCCTGCGCGACGTCGACGTCGAGCCCTCCGGCGGCGGACGTCGCATCGACGAGGACGAGCGCTCCGTCGTCCGCGCCCTCGATCCTCCGCACCGGCGCGGCGACGCCGGTGGACGTCTCGTTCTGGGGCCAGGCGTACGTATCGACTCCGGCTTCTGCGACCGGATCCGGACGCGTGCCGGGTTCGGAGGTGACGATGCTGGAGCTCTCGAGGAACGGCGCCTTGTCGGTCGCCGACGCGAACTTCGAGCCGAACTCACCGAAGGACAGGTGCTGCGCCTTCCGGTCCACGAGGCCGAATGCCGCGATGTCCCAGAACGCCGTCGAGCCGCCGACCCCGAGGACTACCTCGTAGCCGTCGGGAGCCCCGAAGAAGGAGCTGAGGCCTTCGCGCACGCGGCCCACCAGGTTCCGCACGGGCGCCTGGCGATGGGAGGTACCCAGCAGTGACCGACCCGCGGAGACGAGGGCGTCGACCTGGCCGCTCCTGACCTTCGAGGGACCGGCTCCGAAGCGGCCGTCCGACGGCAGGAGGTGGTCGGGAATGCGGGGCGATTCGGTCATGGGTGCTCCAGCTGATCGACTGAGGGTGTGGCCCTCATTCTGCCCCAGCGGAGGGATGCCCTCCATTTGTTAACACCGTTCGTGGGCATCATCACCGGCGCCGCCCCACGTCGCCGATCGGTTTTCCAGCCTTCTCCCGCCATGGGTTAACCTTGGGAGGCGTGGGGCGGAACAGGCTGTGGCGGCCGTGCAACCCCTCATCGGCGTGAGGCATTCCCGCCGAGCACCCGCACCGCACCAAGGAGCTGACCCGCATGACGGACCTCATCGACACCACCGAGATGTACCTGCGGACAATCCTTGAACTCGAGGAGGAGAACATCGTCGCTCTCCGCGCGAGGATCGCGGAGCGGTTGCGTCATTCCGGCCCCACGGTCTCCCAGACCATCGGCCGGATGGAACGCGACGGACTCGTCGTCGTCTCGGGCGACCGGCACCTCGAACTCACAGAGCTCGGTCGTCATCGTGCCACAGGCGTCATGAGGAAGCACCGCCTCGCCGAGCGCCTGCTGAGCGACGTCATCGGGCTCGATTGGGCCTACGTCCACGACGAGGCCTGCCGTTGGGAGCACGTGATGAGCGAGCGCGTGGAGCGCAGGCTGTACGAGCTGCTGGGCAAGCCCTCGGAGTCGCCGTACGGCAACCCAATTCCCGGCCTGGAGGCGATCGGCGGCGTCCAGTCGGAGCTGTTCACGGATGGTGTGGTGACCCTGCTCTCGGCGATGGCGACGTACTCCCCGGACAAGCAGGTGACACTGATCCGGCTGGCCGAACCGATCCAGGTGGATCCCGAGCTGCTCACGCAGCTCGACGAGGGCGGGTTGCGTCCGGGAGCCCACCTCACCCTGGAGTCCGTGGGAGGGTACGTGTCCGTGCGCGTTCCAGGCGTGGAGGGCGCCCTCGAACTGCCGCCCGAGGTCGCCTCGCACGTCTTCGTGTCCGTCGCCGCCTGACGCTCCGCCACAGCCGTCGTCACCAAGAACATACCGTTCCGTGATCTGAACGTGACATACCCGCGTATCTGTTGTAGCCTTCATCTCGTGCCAAATTCGCTCTAGATCCGGCACCCTCGTGCAAATCGCCTAGCTCTGCCATTGCCCGAGGTCCGTTCGCACCATCGCATGGCAGAGGCGGGGGAACCAATTTTTGGGTTTCGTCACAGAAATCCTTGGGGTTAAGTCGCTGTTTGCGCAGCGGCCGGGTGACTCCCATCCGAATCCGACAGCTCACCTCGCAGGCGTTGGGAGAGGTAATCCAACGTGTCCAATAGCTCTTCGCTGGGCCGCCACCGCGCGCCCCAGACCACCAGCCCCCTGACTGCTCTTTCCACCGCTGTTGCGTCGAACGCCGGATCGGTGGGCCGCCAGGCAGCCGTCATCGTCGCCGCTTCGGGCCTGGTGCTCACCGCAGGCCTCCCGGCCCATGGAGCCACCACGGCCGAGCGTGAGGTGCAGTCCTCGACCGCCCTGACCGTCAGCCGCGTCGTCGCCGCCGAGGTCAGCGTCCCGGCCACCGCGAAGGTCTCCTTCGACCGCGTAGCCGTCGAGGTGACGCCGGCCCCCGAGGCGGTTGTGGAAGCTCCCGTCGTCGAGGCCGAGCCCGTCGTCGTCGAAGCCGCCGCCCCGGTCGCACTGCCCCAGGCCGCACCGGTAGCGGCCGCGCCGGTCGCAGCCCCCGTCGCAGCAGCACCTGTCGCCGCACAAGCTGCTCCCGCTCCTGTCGCCGCGCAGGCCGCACCCGCTCCCGTCCAGTCCTCCGGCGTCGCTGCCGGACTGGTCGCCTCCGCCTACGCCCAGATCGGCGTTGCGCAGGACTGCACCGCCATGGTCGAGAAGGCGCTGCGCTCGGTCGGCAAGTCCGTCGGCGACCTCGCGCCGGGACAGTTCTACCAGTTCGGCGACGTCGTCGGAACGCCCGCTGCGGGCGACCTCGTGATCACCGGCGGCCACGTAGCGATCTACGTCGGCAACGGCCAGGTCATCAGCGGTGGCCTCAACGGCATGAACACCGGCCTGCACAGCCTGTCAGACCTCCCCGGCGCCAGCTTCGTCCGCGTCCGCTAGAACCCCCCCCACACTCGGAGTATCCCCCCATGTCTTCACGCGTCACGATCGCACGCCACCGAGGAGAAGCGCAGAACGCTGCCGGCTTCTCCGCTCTCGCAAAGTCCGTCACGACCAACGCCGGGGGGATGGGCCGCCAGGCCGCCGTCATCGCCGCGGCCTCGGGCCTCGTCCTGACCAGCGGTGTCGCAGCCAACGCGGCTGACCTGCAGCCGCAGCGCGAGGTATCGGCCTCGAACGTCACCGTCAGTTCGGATCGGCCGGTCGTCGTCGCCTCGACCCAGACCGCCGTGTCCTTCAACATGACGCCGGTCAAGGTCAATGCGAAGCCCGTCGTCGTCGAGCAGGCACCGCTCGAGGAAGCTCCCGTCGCCGAGGAGCCTGTCGTCGAAGTCCCGGCCGTCGTCCAGGCTCCCGCCGTCGCCGCCCCTGCGATCGCCGCCCAGTCGGCTCCCGTTGCTGCCGCCGGCGTCACGGCTGCCGCCGGCGTCACGGCTGCGGCCGCCACCCCGGCTCCTGCACCCGTGGCTTCCTCCGGCGTCGCTGCCACCATCGCGGCAGCGGCCAAGGGCCAGCTCGGCGTCATGCAGGACTGCACCCGCCTCGTCAGCAACTCCCTTGCTGCCGCCGGCATCAACTTCCACGGGTGGCCGGCGGGCTACCTCTCCCTCGGCCGTACGGTGAGCGCGGGCGAGGCCATCCCGGGCGACCTCATCTACTATGCGGACGGCGGCATGGGTCTTGCCCACATCGCGGTCTACATCGGCGGTGGACAGGCCGTGCACGGTGGCTTCAACGGCAACACCACGGTGATCGCTCCGGCCGAGCTCGGATCGGGCGGTGTCTACATCCGCGTCGGTGGCTGACCCAGCACCACGATGATTCGAGGAGGAACCGGCACACTGTGCCGGTTCCTCCTCATTTAAGCGGGTAATCGAGTGCGTGCACCCGATGTGAGCGGCACGTCAAGCCCGCGTGGCGCTGGTTAGCCCCCCGGAGGTCTCCGGCTTACCCTTGCACTGTCACATCCGAAGCTCTTCTCCCGTGCCCCGGGATGGCAACCGGTTGCGGGGAACAGGTCAGCAATGAGGCCAACGCATGCGCACTCTTGTTCTGAATGCAGGGTATGAACCACTGGCGGTCGTCACGTTCCGCCGGGCCCTGGTGCTTGTGCTCACCGGGAAGGCGAGCGTGGTCGCGGAGGACGACGATCCCGTCGTCGGCCCGACCGAAGTCCTCGGCCGGCCCTCGGTGATCCTCCTCAACAGGTATGTCAGGGTCCCTTACCGGCACGAGGTGACAGCCACTCGGCGGGGAGTCCTGCGTCGCGACAACCACCTCTGCGCGTACTGCGGGAAGACCGCCTCGACCATCGACCACGTCATGCCGCGTTCGAGGGGCGGTGCGGACACGTGGGAGAACCTCGTGGCGTGCTGCCTGAAGTGCAACAACGCGAAGGGGGACAAGACGCTCAGCAGCCTCGGCTGGAAGCTGAGGATCGTCCCGCTTCCGCCGAGGGGCCCGCAGTGGCAGATCCGGGAGCTCGAGAAGCCGGCGCCGCAGTGGAGCGCGTTCCTCGCGGAGAGAGCTGCGTGACGGTACGGAAGCCACGGTTCGACGCCGTCGTCCTGGCCGGCGGTCGTTCGTCCCGCCTCGGCGGGGTGCCGAAGGCAGGCCTCGTGCTGGACGGCGCAACCCTGCTGGAGCGCACCTGCACGGCTCTGCGGCAGGCGGAGTCCCTGACGATCGTGGGCCCCGAGGGCGATGCGTCCGGACCGCTGGCCGGAGAGCCTTCGTTCGTCCGCGAGGAGCCGGCCTTCGCCGGACCGGCAGCCGCACTCGTGGCCGGCTTTGCGGCGGGACCCGTTCCGAGGGCGCCCTGGTGCGCGGTGGTCGCCTGCGATATGCCCCGCATCGCCGGCCTGGTCGAAGCACTGCTCGAGGAGGCCACGGGCGGAGGCACGACGTCGCTCGTCGCGATCGACGACGGCCGCGAGCAACCCCTCGCCGCGCTCTACCGGAGCGAGGACCTCGCCGGAGCAATCGATCTCGTCCTTGCTACCGGGTCCGCCGACAACCTCTCGATGCGCAGCCTCCTTGCTAGTGTGAGGACCAGACCCGTCCCGGTTCCGCCGGGAACAACGCACGACGTCGACACCTGGGCAGATGCACGAGCGCTCGGAGTCGACGTTCCCTAGCACCCCCGGAGGGCCCGTGGACGATCGCCAGAGACTACTGCAGGACTGGACGGAGACATTGCTCACCGCCTTCGAGATCGACGGCACGAACGTCGATATCGACGCCGTCCTGGGCCTCGCGGGGAAGGCGGCGCACGGTGTCGTCCGCCCGGCAGCGCCCCTGACCACCTTCGTCGCGGGCTACGCGGCGGGGCTCGCCGTGGGCAGTGGGCAGGCCGACGAGCAGGTCGCGATGCGGTCCGCGATGGCAGTGGCCGATGCGTTGTGCTCAGAGGCCGCGACAGGGGGAGCCGCCGAATGAGCGGGACTGCAGACGCACGCAACGTCGACTGGTCCGTCGCGCGCAAGCTCGCGCACGAGGCCGGGCGACCGCTTCCGTTCCAGACCGTGAACCTCGCCGATGCCCTGGGCCAGACGCTCGCCGAACCGGTACGGGCGTTGCAGGACATCCCGCACTATGCGTCGTCGGCCATGGATGGCTGGGCCGTGAACGGCGAGCCGCCGTGGACGCTCGTCGGCCATGCCGAACCGGAAGAGCATCCGCGGGGCAGGGCCGCGCCGCATGCCGACTCGGGGGAGATCTCGCTCGCACCCGGCGAGGCGACCTTCATCCTCACGGGAGGTGTCGTTCCCCGGAACGCCTCGGGCATCCTGCGGACGGAGCACGGCTCGATCCGCGGCAGCGTCCTGGAACGCAACGAGTCCGCGCGGCAGGACGAGCCGGCACACCATGAGCATGTGCGGCCTGCGGGGGAGGAAGCTGCTGAAGGAGCCGAGGCGATCCCGGCCGGCGTCGTGCTGAACCCTGCACAGATCGCCCTCGCCGCCGTGTGCGGGCATGACACCCTCACGGTCCTTCGTGCGCCGAGGGTGTCGCTGCTCATGACGGGCGACGAGGTCATCGACCATGGACTGCCGCACCCCGGGCAGGTCCGCGACACCTTCGGACCGCAACTGCCCGGGTTCGTCGCGATGCTGGGAGGGCACGTCGATGTCGCCGGTCGGGCGAAGGACGACCTCGACGACGTCATCGCCGCCATCAGCGCCGAAGCGACCGATGAGTTCTCGCTCGCGAGGGCATCCGGCGACGTGCTGATCACGACCGGGGGAACCGGCAGCTCGTCCGCCGATCACATCCGGCGGGCCCTGACCGAGCTCGGTGCCGAGATGATCATCGACGGCATCTCGATGCGGCCCGGGCACCCGACACTCCTGGCGCGGTTGCCCGACGGGCGGTTCCTGGTGGGGCTGCCCGGCAATCCGCTGGCAGCGATGATGGCCATGCTCACGGTCGCGGGTCCCCTGCTCGCCGGACTGCGCGGCTCACCCCTGGAGGATCCGGCGACGGTCAGCATCGCGGACGCCTTCGAGCCACTCCCCGGTCGCAGCCGTCTCGTGCCCTACCGGCTCGAGGCCGGCCGCGCTGTCCCGAGTACGCACCAGCGTTCCGGAATGCTGCGGGGGCTGGCGAGCGCCGACGGCGTCCTGGTGGTGCCGCCGGCCGGGTGCGCACCGGGCGACGTCGTTCCGGCCCTTGCACTGCCTTGGACGGCACGCTGACGCCGGCTCCGATCGCCGTGCCGAAGTAGGGCGCGAGAAGTTGATCGAAGTCAACTAACCTCAGGGTAGGGCCGAGGTAAGGAGTGCAGGATGAACCGGGTCACGCAGCGACGACGCATCACGAAGTTCCGCATCGGAGCGCAGACGGGACGGCGCGAGGACGTTCTTGCGGGGGAGGAACCGCTGGAGATCCGGCTCGGTGGTAGCGCCTTCACCGTCACGATGCGCACTCCGGGCGAGGACTTCGACCTGGTGGCGGGGTTCCTCGTCTCCGAGGGCGTGGTCTGGGAGCCCGGACAGCTTCCCAGCCTGCGCTACTGCGCTGGCGTGGACGAGAACGGCCAGCAGACCTTCAACGTGGTCGAAGCGCAGCTGCGCCCGGGCGTCGAGCTCCCGGACACCGCGATGGAACGCCACGTGTACACATCGAGCTCCTGTGGCATCTGCGGAACGGCGTCGATCGACGCCGTCCGCAAGTCGTCGCGCTTCGACCTCCGCACCGATACCGCGTCCGTCGACCTCGGGGTCCTGGCGTCCCTGCCCGACCGGTTGCGTGAGAGCCAGAAGCTGTTCGACCGCACCGGCGGGGTCCATGCCGCGGGCCTCTTCACCGCCGAGGGGGAGCTGCTGTGCCTGCGGGAGGACGTAGGACGCCACAACGCCGTCGACAAGGTGGTGGGCTGGGCGCTGCGCGAGGGCCTGCTGCCCCTGCGTGGAACCATCCTGCAGGTGTCGGGCCGGGCGTCCTTCGAACTCGTGCAGAAGGCGCAGCTCGCAGGCATCCCCGTGCTGGCCGCCGTCAGCGCCCCGTCGTCGCTGGCAGCCGACCTGGCCGACGACGCCGGGCTCACGCTGGTGGGCTTCAGCCGCGGGACGTCGCTGAACTGCTACTCGCACCCGGAGCGGATCGCAGCCTGAGCGGCGCTCCCGCGGGCACGCACGGCAGGGCCGTCGGTCAGAACGGGTTGAGCAGGCGTTGCACGAACCGCCGGGTGCGCTCCTCGCGGGGAGATCGCAGTACCTGGTCCGGGTGGCCGTGCTCCACCACCACCCCGCCGTCCATGAATACGACCTCGTCGGCGACCTCGCGCGCGAAGGCCAGCTCGTGGGTCACGATCACCATGGTCCACTTCTCGTCGGCGAGCTCCTTGATGACGGTGAGTACCTCGCCCACCAGTTCGGGATCGAGGGCCGACGTCGGCTCGTCGAAGAGGAGCAGGTCGGGCTGCAGCGCCAGCGCGCGGACGATGCCGACGCGCTGCTGCTGCCCGCCGGACAGGTTGAAGGGGTAATCGTCCCGCTTCCCGGCGAGCCCGACGCGCGCGAGCAGCCGCTCGGCATCGGCGACGGCGTCCTTCCGCGGTACCTTCTGCACCTGGACGGGACCCTCGATGACGTTCTCGAGGACCGTCATGTGCGGGAAGAGGTTGTAGTTCTGGAAGACCATGGCGCTGTGGTCCCGAAGTGACAGCGCCTCCTTCTTCGCGACCTTCGCGCTGAAATCCACCGGTGGGGCACCGCGGAAGGTGATGGTTCCGCCGTCGGGGGTCTCCAGCCCGTTGAGGCACCGCAGCACCGTGGTCTTGCCCGAACCCGACGGGCCCACCAGGGCGACGACCTGGCCGCTGTCGATGTGCAGGTCGATGGACCTGAGGACCTGGTTGCTGCCGAAGGATTTCTGCAGGCCGGTGACGGTCAGGAGCGGACCTTCCGCGGCGGGCGGACGCAGGGGATCAGTGGGCAACATAGCGGTCCAACCTCTTCTCGAGCGCGGACTGGCCGCTGGACAGGACCAGGCAGATCACCCAGTAGATCGCAGCCGCCTCGACGTAGACCAGCATGAACTGCTGGGAGAAGGCGGCAATCTGCTGGGCCTCGCGGAACAGCTCGGTCACCAGGATCACCGATGCGAGCGAGGTGTCCTTGACGAGGCTGATGAACGTATTGGACAGCGGTGGTACCGACACCCGCGCCGCCTGCGGCAGGATGACCCGACGCAGGGCGACTGCGCGGGACATGCCGATGGTGTGGCACGCCTCCCACTGGCCCTTCGGCACGGACAGGATCGCCGCCCTCAGGATCTCGGCCGCATAGCCCCCCACGTTGAGCGAGAACGCGATGATGGCGCTCGGCCAGGGGTCGATGGTCAAGCCGATCGACGGCAGCCCGTAGAAGATGACGAACAGCTGCACCAGCAGGGGCGTGCCCCGGATGACGGATACGTAGAACCGCGCGATGCCGGCGAGCACCGGCTGCCGGCTGATGCGCATGAGCGCGACGACGAGAGCGAGTGCGAGCCCGATCGCGAAGGACGCGAGCGAGAGCGGGATCGTCCCCATCAGGCTGCCCTGGACCATGGGCCAGAACGAGGTGCGCACCAGCTCCCAGTCCATCAGTCAGCTCCTCCGGGTCGCGCGCCCCGCGCGGTCGGGGGCGCCACGATCCACCCTAGCGCCGGAGTCACTCGCTGACGTCGGAGCCGAAGTACTTCTCGGAGATTTCAGCGAGGGTACCGTCCGCGCGCAGTTCGTCCAGCGCGGTATTGATGGCGTCCACGAGCTCGGTGCTGCCCTTGCGGACCGCGACGGCGCTCTCCGAGGTCTCGTCTGTGGTGGCCGCGACCTTGATGCCCTCGTTGTTGTTGGTCTTCTGGTAGTCGAGGTAGGTCAGCTCGTCGTTGATGGTCGCGTCCACCCGGCCCTGCTCGAGGAGGGTGATGGACTGCGCCCAGCCCTCCACCGGTTCGACGTCGGCGCCGGCCTCCTGCGCCAGCTCGTACCAGTTGCTGGTCAGTGACTGCGCGGTCGTCTTGCCGGAGAGGTCCTCGAAGGAGGTGATGTCGGTGTTGTCCGCCGTCGTGACGATCACGCCCGAGCTGACGGTGTACGGCTCGGAGAAGTCGTAGGTCTCCTTGCGCTCGTCCGTGATGGACACCTGGTTCGCGATGACGTCGAAGCGGCCCGCCTCGAGGCCCGCGAAGATCGCGTCCCACTGCGTCTCCTCGAACTCGGCCTCCACGCCCATCTTCTCGGCGACCGCCGTGATGACCTCGACGTCGTACCCGGTCAGCTCGCCGCTGCCGCCCTCGTGGTAGCTGAAGGGCTTGTACGTGCCCTCGGTGCCCACGGTGAGCACGCCGGCGTCCTGGATCTGCTGGAGCGAGGTCGGAGCCGCAGCCTCGGACGCCGCTCCACCTTCGCCCGCGGGTGTCGAGGACGAAGCGCAGCCGGCGAGCGCGAGCGTGAGCGCTGCAGCGGCACCGAGGATGGACAGGCGGTTCTTCATGGGATTTCCTTCGGTCTGGTTGGACGGGCACGGCGGGTGGGGGAAATAGAAGGGGCCGTGGACAGCTTGAACCCTCAGTAGGACCGCTCCACCCAGCCGGGACCGGAGTTGAACACTACTGAGGTGAACACCGGAGCATCCACTTATTGTTCCGAAGTGTTGCGGCAGGGGTCCAGGAATCGGCGACCTACGCTGGAACTGGCATCCACGGAAGGAATCGCTATGAGCATGGAAGGCGCGGCCTGGAGCTCGCTGTACAAGATATCGACGGCGAAGGACGGCAAGCACGGCTTCTCGAAGGAGTCGGTGCGCCGCATCCTCACCTTCGCTGTGCCCTACCGGTCCAAGCTGGTGCTCTTCATCCTGCTCTCCGTCGTGGGGGCCTTCCTCGCTGTGGCGACGCCGGTCCTCGCCGGGCAGGTGGTGGACGTCATCGTCGCCCGCGGGGAGGTGCGCACGGTCGTGTGGCTCGCCGTCGTCATCGCCCTGGTGGCCGTCGCGGACGCCGCGGTGTCGCTCGTCACGCGCTGGTACTCGGCGCGCATCGGCGAGGGCGTCATCCTCGACCTCCGCACCGCCGTCTTCAACCACGTGCAGAAGATGCCGGTCGCCTTCTTCACCCGGACCCGGACCGGCGCCCTGGTGAGCCGCCTGAACAACGACGTCATCGGTGCCCAGCAGGCCTTCAGCGGGACCCTCTCCGGCGTCGTCACCAACCTGGTGGCCCTCATCCTCACGCTGATCGTCATGCTGAGCACGTCGTGGCTGGTGACCGTGCTGGCCGTGGTCATGCTGCCCATCTTCCTGGTCCCGGCCCGCCGCATGGGAAGCCGCCTGGCCGCCCTCCGGCGCGAGGCAGCCGACCACAACTCCGCGATGAGCACGCAGATGACCGAGCGGTTCTCCGCGCCCGGCGCCACGCTCGTGAAGCTGTTCGGCAGGCCCGACGACGAGGCGGAGGAGTTCCGGATACGTGCCGCCCGCGTCCGCGACATCGGCGTGAGGACGGCGATGCTGCAGTTCGTGTTCTTCACGGCCCTCATGCTCGTGTCGGCGCTGGCCCTGGCCCTGGTCTACGGGCTCGGCGGCTTCCTGGCACTCGCAGGGCAGCTCGACACGGGCGAGGTCGTCACCCTCGCGCTCCTGCTCACGCGCCTCTACGCGCCGCTGACCAGTCTCGCGAACGCGCGTGTGGAGATCATGAGCGCGATCGTCAGCTTCGAGCGCGTGTTCGAGGTGCTGGATCTCGAGCCGCTCATCCAGGAGAAGCCCGACGCCGTCAACGTGCCCGCCGGTCCCGTCTCCGTGGAGTTCGACGAGGTCCGCTTCGCCTACCCCTCCGCGGACAAGGTGTCCCTCGCATCCCTCGAGGAGGTCTCGACGCTCGACACCCGGGGTGGCGAGGAGGTGCTCCACGGCGTGTCCTTCCGGATCGAGCCCGGACAGACCGTAGCCCTGGTGGGTACCTCGGGCGCAGGGAAATCGACCATCGCCCAGCTCCTCGCCCGCCTGTACGACGTCGACAGCGGGGCGGTCCGGGTGTCCGGGATCGACGTCCGCGACGTCACCTTCGCCTCGATGCGCCATACGCTCGGGATGGTGACGCAGGACGGCCACCTGTTCCACGAGACCATCCTGTCCAACCTCAGGCTCGCCAGGCCCGAGGCCACAGAGGAGGAGGTGTGGGACGCCGTCCGGCGCGCGCGGCTCGAACCCCTGGTCAGGTCGCTGCCCGACCAGCTCGACACGATGGTCGGCGAGCGTGGGTACCGCCTGTCCGGCGGTGAGCGCCAGCGCATGACGATCGCGCGGCTCCTGCTCGCGCAGCCGCGCGTCGTGATCCTCGACGAGGCGACGGCGGCCCTCGACTCGACATCGGAAGCCGCCGTGCAGGCAGCGCTGAGCGAGGCGCTCGAGGGCCGCACCGCCATGGTCATCGCGCACCGGCTCTCCACCATCCGCAGCGCGGACATGATCCTGGTCGTGGAGGACGGCTCGATCGTGGAGCGGGGCACGCACGACGAACTGCTGGAACTCGGCGGCCGCTACGAGGAGCTGCACCGGACCCAGTTCGCGGTGCAGAAGAACGTCGCGGTGGACGAGGCACCCGAAGCCCTCACCGGGGCCTAGTCCGGCTCCCGCGCCAGCGCCAGCAGCTCGGGGACCACGAAGTCGGTCAGGAGCGGAGCGAGATCGCGCCGACCCTCCATCTCCCCGACGTCGAGCCACTCCAGCTCCTCGATCTCGGCGGCCGGTACCGGGAGGCCTCGGAGCGGGCAGAGGAAGACCGTGGCCCTGAGGAGGGTGTCCGGCTCGTTGGCCGCCGGTCCCTCCCAGATGCCCAGCGGGGTGAGCTCCTGCGCATCGACGACGAGACCCAGTTCCTCGACCAGCTCGCGCACACCGGTCTCGGCAGGTGTCTCGCCCGGCTCCGGCTTCCCGCCCGGCTGCATGAACACCGCGGTGCCACGCTTCCGGACGAGCAGCAGGCGTCCACGGTCGTCCAGCAGGCAGAGAGCCGTGACGGTGATCATCGGGTCAGCCACGGGCCTCGGCAGCGGCTTCGTCGCGGAGTACGTCGACCGTCCAACTGGTCCAGCCGATGTCCTCCGGGTAGAGCGCGATGGTGCCGTCCTCCGACCGGGCGGAGTAGTCCAGCCCGAAGGTAGGCGTCCCTTCGGTGGCGGTCAGGAATCGATCGACCGACTCACGGAGGATCCCTTCGAGCTCCTCCTCGTCGTTCGTCTCCGTGGCGATGACGACGACGGCCTCCTCGCCCGAGACGAACTCCTGGTACTCGATCTCCGCCGACGTCACCCCCGGCACCTCCTCGATCGCCGTGGCCCAGCCCTCCGGGTCGGGTTCCACCGGCCCGGAGCAGGCGGACAGGACGACGGCGAGGGAGAGCCCTGCGACCAGGCTGGCTGATCCGGTCCTGACTCGCATACTTCAGTCCCGCCGACCGGTGGGCACGACGACGGCGCTGACCGCGTCCTCGTCGGTCGTCAGGAACCGGCTGAACGACGAATCCTGGCCGTACGCGCTCGCGGGGCCGCCGGCTTCCTCCGCCGCGGCGATGGAGCCGACATAGGCGTTGAAGTCGTGGTTGGCCTCGACGTCGTACCAGGTGCTGCCGGCAGGGTCGGGCAGGGTGACGACAGCCGCCCCGCTGGGTCGCGGGACGGTCCCGTCCACCCGCAGTCCTGCGAGGTCGAGCTGGGGAACGGCATCGGAGGCGTGCTGGAAGGCCAGGACGTCGATCGTGTCGGGAACAGCCGCGCCGTCGATGGGAGACCCGAAGGTCATCACGTTGGTGACGTCGAACTGCTTCCTGAAACTGGGGTCGCCCGCGAGTTGCATCGCGATCATCCCTCCCTGTGAGTGCCCCGACAGGAGGACCGGCGCATCGGCGGGAACTCCTGACTCGATCATCGCCAGGCGTACCGCCTCGGCGGCCGTGGAGGATTGCCCCGAGGCAATCTGGAGGTTCCCCGTCAGATCGGCCGGCATATCGCTGTTCAGAGCCCAGGACTGCGTTCCGGGTATCGAGACGATGTAGGAGGGGCCGTCGGAGCCTGTCACCGTCGTGATGCGGACGGCCCCGTCACCGGTAGGGTCCACGGACGCGTCGAGGTAGGCCTGCGCAGTACCTCGAGCGATGGCCGACAGCGACGACGGCACGACAGCCGGCGCTCGACCTTCATTTCCGCCCTCCCGTGCGTGCGCCCCCATGACGCGGAGCGGAATGGCTTCACCCACCTCTGCCCTGCCATCGTCGAGGAAATGCGGATCGGGCGTGCCGACCGTGCCGAGGCGGTACGCGAGGTTCCCCGCGCTCCCGAGGACCAGGCCGCCCGCAGCGAGGACCTGCATGACCGATGGCGGTTCTCCGCCGGGACCCCACGTCGTCAGCCGGCTGAAGTAGTCGAGGTCGTCCTCGAGGTCCGGCACCGATTCCCGGAGCTCGTCCGGCACCTCGCGGATCCCGTCGCCGACGTAGTCCACGACCTCGTCGACCTGCGTGTCGACCCAGCGCACGCTGTCACCGATCGTGCCGGTGGCCCAGTCCAGGCCGTCCTCCGCCCAGTCGCCGATCTCCATGGCTCCATCGCCGACAGTGTCGACGGCACCGTCGACACCATCGACACCTCCCGCGACGTCGTCCCACAGGTCCCCGAGCCGGTCGCGCAGCGGGTTCCGGTTGTCGTCACGGGGTGGACGACCCTCACCGGCGGAGGGCCCTGGGGAGCTCGCATCGTCCTGCTGGTCGGCATCGGCGAGGGCCGTCCGCGCGCTCTCGTGCAACGCCGCACTCACGAGGCGCAGGTCGGGGGCGTGGCGGATGCCCCACGCGTGCCGGAACTGCTCGGCGTCCGGACCGGCCCACGAGGTGGCGCGGGCTGCGGTCCCGACGATCACCGCCATGTCCTCGAGCGAGCGTGACGAGGCGTCCAGCATGCGGGCGAGGCCTCTGACCTCGCGCGGGTCCATCCCGATGACGCCCGTCATTCCGCACCGCCCTGGACCGGACCGGCCAGCGCCCCGACGAGCGCGAAACCGATCTCCCGGGCGAGATGCCCGGCCTGCACCGGCACGACGACGGCGGCCGCCCGCCCGTCCACGCGCCGCGTCCTGATCGAGTAGAGCCGCTCTTCATGCACGGCCCACATGCCGCCCCAGATCGTCGGCGTCCCGCTGCCATGTGCTGCCAGTTCGGCTGTCACCTGGGAGGTGCAGTTGGCGGCGATCCCGAGTGCAGTGGCGTCATCGACCCCGTGATCCGCTTCGAGGACCGCGGTCGCCTCAGCTGCACCGGCCCTGAGCTGGGGAAGGGGTGGAAGGATGCGTCGGACGCCGTCCCAGAAGGTGTCCGTGGAGAAGAGACTCACCTCGACCGCCGGCTCCGTTCCTGTGATGCGGACCGCGCCGTCGGCCGTGGACCCGAATGCCCGACGCCGCTGGACGCAGACGATGCGCGCACCGGCGATGCTGATGGTGCTCTGTCCCGAGATGCCGTTGTAGGTGGCCGTGATGCGCAGGACGATCTCGGGATCCGCGACGACCGCGAGGGCTTCCCGCCACGGAGCCGTCACGCGATTGTCGAGGGCGATGCCCGCCTGGGTCAGTTCCGCCCATCCAGGGCCGTCGGACTGGTGGTGCCCGCCGTCGCGCACGGCGGCCGTGGCCATGTCCCATGCCCCGCTCGAGATGCGCACGAGGCGGGACGGCGCGGTGGATGGTTTCCCCATGGCGTCCAACCTACCCGCCGTGAATGGCGAAGGAGGATGGGCAGAACTGCTCATCCTCCTTCGCTGGTCGGAGAACGCCCGTCCGACCCACTCGTGCCCCTGGCCGGAATCGAACCGACGACCTTCCCTTTAGGAGAGGGACGCTCTATCCTACTGAGCTACAGAGGCTCGGATGCGGCTGATCCACCGATCCGGCGGTCCCAGCTTACCCGTTCTTCGCGACTGTTTCCGCGCGTGGCGTCGATGCACGCAGGCGTCGGGGCAGGACGACGCATGCAGCTCCTGCCAGGAGGCTCGCGGCGAGCAGAAGCCAGCGCAGCACGGTCAGCGTCGATGCCAGCGCCACGCCGCCGGTATCGGGAGCGGCCTGTGCGAGTGCGGCATCGATGGCGATGTTCTCCCACAGGTCCACCACGACGAACAGGATGACGGGAGACCACAGCACCCAGCGCAGCCATCGCCGTCCCGCGCCCAACTGGATCAGCAGCAACCAGGCGAACGCGAAGATCAGGGGAAACAGTGTGCCTGCCGTCTTGTGCACATAGCTGAGCTGGCCGCGGGCGTCGTCGTCCATCGCTTCGCGGAGCCGTTCGACGTAGCCCTGGTCGTAGCCGCCGATCATCATGTCCGGCATGGTGAGGCCGTCGGAGAGCTGGGTCATCTGGCCGAGGGTGAGCAGATGGAGGTACCAGAAGAGGAAGAGTGATGCGACGGTGGCGGCGATCAGGACCAGGCTGCCGTTGCTCCTCTGGTTCGTGCGGCTTCCGGCTACCGGGAGTTCCTCCGGCGGCGCTCCCGTCGTGTGCTTGCGTGCGATCTGCGCCCTTGTCTTTGCCACGCTCCCAGTATGCGGGGCCGGGGAGGCCCGCGGGCTCGCTGCTCCAAGAGTCTGCATCGCGCTCCTTCGACGCGCAGCCCGTCACCGGATGTGATCTGTGATTGCGTTCACAGGAGAAGCAGGGTTCATTAGTGGGATGAATCTTTCTTCCGCACTACCCAGGGCTGTCACCGAGGACGTCGGGTGGCTCGCCGCCATCGACGAGGCGATCAACACAGCGTTCGAGAAACCGACCGAGATCTTCTCGAGCATCGTGTTCTTCCCGATCACGATCGGCGACGTCAGCTTTCCGGCTGTCGTCGCCTGGCTGATCCTGGCCGGCATCGTCTGCACCATCTACTTCGGGGTTCCGCAGTTCCGGGGACTCAAGGTCGGGTACGAAGTGGTCCGGGGACGCTACTCCTCGAAAGACGATCCGGGCGAGGTCCCGCACTTCCAGGCACTCACCTCGGCTCTTTCGGGAACCGTCGGCCTCGGCAACATCGCCGGTGTCGGCGCCGCGATGGCCCTTGGTGGCCCGGGCGCCACGTTCTGGATGATCTGTGCCGGCCTCATCGGGATGGCCACGAAGTTCGCCGAGTGCACCCTCGGGGTGAAGTACCGCGAGGTGCACGAGGACGGGACGGTGAGTGGCGGCCCGTTCAAATACCTTCCCATCGCCTTCCAGAAGCTCGGACGCATCCCCGCCAAGATCCTGACCGGGATCTTCGCCGTCGCGATCCTCATCTTCGGCGTGGCCGGCGGCAACATGTTCCAGGCCAACCAGACCTTCGCTCAGGTGCAGAACGTCACGGGCGGCGAGGACGGCTTCCTCGGCAGTGCCGGAGCCGCGCTGATCTTCGGTGTCGTTCTCGCGTTCTTCGTCGCCATCGTGATCCTCGGTGGCATCAAGTCCATCGGTGCCACCACCTCCCGGCTCGTACCGGCGATGGGTGGAATCTACGTCCTCGCCTGCCTCTTCGTCATCATCGTGAACATCGAGCAGGTCCCTGCTGCCTTCGGAGCGATCATCGGCGGCGCGTTCAACCCGCAGGGCGTCGCGGGCGGCATCCTCGGCGTGCTGATCGTCGGATTCCAGCGCGCCTCCTTCTCCAACGAAGCGGGCGTGGGCTCGGCAGCCATTGCGCACTCTGCCGTCAAGACGCGCCGGCCGGTCAGCGAGGGTTTCGTGGCCCTGTACGAGCCGCTCGTCGACACGGTCCTGATCTGCACCATGACCGCACTGGCCATCGTCATCGCCGGGGCGCCCAGCCTCCAGGCCGGAATCGACCAGGTCCAGGGCGGCGGTGACACCCCCGACGGCGTGATCCTGACCTCCGACGCCTTCGCGACCGTGCTGCCGTGGTTCCCGATCGTCCTGGCGATCGCAGTGATCCTCTTCGCCTACTCGACGCTCATCACCTGGTCCTACTACGGACTCAAGGCCTGGGAATTCCTCTTCGGCCGGGGCAAGACGGCGGAAGTGACGTACAAGGTCATCTTCCTCTTCTTCACCGTGGCCGGCTGCGTGCTGACCTTCAGCCAAGTCATCAGCTTCGCCGATGCGGCCCTGTTCGTGTGCGCCTTCGTCAACCTGCTCGGCGTCTACTTCCTGCTGCCCGTCATCAAGCGGGAGATGCGTGAGTACCTGGCCGACCGCAAGAGCGGCAAGCTGCTGATCCTCGGTATCGAGAAGGACGAGCTCCGGACCGAGAAGTAGCCTCACCACGCTTCGACGGAACTGCCCCCGCCCGTTCACGGGCGGGGGCAGTTCCGTTTCCCCTGTCACCCGGGTCACGCGTGCGGCGGAACCGAGTGTCGGGGGCACCGCCTAGACTTGAGGGATCATGGACATGCTCTTCGATCCCTACGTCTCCGCCCCCACGGCCGCCGAGAAGAAGCGCGCCCGGGAGGCCGCGATGGCGGGGCTGAAGGGGCCGTCGGACCCGGCGACCGAGCACGTACCGTCCCGTGTGGGCGTGGACGAGCATCGCGCGCAGGAACTCCTCGTGGGCCTCAATCCTCAGCAGGAAGAGGCGGTCAGGCACGGCGGATCGCCACTGCTCATCGTCGCCGGCGCCGGGTCGGGCAAGACGCGCGTGCTGAGCCACCGGATCGCGTACCTGCTGGCCACCGGGCGGTCGCATCCCGGGCAGATCCTCGCCATCACCTTCACCAACAAAGCCGCAGCGGAGATGCGCGAGCGCATCGAGGCGCTGATCGGCGACGTCGCCAAGCGCATGTGGATCTCGACCTTCCACTCGTCCTGCGTGCGGATCCTGCGCCGGGAGGCCGCCTCCGTCGGGCTCAACTCGAACTTCTCCATCTACGACTCCGCGGACACTCTGCGCCTCATCACGCTGGTCGCCAAGGGACTCGACCTCGACCCGAAGAAGTTCGCACCGAAGGCGATCCAGCACAAGATCTCCGCGCTCAAGAACGAACTGATCGACGAGGAGACCTTCGCCTCGGACGCCAACCTCTCCGATCCGTTCGAGCAGGCCGTCGCGGAGGTGTACACGGGCTATGCCCAGAGGATGCGCCAGGCGAACGCCATGGACTTCGACGACCTCATCGCGCAGACGGTCTTCATGTTCCGGGCCTTCCCGGGCGTGGCCGACTACTACCGGCGGCGTTTCCGCCACGTCCTCGTCGATGAGTACCAGGACACCAACCACGCGCAGTACGCACTGGTCCGCGAGATCGTCGGAGTACCGGGGGAGTCGTCCGAGGACCCCGCCGAACTCACCGTCGTGGGTGACTCCGACCAGTCCATCTACGCCTTCCGGGGTGCCGACGTCCGCAACATCGTCGAGTTCGAGAACGACTACCCCAGCGCGCGTACCATCCTGCTCGAGCAGAACTACCGGTCGACGCAGAACATCCTGAGTGCGGCGAACGCCGTGATCTCGCGCAACCCCAACCGGCCCGAGAAGCGCCTGTGGACAGCCGAAGGCAGCGGCGAGAAGATCGTCGGCTACGTGGGGGAGAACGAGCACGAGGAGGCCCGCTTCATAGCGGAGGAGATCGACCGCCTCCAGGACGAGGAGAACATCCGTCCCGGCGACGTCGCCATCTTCTACCGCACCAACGCCCAGTCACGGTCCATCGAGGAGATCCTGCTGCGCGTTGGCCTGCCCTACAAGGTGGTCGGCGGTACGCGGTTCTACGAGCGCAAGGAGATCAAGGACGCCCTGGCGTACCTGCGTGTCCTCGTGAACCAGGACGACGTCGTCAATCTGCGTCGCGTCCTCAACGAGCCCAAGCGAGGCATCGGTGACCGCGCCGAGTTCGCCATCGCCGCCCTGAGCGAGCGTGAGCGCATCAGCTTCATGGAGGCCCTCCGGCGTGCGGACCAGGCGCCGGGCATGGCGACGCGCTCGGTCAACTCCGTGGCCGGATTCGTCAAGTTGATCGACGACCTCGCGGAGGTGGCCAACGGATCAGGAGCGTCGGCGGCACTCGAGGCCGTTCTGGAACAGACCGGCTACCTCGAGCAGCTGCGCACCAGCAGTGATCCCCAGGACGAGTCCCGCGTCGAGAACCTCGCCGAGCTCGTCGCCGTGGTGCGCGAGTTCGAGCGCGACAATCCCGAGGGGACACTGGGCGATTTCCTCGAGCAGGTGTCGCTCGTGGCGGATGCGGACCAGATCCCGGACGCGCCCGACGGTTCCGCCGCCGACGTTCAGCGCGCGGTCGAGGAGGCGCGCCGTCAGGGCGTCGTCACCCTCATGACACTCCACACCGCCAAAGGGCTCGAGTTCCCCGTCGTGTTCCTGACCGGCATGGAGCAGGGGATCTTCCCGCACCAGCGCTCGGCCACCGATCCAAAGGAGCTCGCGGAGGAACGGCGCCTGGCCTACGTGGGCCTGACCCGCGCGCGGCAGCGCCTCTACATCACGCGCTCCGAGGTGCGCAGTATGTGGGGCCAGAGCCAGTACAACCCGGCGAGCCAGTTCGTCAGCGAGATTCCCGAGGAGCTGATCCACTGGAAGCGCGAGGGGGCAGCGAAGCCGGCCTGGAACTCCAGCGGAAGCATCAGCGGGCCGCGGTTCAGCGGATCCTACTGGGGTGCGAGCGGTGGTGGCTTCAACGGCAGCGGCGCAGCGCCATCGAAGGCCATCGGGCGGGTACAGCCCCAGAAGGAGGTCGTCTCCGTGGCCGTCGGTGATTCGGTCAACCACGCCAGCTTCGGCAACGGCACGGTAGTGTCCGTCGAGGGCGCGGGGGACAAGACCGTCGCCAAGGTCCGGTTCGACGTCGGTGAGAAGCGCCTGCTGCTGCGCTACGCACCGCTGACCAAGGTGGCCTGACGGAGTACCGACCGCACGGGGGGCGTTGATGAGAACCGCAGAAAGCGGAAGGCCCGAGGGGCGCAGAGTGCGACGACGCGTAGGCGCAGCAAGCCTCATGATCGCCCTTCTCGGCCTGACGGCATGCGTGACGCTTCCGACGGCAGATCCGGGGGCAGTGGTGACGAGCGCTCCCGATGATCCCTTCGAGCAACTCACCAGCATGGAGGTGCGCTCGGTCGAGGACCTCGGCCTTCCGCCCGATCCGGTGTCCGTCGCGGTGCTGGCCGCCGACAGGAGTGCCTACTGCGTCATCAGCACCAAGCAGGGCGGCGTCTTCGACAATCCGGTGGATCCACTGATGGGCGGGGGCGAGAGGGACGACAACGAACTCGAGGTCGATGCCGCCTACTGCGAACTGGCGGTCTACCCCGCACCGGCGGAAGTCACGGACGACTGCAACGGCACGAACCTCGGCTTCAAGGGGGGAACCGTCATGCTCACGGCCGATTCCTTCTCCTATGGAAGCTGCCGGATCGGTATGACGGTGATGGAATCGGAGTTCGCGCCCGGCGCCGATACCCGAGGGGGCCCTGTCTCGAAGCTTCCTCTCCTTCAACGGGGGGAAGCTGTCGAACTGCGGGGGTTCCGGTGCGGCTTCGGCGAGGACGGTATGATCTGCGGCAGTCTGGAGAGCGCCACGGGCTTCGTCGCCGGCCGCGATTCAGTGGCTTCGTTCGGCTGAAAACCCTCAACGAACGGGGCCCGATTTCTACGATTGATAGAACTGTGGCCTTACTCACTAAAGCGCTAGTCTGGAAAAGGCCTCAGGCCCGAGGGGCTAAAGTTCCCTCTTGTAAACCTACTTCGACGTAGAAGGACTCTAGCCCGTGGACCTGTTTGAATATCAGGCGCGCGATCTCTTTGAGGCACACGGAGTTCCCGTGCTCGCCGGCATCGTGGCGCACACCCCAGAAGAAGCAAAGGCAGCAGCCGAGAAGATCGGCGGCGTCGTCGTCGTCAAGGCTCAGGTCAAGGTGGGTGGCCGCGGCAAGGCCGGTGGCGTGAAGGTCGCGAAGACCCCGGACGAGGCCTATTCCTACGCTTCGGACATCCTCGGGATGGACATCAAGGGGCACACGGTCCACAAGGTCATGATCGCGCAGGGCGCGGACATCGCCGAGGAATACTACTTCTCCGTCCTGCTCGACCGGTCCAACCGCAACTACCTGGCCATGTGCTCGGTGGAGGGCGGCATGGAGATCGAGCAGCTCGCCGTCGAACGCCCCGAAGCCCTCGCACGCATCTCCGTCGATCCTGCGACCGGGATCGACCAGGCCAAGGCCGAGGAGATCGTCGACGCAGCAGGTTTCGCCCCCGAACTGCGCGAGGGCGTCGTGACCACGATCCTCAGGCTCTGGGACGTCTTCGTGAAGGAAGACGCCACCCTCGTCGAGGTCAATCCCCTCGTCAAGACCGGCAGCGGCGACATCCTCGCGCTGGACGGCAAGGTCACCATCGACGAGAACGCGGAATTCCGCCACGCGGACCACGCTGCGCTCGAGGACAAGGACGCGGCTGACCCGCTCGAGGCGAAGGCCAAGGAGAACGACCTCAACTACGTCAAGCTCGACGGCGAGGTCGGCATCATCGGCAACGGCGCAGGGCTCGTCATGTCCACCCTCGACGTCGTCGCCTACGCCGGCGAGGCACACGGCAACGTGAAGCCCGCCAACTTCCTGGACATCGGAGGTGGAGCGTCCGCCGAGGTCATGGCCGCGGGCCTCGACGTCATCCTCAACGACAGCCAGGTCAAGAGCGTCTTCGTCAACGTCTTCGGCGGCATCACCGCGTGCGACGCCGTCGCGAACGGCATCGTCAAGGCCCTCGAGATCCTCGGTGACGAGGCCAACAAGCCCCTCGTGGTGCGCCTGGACGGCAACAACGTCGAAGAGGGCCGCCGCATCCTCGCCGAGGCCAACCACCCGCTGGTAACCCTCGCCGACACCATGGACGAAGGCGCCGACAAGGCCGCCGCGCTGGCCTACGGAAAGTAAAGGGTTCCCACATGTCTATCTACCTCAACAAGGACTCGAAGGTCATCGTCCAGGGCATCACGGGCGGTGAGGGCACCAAGCACACCGCCCTCATGCTGAAGGCCGGAACCCAGGTCGTCGGCGGCGTGAACGCCCGCAAGGCCGGTACCACCGTGACCCACGGCGACGTCACGCTTCCCGTGTACGGCACGGTGGAGGAAGCAATCAGGGAGACCGGCGCCGACGTGTCGATCGTCTTCGTCCCGCCGGCCTTCACCAAGGACGCCGTCGTCGAGGCCATCGAAGCCGGCATCGGCCTCGTCGTCGTGATCACCGAGGGAGTTCCCGTACAGGACTCGGCCGCGTTCTGGGCGCTCGCGCAGTCCAAGGTCGACGCCGACGGCAAGCAGATCACCCGGATCATCGGCCCCAACTGCCCGGGCATCATCACGCCGGGCGAATCCCTCGTCGGCATCACGCCGGCGAACATCACCGGCAAGGGCGGTGTGGGACTCGTCTCGAAGTCCGGCACGCTGACCTACCAGATGATGTTCGAGCTGCGCGACCTCGGCTTCTCCACGGCCATCGGCATCGGCGGCGACCCTGTCATCGGCACCACGCACATCGACGCGCTGGCAGCGTTCGAGGCCGACTCCGAGACCAAGGCGATCGTCATGATCGGCGAGATCGGTGGAGACGCCGAAGAGCGGGCCGCGGAGTTCATCAAGGCGAACGTCACGAAGCCTGTCGTCGGTTACGTGGCGGGCTTCACGGCCCCCGAGGGGAAGACCATGGGCCACGCCGGCGCCATCGTCTCCGGCTCGGCGGGAACCGCGCAGGCCAAGAAGGAAGCGCTCGAGGCTGCCGGGGTCAAGGTCGGCAAGACGCCGTCCGAGACCGCGAAGCTCCTTCGCGAGGTCTACGCGACCCTCTGATCCCAGACGTCTCGACAGCCTCCCCCGCATCCATGCGAGGGAGGCTGTTCTGTAGGCAGGCCGCGTCCGGTTGCGTCCGAGTCAACCCGCGATCGGCGTCCGGAGGGACTGCGGTGGCTGCAGCGGAGCACGTAGCGTGACGTGGAGGAGCAGGGCCTTCAGGGGACTGCCGTGCGCCACTGGACGACTCGCATCAGCAGGGGGTTGACGATGAGCAGCGCGACGGGGAACAGCGCGGCGCAGGAGACAGGAGCCGACGGGGGCGAGCAGCGGAGATACCTGAGGCGCGTCACGTGGGTGGCGACCCTGGGCGGCCTGCTGTTCGGCTTCGATACCGGTGTCATCAACGGAGCGCTGCCCTTCATGGTCGGCGATCTCCGCCTCACCGCGTTCACCGAGGGACTCGTGGCGAGCTCGCTGGTTTTCGGTGCTGCATTCGGTGCGCTTGCCGGCGGCCGTCTGGCCGACGCCTACGGCCGCAGGAAGATGATCATCGTGCTCGCCGTCGTCTTCCTGCTCGGGACGCTCGGCACAGCCCTGGCGCCCGATACCGCAGTGATGGTGGCCTCCCGCCTCGTCCTCGGCCTGGCCGTGGGTGGTGCCTCCGTGATGGTGCCCCTTCTCCTCGCCGAGCTCTCACCGGCAGCACGCCGCGGCAGATGGTGACGCGCAACGAACTGATGATCGTGACGGGCCAGCTGATCGCCTTCAGCACCAGCGCGTTCCTCGGGAACGTGTCCGGGGACAGCCAGGGGATCTGGCGGTGGATGCTGGTCCTGGCGACGCTCCCGGCCGTCGGGCTGTGGGTCGGGATGCACTTCGTGCCGGAGAGCCCCCGATGGCTCGCAGCGCAGGGGTCCTTCGGGTTCGCGCTGCGCGTGCTGCAGCGGCTGCGTCCACCGGCCGTGGCACGGAAGGAGTACGAGGAGGTCAGGTCACTGGCCATCGAGGACCGTGAACGGGAGCAGGGGAGCCTCCGTGACCTGCGTGAGCCCTGGCTCCGCCGCATCTTCGTCGTCGGCCTCGGCCTCGCCGTCATCCAGCAGATCACCGGCGTCAATTCGATCATGTACTACGGCACCCAGATCCTGGTGGTCGCGGGCTTCGGGACGCAGGCAGCGCTGACGGCGAACATCGCCAACGGCGTCATCTCGGTCGCTGCCACGTTCGTCGGGATCTGGCTGCTGGGCCGGGTCGGTCGCCGACCCATGCTCCTGGTGGGCCAGATCGGAACGACGTCGGCCCTGCTCGCGATCGGACTCGTCTCGCTGCTGGTACCGGAGGGGACGGCGCGGGGTTTCCTGGTCCTGGCGCTCACCGTGACGTTCCTCGCCTTCCAGCAGGGTGCCATCTCGCCCGTGACCTGGCTGATGCTCTCCGAGATCTTCCCGATGCGCCTGCGCGGGCTCGGCATGGGCGCCGCGGTCTTCGTGCTCTGGATGGTCAACTTCGCCGTCAGCCTCAGCTTCCCGATCCTCATGGAAGCGATCACCATCTCGAACACGTTCTTCGTGTTCGTGGTCCTGGGAGTCGCGGCGATCATCTTCGCGCGCCGCTACATCCCGGAGACCCGCGACAGGACCCTCGAGGAACTCGAGCACCACTTCAGGGACATGGCAGGCGGGACACCAGCGGTACGGGTGGGCGCCCGCGGCTTGTAGGGTGATGGAGGGGGATAGACGATTGCATAAGGCAAGCTTCCAGGAGGCAACATGCGCGCCACAATCATCCACGGGCCCGGCGACATCCGCGTCGAGGACCGGGAGTACCCGAGCATCATCCGTCCGACGGACGCCGTCGTCCGGGTGACGGCATCCTGCGTCTGCGGATCGGACCTCTGGCCCTACCGCGGCATCCGCCCCACCAAGGAGCCCAAGGCGATCGGGCACGAGTTCGTCGGCGTCGTCGAATCGGTGGGCGACGGCGTGCGCGACCTCGCGGTCGGCGACTTCGTGATAGCCCCGTTCGTGGACAGCTGCGGACAGTGCCCGCAGTGCCTGAACGGTGTCACCTCCGCATGCGACCACCTCGCCGGCTGGGGCAGCACGGACGAGCACGGCGACTACCTGCAGGGCGGCCAGGGTGAGGCCGTCCGCGTCCCGCAGGCGGACGGCACGCTGCGCAAGGTCGACGGGGTGTCCGAGCCCGACGCCGCGCTGACGGCCAGTCTCCTGACCCTCTCCGACGTCATGTCCACGGGCCACCACGCAGCCGTGTCGGCGAACGTCGGCCCGGGCAGCACCGTCGTCGTCGTCGGGGACGGCGCCGTCGGGCTCTGCGGCGTACTCGCAGCCAAGCGCCTCGGCGCGGAGCGCATCATCGCCATGTCCCGCCACGAGGATCGCCAGGCCATCGCCCGGGAGTTCGGAGCCACGGACATCGTGGCCGAGCGGGGGGACCAGGCCGTGGCGAAGGTGCGTGAACTGCTCGGGGGAGTCCTCGCCGACTCGGTCCTCGAATGCGTGGGCACCAAGGAGAGCATGGACCAGGCGTTGCGCAGCACGCGTCCGGGCGGCCACCTGGGGTTCGTCGGAGTACCCGCGGGCGGACCGGAGCTGCCCATCGGATACCTCTTCTCGACCAACATCACCGTAGGTGGTGGCATGGCGCCGGCCCACACCTACATCCCCGAACTGCTCAGGGACGTCCTCGACGGAACGATCAATCCCGGCCGGGTGTTCGATGCCGAGATGCCCCTCGAGGAGGTCGCCGAGGCCTACAGGGCGATGGACGAGCGCCGCGCTATCAAGGTGCTGCTGAAGCCCTGAGCCGCGGGACGGCAGAACCGGGAAGGACGGCGGCATGACCGGTAGGTCCGGCACGGCCTCGGCATACCTCATCGCGCGGGAACGGCTCATCCGGGCGCCCGCCGAGCGCATCTTCGAGGTGCTGGCGACACCCGCCCTGCACAGCGTGATCGACGGCTCCGGCACCGTGCGCGGAGAGCAGCCGAGGGGTCCTGCCCGGCTGTCGGCAGGGGCGACGTTCGGCATGGAGATGAGGATCGGTGCCCCCTACAGGATCCTCAACCGCGTGGTGGAGTTCGAGGAGGGCCGCCGGATCGCCTGGCGTCACTTCTCCGCGCATGTCTGGCGCTACACCCTCGAGCCCCGCGGGAACGGGACCCTGGTCCGCGAGGAATGGGACGGCCGCGCCGTGCCGTGGAGGATCGTCTTCCGGCTCATGGGCTTCACGCGACGGCACCCTGACAGTATCGAGGAGACCCTCGCGAAGCTCGAGGCCTACGTCCTGCAGCAGGGCGGCGCCGGCTAGGCCACCGAGGTGCCGAACAGCAGGCCGAGGAGATAGGTCGCGGCGGCCGCGCCGAGACCGATGGCCAGCTGCCGCAGCGCGAGCCGCAGCGGGGACGCGCCGGACAGCAGCCCGACGACGGCGCCGGTGGCCAGCAGCGCCAGGCCCACCAGGACACAGGCGACGACGACGGCCGCCGTGCCGCTGAGTCCGAGGAGGTAGGGGAGTACCGGGATGATGGCGCCCGAGGCGAAGAAGCAGAAGCTCGAAGCAGCTGCTCCCAGCCCGGTGCCCACGGTCTCGTGCTCGTCGACGGCGTCGTCCTCCTCCGGCTGGAGGGAGAAGCTCGGGTCGCAGTCGCAGCTGTACAGGCCGAGCCGCTCGGCGGCCCGGTGCTCGGCAGCCGCCGGCGTCATGCCCCTGGCGCGATAGACGAGCACCAGCTCGTTGGCGGCGATGTCCAGTTCCTTCGCGGCGGTCAGGGTGATCTGGGTGGGGCGCGTCGCGGACAGCAGCTCCCGTTGCGAGCGGACGGACACGTACTCACCCGCTCCCATCGAGAGGGCTCCGGCGAGCAGTCCGGCGAGCCCGCTGAAGAGGATGAACGAGGTGGAGACCCCCGTGGCACCGATGCCCATGATCAGCGCGAGATTGCTGACCAGTCCGTCGTTCGCGCCGAAGACGGCAGCCCGGAAATTGCCGGACAGCCGGTTGCGGCCGCGGGTCGCAAGACCGCGCACCACCTCCTCGTGGATCTGCTCGTCGGCCACCATCGCGCTGGTCGCCGAGGGATCCGTCGCGTAGGGGGAGCGGCTCTCCGCTCGCTGTGCGAGGGCCAGCACGAAGACCGACCCGAAGCGCCGGGCGAGCAGTCCGAGCATCCTGTTGCGGAGGGAGGGCCTGAGGGGTCTGCCTTCGTCCTCGCCGAGGAGTGCGAGCCAGTGCGCTTCGTGGCGTCCCTCGGCGTCCGCGAGACCGAGGAGGATCTCACGCTCCTCCCCCTTCCTGCGCCGCGCAAGGTCCCGATAGGTGGACGCTTCCGCCCGCTCATCGGCGAGGTACTGTCGCCAGCGTCTGATGTCGTCACGGGAGGGGGACTGCTCGGGGGGTGTCACGGGGCTGCTCCGGGTGGTCGGTGCCACTGCACGCCGTGGTCCGAAGCGGAGGGCCTCGGCCGCGACGCAGAGGCGTTCAGTCGGCCGAAGGTCTCGCTCGCCGGTGGAACCGGTGGATTGCCGGGCGCCGGTGGCGCCAGTATGTCGACAGGCCGCACGTCCTGTGGACGCGGAGCTACTCCCCTTCGACGTACTATCCTACCGGATCGCGTCGATGGCCCTGGTTCAGCGACCACCCGTGCCCGTGCGTCGAGTACCGCGACCGAGCGACCCGCGATACAGTCGAACGGATAACAGAAAGCAGGCTTATGGATTTGCAAGCCCGACCGTGGGTCGAGAGCTACGCGCCCGGTGTGTCCCCCACCTTCGACGTGCCCGAGGGCACGCTGTCGGACCTGTTCGACGCATCGGTCGCGTCCTACGGCAGGGGAGGCGCCCTGGAGTTCTTCGGGGCGTCGACGAGCTACCGGGAGCTCGGCGACGCCGTGGCGCGGGCGGCGGCCGGCCTGCGCGCACTCGGCGTGGTGGCGGGCGACCGCGTGGCGCTCGTGCTTCCGAACTGCCCGCAGCACATCGTCGCGTTCCATGCCGTGCTCCGCCTCGGCGCCATCGTCGTCGAGCACAACCCGCTGTACACGGACCGTGAGCTCAGGCACCAGTTCGAGGACCACGGGGCGAAGGTCGCCATCGTGTGGGACCGCGTCGTGCCGCGCGTCCAGCGATTGCCCGCCGATATCCCGGTGACGGCGATCGTGGCGGTGGACCTCGTCAGCGCGATGCCGCGCTCCCGCCGGCTGGCGCTGAAGCTCCCGGTGCGCGCGGCCCGGGAGGCCCGGGCGGCGCTGACGACGACCGAGAAGCTGACCGGTCCGCGGAAGGTCGTGGGCTGGCGCGCGCTGGTCCATCACAGGCCGCTGCCACGACGTCACCCGCGGCCTGCTCCGGAGGACACCGCGGTCCTGCAGTACACCAGCGGTACCACGGGCGTTCCGAAGGGCGCCATCCTCACGCACCGGAACCTGCTCGCGAACGCGGCCCAGGGGCGCGCCTGGGTGCCGGGCCTCGAAGCCGGACGCGAGACGGTCTACGCCGTCCTGCCGATGTTCCACGCCTACGGACTCACGCTGTGCCTAACCTTCGCGCTGAGCATCGGCGCGAAGCTCGTCCTGTTCCCGCGGTTCGACGTCGGACTCGTCCTCGATGCCGCGAGGAAGAGCCCGCCGACCTTCCTGCCCGCGGTGCCGCCCATCTACGAGCGGCTCGCGGCAGGCGCTGCGGAGCGAGGTGCCGACCTCAGCAGCATCCGCTTCGCCATCTCCGGCGCGATGAACCTGCCACAGTCGACGGTGCGGACCTGGGAGGCGGCGACGGGCGGCTATCTGATCGAGGGCTACGGGCTGACCGAGACGTCGCCCGTCGCGGCCGGCAACCCCATCGGACCGACGCGGCGCCCCGGCACCGTCGGGGTCCCGTTCCCCGGTACCGACGTCCGCATCGTCGACCCCGAGGACACCGACCGGGACCGGGAACCGGGTGAGGCGGGGGAGTTGCTCATCCGCGGACCGCAGGTGTTCCAGGGGTACTGGCGGAAACCGGACGAGACGCACGCGGCACTGCTCGACGGCGGGTGGTTCCGCACGGGCGACATCGTCCGCATGGACGAGGACTGCTTCATCACGATCGTCGACCGGATCAAGGAACTCATCATCACAGGTGGCTTCAACGTCGCGCCCTCGGAGGTGGAGGACACCCTGCGGACGTACCCCGGCGTCGCGGACGCGGCCGTCGTCGGGTTGCCCCGCGAGGGCGGAGGCGAGGACGTCGCCGCCGTCGTCGTCCTCGCTCCCGGCGCGACCCTCGACGTCGAGGGCCTGCGCTCCCACTGTCGCGAAGCGCTCGCCGCCTACAAGGTCCCCCGCGTCATCGTGCAGGCGGAGGACCTTCCCCGCTCCCTGATCGGCAAGGTCCTGCGGCGCGAGGTGCGCACGCAATTGCTCAACGACGGCCTCGGTGCCGAAGGAAAAGGTGACAGTCGATGACCCATCTCCCGCAGACGAACATCCGGGCGGAGGCCTCCGCCGCCCACAAGGGCCCGTGGCGTGACAGCCTCGGGACCGCCAGCATCCGCGCCGCCCAGGTGCTCCTGCTCCTGGTGCTGGCGGTCGTGGCCGTCTATGCGCTCATCCAGGTGCGGCTCGTGGTGATCCCGATGCTCCTGGCGCTCATCCTCGCGGCCGCGATCGGACCTTTCGTCAACTGGTTGCGGCGCAAGGGCTGGGGACCGACCACGGCCACCACAGTCTCCTTCCTGCTGCTCCTCCTGGTCTTCGGTGGGCTGATCACCGGTATCGTCTTCGCCGTCGTCGGACAGGCGGATGAACTCGCATCGAGTGCCACGGAGGGATTCGACAAGCTCTACGCCTTCGCTCAGAACGGCCCGATCCCGATCGACGACGCCCAGATCCAGCAGGCGCGGGACTGGGTGATCGACTTCGCCACCAGCAGTACCGCCGGTGCGGGTGCTATCTCGGGCCTCAGTGCGGCGGGCAACTTCTTCGCCGGTGCGCTGCTCATGGTGGTCATCCTGTTCTTCTTCCTCAAGGACGGCGAGAAGATCTGGGCCTTCATGCTCCGCGCGTTCAAGGGCAAGCGACTCGTCAAGGCCCGCCGCGTGGGCTACAACAGCATGGCGGTCCTCGGCGGCTACGTGCGGGGCACAGCCATCGTGGCACTCGTCGACTCGGTCTTCATCGGGCTCGCCCTGTTCTTCCTGGGGGTGCCGCTCGCGCTCCCGCTGGCCGCGATCGTGTTCATCGGCGCGTTCATCCCGCTCGTCGGCGCGACGCTGGCGGGCGTCCTCGCGGCCCTGATCGCCCTCGTGGCGAACGGCCCGTTCGTGGCGCTCATGGTGATCATCGCCGTCGTCGTGGTGAACCAGCTCGAGGGGAACTTCCTGCAGCCCGTGGTCATGGGCCGCACGTTGCAGGTCCACGCCCTCGTGATCCTGGTCGCACTGACGGCCGGCACCATCCTGGCGGGCATCATCGGCGCGATCCTCTCCGTGCCGGTCGCCGCCGTGACCTGGGCCGCCATCAAGGCCTGGAACCAGGAGAGCGACGAAAGCATCACCGACGAGGAGGTGGCCGCGGCGGAGAGGCAGACTGCGCTCGACGAGACCGGCCACGGGCTCAGCTCGACGCCGAAGGAGGAGCAGGACGCCGCGTTGGCTGCGGCTGCCGTGGCCGTCGAGGAAGCAGTGGACCGACCCGGCACCCAGGAGCGCCGGGTCGAAGGTGACAGCGCCCGTGAGGACGACCGCGACCCCCGCACGGGAGGCTCGTCCGTCACGGAGCGCTGACGGCGCTCGCCGGGCCGGCGGTCGGGGTCAGTGCCCCGCCCGGGCGGGGACGTCGTCCGGTACCTCGCCGGCGACGCGGAGGTCCCAGGCGGCCATGACGGCGCCGTCCGTGGGCCGGGTCGCGACGGACACGACGACGTACACCAGCGCGGACGCGAGCAGGCCGGCGTAGATCGGCTCGTTCGCGTAGACGCCGTCGTATTGGTTCTCGGCCGTCGCCTCGAGGTACGCCATGGTGCCGAGCGTGACCAGCGTGCCCGCGGCCATGGACGCCCCCGCTCCAATGCCGTTGCCGCGGCGCCAGACGAGGCCGCCGAGGATCGCGACGAGAAGGCCGCCCACGAGGATGTCGTAGGCGATCGTCAGGGCTGCCACGACGTCCTGCACGACGACGGCGAGGGCGATGGTGACGACTCCGAGGCCGAGGACCCACCAGCGGCTCGACGCCACGCCGTCGTCGGACGCCTCACGCTCCTCCGTGCCGCGGCCGAACCAGCCGGCGACGAAGGGGACGACGTCGGTCCGGGCGACGGTGGCCGCGGCGATCAGGGCACCGGAAGCCGTCGACATCATGGCAGCGACGGCCGCCGCGAGGACGAGGCCGCCGACGCCGATCGGGAGCACGTTGAGGGCGACGTCCGCGTAGACGTCGTCGCGTGACTCGATCGCGGGAAGGATCACGCTTGCACTCATGCCGATGACGGCTCCGGCGACGCCGTAGAGGATGCAGTAGATCCCGGCCGCCGAACCGCCCCAGCGGGCGATCTCGGGCGTCCGCGAGGTGAAGACGCGCTGCCAGATGTCCTGGCCGATCAGCAGTCCGAGCGTGTAGACGACGAAGTACGTGATGATGCTCTGGGCGCCGATGCCCGTGATGCTGAAGAACTCGTCGCCCGCTCGCTCGGCGATCCCGTCGAAGCCGCCGGCTGCTGCGAGCGAGAAGGGGAGCATGAGGGCGAAGACGCCGATGGTCTTGATGATGAACTGCGCCATGTCGGCCAGCGTGATGGACCACATTCCGCCGATCGTGGAGTAGATCAGGACGATCACGCCACCGACCGCGATGGACAGTGCGCGGTCCCAGCCGAAGAGCACGACGAAGATGGTCGCGTAGGCGCCGGTGGACGTCGCGCACAGCATGAGCGTGTAGGCCAGCATGACGATGCCCGATACCCGGGTGGCCCGGTGGCCGTACCGCACGGACAGCATCTGGGACACCGTGTAGATCTTCAGTCTCTGGATCGTGGGCGCGAACAGCAGGCTGAGCAGGAGCACGCCGGTACCGATGGCGACGACGAGCCACATCCCGGAGATGCCGTACTGGTAGCCGAGGCCCACTCCGCCGACCGTCGAAGCACCGCCGAGGACGACGGCGGCCATGGTCCCGGTGTACAGGAACGGGCCGAGGCGCCGGCCGGCGACCAGGTAGTCGCTGGCGTTCCGGGTGCGGGACTTGCCCCACCACCCGAAGCCGAGCATGGCGACGAGATACGCCACCACGATGGCTATGTTGAGTGCTTGCACGAAGAATCCTCTGGTCCGCGCCCGGGCTTGGATGTTTGCCAGGCAACTATTGTTGCTCCGTAAGCTACTGGTGACCGGCGTCACGGGTCAATCATGGCAAGCTCATGTGACGACCCGATATTCGCCCTGTGACGGATAGGCTTTCGCGGGACGCCGTGAGAGAGGACAACCATGAAAGCCCTGCCCGTCGAGCCGACCAATGCGCCGGTCGCCATCGGATCACGCATCCGAGCGGCGCGACAGTCGCAGCGCATGACCATCGAACAGGTCGCGGAGTCGACAGGCCTCACCAAGGGCTTCCTCAGTCGCGTGGAGAGGGACCTCACGTCCCCGTCCGTCGCATCGCTCGTGACGCTGTGCCAGGTGCTCTCGATCTCCATCGGGGACCTCTTCCTGGTGCCGGAGACGCACCTGACGCGCCTGGCCGAAGCGCCACGCATCAGCCTCGGTGGGCAGGGCATCAACGAGCGGCTCGTCACGGCCCGGTCCGAGCGGCGCCTGCAAATGATCCGCGCCGTCGTCGAACCATACGGCCGTGGTGAGGACGAGCTCTACTCGGTGGACTGCGAGGTGGAGACCCTGCACGTCGTCGAGGGCCGCTTCGTGCTCGTCTTCTCCAATGACCGCTACGAGCTCGAGGCGGGGGACACGGTGACCTTTCCGGGCCGCGAGCCGCACACGTGGCTCAACCCGGACGGGCGCGAGGCCGTCGTCCTGTGGACCCTCGTGCCCGCCGCCTCCGGCAAGTAGGGGCGCTCAGCCGACGTGCACCCAGGGTCGCCTGGTGACGTCCGGCTCCGCGGCCCGCAGGACCTCGCGCGTCACCGGGGCGATCTCACCCTCGCCCGTGAACAGGAACTTGAAGAGGTTCGCGACCGGATCGCCCTCGGTCCAGCCGAAGTACACGTGCGGCATGAGCCCGGTGATGTCGCGGATGTGCAGCATGACCGCTGCGATGGTGTTCGGCACGTTGGAACTGTGCACCTCGAGGACTCGGTAGCCATGGCGCACGACACCGCGGACCTGCAACTCGGTCTCGAAGTCGGACGAGTCGTCGACGGTCACCTCGATGAACAGGGGTCTGGCCGGGGCCGGGAAGTGGGAGACCGCGCACGCGTGCTGGAGCTTGTGGCGGTAGGCCGAGCTCGAGAGCCGCTTCGGTTCGTGGGCGATCAGCAGGATGTCGCCGTCGTCCTGTGAGCTGACGAAGGACAGCGCCACCTCGTCCATCCGGATGCTCGTCGCCCGCAGCTCGAACGCCCGCCGGGAACGGGAGATGAACGAGATGGCGATGATACCGAGGATGAAGCACGTGGCGATCTTGAGGCCGTCCGGCCTTTCGATCATATTGACCGCCGTCGTCAGGACGAAGACGGCGGTCGCGACGCCGAACCCGAGGGTCCTGCCGCGCTGGTGCTTGCGGTGTGTCGACAGTGTGACAGCCACCGACGCGGAGGTGATGAGGGCGAGGACGCCGGTGGCGTAGGCGCCGCCCTGCGCCTCGACGTCGGCCCGGAAGAAGAACGTGACGAGGATGGCGATCAGCGTGATCACCAGCACGAGGGGGCGGACGGCCTTCGCCCAGGCCGGTGCCATCCCGTACCGCGGCAGGTACCGCGGTACCAGGTTCAGTAGGCCCGTCATGGCGGAGGCCCCGGCGAACCAGAGGATGCCGACGGTGGAGAGGTCGTACACCGTCCCGAACGCGTCACCCAGGTACAGGTGCGCGAGGTATGCCAGCGCGCGGCCGTTGGCGGGGCCGCCCTCTTCGAACGCTTCCGCGGGGATGAGCAGCGTAGTCACGAAACTGGAGGTGATGAGGAAGCCGCTCATGATGAGGGCGGCCGACGTGAGGAGCTTGTGTGCGCCCGCGATCCGGCCCGCGGGGTTCTGCTCGGTGTCTCCCGGCCTGCCGTCGATCTGCGGCATGACGACGACGCCGGTCTCGAAGCCCGAGAGGCCGAGGGCGAGGCGCGGGAAGATCAGGACGGCCAGTCCCACCATGACGAGCGGGTTGCCGTGCTGCGTGGTGAGGGCCGTCCACCAATCCTCCACGAGTCCGCCCTGCCCGGCGATCTGCACCGCGGACACGACGACGACGATCAGGTTGAGCAGGAGGAACACCGCGACGAGGGCCACTGCGATGCCGATGGCCTCGCGGAAACCCCGCAGGAAGACGGCGGACAGAAGGCCGAGGAACACCACCGTGATGAGGACTTCCTGGCCATGGAGCCAGGCCGGGGCGAAGGGGTTCTCCACCAGGTGCGCACTCGCGTCGGCCGCGGAGAGGGTCATCGTGATCAGGAAGCTCGTTGCGGCGAAGCCCAGGAGCACCAACACGAAAATCTTGCCGCGCCACTTCGGCAGCAGCTTCTCGAGCATCGCGATGGAGCCCTCACCCCGGGGGCTCTCCGAGGCGACACGCTTGTAGACCGGGAGCGCGCCGAAGAGTGTCACTGCGACCAGGATGAGGGTCGCGAGGGGTGAGAGGACACCGGCCGCGGCGGCAGCGATGGCAGGCTGGTAGCCGAGGGTCGAGAAGTAGTCGACGCCGGTGAGGCACATGACCTTCCACCACGGCTGCGTCCGATCCTGCTCGGGCTGGTGGGCGGTGGGCCGGCTGGACTCGTCGAGCAGCCAGCGCTCGAGGCGCTCGCTGCCCCGCTGCCGGGTCGGGACACGTGGCGGGATGCGTACGGAGGAAGTCACAGCACCACGCTAGGACTCACCGGTGGGCCTACTGCCCGTCTTAACGCTTCCTTGATGCCTCGTTCTTGCCGGCTGGAAACCCTTCGGACCGGCCCTGATCCTTGACCGGCTCCACGCCCGCGAATAGCCTTGAGCAAAACCTTTGATGCATATTGGGCAACTTCGCTCTGGCGGGCCCGGACGGGAAAAAAGCTGTGGAAGAACTGCGCGTCACGGGAGGTGGCCACCTGGGGCCCATCGACTCCTCCCGCATCCCCCGTTACGCGGGAGCGGCCACCTTCGCGCGCCTGCCGCGCCTCGACCAGGTGGACCGAGCCGACATCGCCGTCGTGGGCGTGCCCTTCGACTCGGGTGTGTCCTACCGGCCCGGAGCCCGCTTCGGCGGCAACCACATCCGCGAGGCCTCGCGCCTCCTGCGGCCCTACAATCCGGCGCTCGACGTCTCGCCGTTCGAGCGCGTGCAGGTGGCCGACGCCGGGGACATGGCCGTCAATCCCTTCAACATCAACGAGGCGATCGAGACGGTGCAGCAGAACGCCCTGGACCTCACAGCGGACGGTGCGCGCCTCGTGACCCTCGGCGGAGACCACACCATCGCCCTGCCCCTCCTGCGCGCAGCAGCGGAACGCGCAGGATCTCCCGTTGCGATGCTGCATTTCGACGCCCACCTGGACACCTGGGACACATACTTCGGCGCGGAATACACCCACGGCACTCCGTTCCGCCGCGCCGTCGAGGAGGGCATCCTCGACACCGAGGCCATCTCCCACGTCGGCACGCGCGGGCCCCTGTACGGAGTGCGGGACCTCGAGGACGACCGCCGTTTCGGGTTCGGCATCGTGACCTCCTCCGACGTCTACCGCCAGGGCGTCGACGAGGTCGTCGACGCCCTGCGCACCCGTATCGGGAACCGTCCCCTCTACGTCTCGGTGGACATCGACGTCCTCGACCCGGCACACGCCCCGGGCACCGGCACGCCGGAGGCGGGTGGCATCACGAGCCGCGAACTGCTCGAGATCCTGCGCGGACTGCGCGGCCTGAACCTCGTGGGCGCCGACGTCGTCGAGGTGGCCCCCGCCTACGACCATGCCGAGCTCACGGGCGTCGCGGCATCGCATGTCGCCTACGATCTCGTGACGCTGATGGCAGACACCCTCACGCCCGACCCCTCCACCAGCGCCACGACCCCCGAGGACAAGTAGATGGACATCACCGCAGGCGCCGCGTCCGCGCCACCCATCCCCGTGAGCGGCCAGCGGAACGGCGGGGACCTGGTGGTGGAGACGTTGTCCGCCCTTGGCGCGACGACGGTGTTCGGCATCCCGGGGCAGCACGCCCTGGGCCTCTTCGATGCCCTGTCCCGTTCTGATCTGCGCTTCGTCTCGTCACGGGTGGAGAACAACTCCGCGTTCGCGGCCGACGGCTTCTCGCGGGCGACCGGCGACGTCGGCGTCCTGTTCCTCTCGACGGGGCCCGGGGCCCTGACCTCGCTCGCGGGGTTGCAGGAGGCCTACGCGACCGGTGTGCCGATGGTGGTCGTCGCGAGCCAGATCCCCCTCGAGGGGCTCGGTGCCCGGCGCAAGGGCATGCTGCACCAGCTCGACGACCAGAAGGCATCCGCGGCGAACGTCACGAAGAGCCAGCGCCTCATCCAGCACGCCTCCGGCATTCCCTCCGCCATCCAGGACGCATGGACCGAAGCCGTCTCCTCCCCACAGGGTCCCGTGTGGGTCGAGGTGCCGCAGAACGTGCTCCTCGATCCCGTGATGGTCCCGGAGGTGGAGGATGCGCTCGCCGAGCCCTTCGACAACCCGCCGCGGATCGAACTCGTACGCGAGGCCGTCAACTGGTTGAAGGACTCGAAGCGGCCCGCGATCGTGGCCGGCGGCGGCACCCGGCGGGGCAGGGCGGAGAAGTGGCTGCTCTCGATCGCCGAGAAGCTCGGAGCCCCGGTCGTGTGCTCGCCCGGCGGAAACGGTGCGTTCCCCTGGACCCACGAACTGTCCCTGCAGTCCTGGGTCGAGGATCGGCATGTCACCGAGGTGCTCGAGGACGCCGACGTCCTCCTGGTGGTCGGATCGTCCCTCGGCGAGGTGACCTCCAACTACTTCACGATGGAGCCACGCGGGCGGATCATCCAGATCGACGCGGAACCGCGCGTCCTCGAATCCAACCGTCCCGCCCTGGGTATCCGGGCCGACGCCGGCCAGGCGCTCGCCGCGCTCGACGAAGCGCTCAAGCCGCTCGAGCGTAGCCGGGAACCCGGCTACGACGCCGCCGCACTGGTGGCAGAGACGCTCGCCAGGGTCGGCGCCAGGCTCGATGCCCAGGATCTCGGCAAGGAACGCGCATTCCTGCAGGCCATCCGCGAGGCCGTGCCGGACGACATGCAGACGTTCTGGGACATGACCATCTCGGCCTACTGGGCCTGGAGCTGCTGGGACGCGCGTGCAGGCCAGTTCCACTCCGCCCAGGGCGCCGGTGGGTTGGGCTTCGGTTTCCCCGGAGCGATCGGCGGGTCCGTCGGACTCGAGTCAGAGGGCCTGCCCGCCAGGGTCCTCGCGGTATCCGGTGATGGTTCCGCGATGTATTCCATCGCCGAACTGGCGACTGCGCGGCAGCACGACATCCCTGTCACCTGGCTGATCGTCGACGACGGTGGCTACGGGATCCTGCGCGAGTACATGGAGGGTGCCTTCGGCAAGGCGACGGCGACGGAACTCGCCCGGCCGGACTTCGTGGCGCTGGCGGAATCCTTCGGTGTGCCGGCTCGGCGCGTGGCGCCGGAGGACATCGGGACGGCCCTGAGGGAGAGCCTGGCGGCGGAGGGTCCCAACGTCGTCGTGGTGGAGACGCTCATCCGGCTGTTCGCGCCCACCCATCTTGATCAGTAGGCTTCCTTTTTCTGCGGTGGGGTGACAGTGTCGACAGCACTACCGCCTCGAGGAAGGAACGCAATGTCATTCAGCAAGGGCGACAAAGTCACCTGGAACACGTCGCAGGGTAAGACCGAGGGAAAAATCGTCGAGAAGCACGAGAAGGAGTTCACCTTCGACGACCAGAAGTTCAAGGCGTCGAAGGACGAGCCCTACTACACCGTCGAGAGTTCGAAGTCGGGCAAGCAGGCTGCTCACAAGGAAAGCGCACTGGACAAGGCCTGAACCGCCGGCGCCGTACGGCAGGCGCCCCGCCGATGCGGGACGCCTGCCGTCAGTCCTTGAGCGGGTCGTGGCCCCAGTTCATCAGCGAGTAGCGCCACTTCGAGGACTCGATGTCCTCCTTCGTGGGTCGCTGGGCAAGGTGCCGGTGCACGTAGCCGACCACCGTGTGCATGTGCTTGACGTCGTCATCATCGAGGTCCTCGCGCTTGGTACCGAGGATCTCGATGATGCGCTTGCCCGACTTGTGGCCGACCGACTCGCCGCCGTCGGATTCCTTCTGCCCGACGGACAGGGACTCCTCCGTGCCGAGCCACTTCTTCAGCTCGGAAGCCGTCATGTTGACCGCTTCCTTCCACCGGGGCCACACCTCGTCGAGTTCGCTGGTTGATTGCGCCATGAGCGTCCGCCCTTCGTAGCAGTTTCACGTCGACTATCACAGCCGGTCAGGAATTCCAGCTTGCCATAGCTTAATCCTAAGCAGGCTGATAAATGTAGAGGGTAGGTCGAACCAACGTCTAAGGAGCTCTACATCATGGCAGGAAACCTTTTGGCACGATCAGCCCACGATCTCGGTGCGGCAGCCTGGTTCGGCGGCACCTTGATGGGCGCTGTCGGACTCAATGGTGCAACCGGCAAGGCGAAGGACCCCAAGGAGCGCACGCGCCTCTCCTCACTCGGCTGGGCGAAGTGGACCCCCGTGCAGATCGCGGCCTTCGCCGTCCACGCCGTCGGCGGCATCGGACTGATCCTCGGCAACAAGGGCCGGGTCGCGGCACAGGACACCGTCGGATCGAACACGGTCTGGAAGTCGATCGTCACCGTTGCGGGCATGGCGCTCTCGCTGTACTCCGGCATGCTCGGCAAGAAGGTCGGCGAGCTCGCTGAGCAGGGCGGCGAGGGTGCAACCGAGCCCCGTCCCGGTGCCAGCGACGAACTGGCCAAGGCGCAGTCTCAGCTCAAGGCGACCCAGTGGCTCCTTCCCCTCGTCAGCGGCATCGTCGTTGTCATGGGCGCCAAGCAGGGCGAGATGCAGCGCCCGGAGAACGTCAAGAAGGGCCTGCTCAAGAAGTAGGTCCTGCGGCCCCCGGGCCGGTCGACCCCCGCAGTGCCGGACTGCCGCTCCTCCACCCCCGGGTGGCGGACCGGCTGCCGGCTGCGGGGGTTTCCTGCGTCCTGGGCCCTTACTGCATCGTGAAGGCGCGCGCCACGCGATCGTGGACGGCGTGGTTCCGGATGAGCGCACCCAGGAGCGCATTGCGCGAACGCAGGAGCTGTCCCGGCAGCGGACGTCCCAGCGCCATGTTGAGATGGGCCTTCCGGCGGGCGACGGCGGCCTGGGCGCGCCGTTCCTTCTCGTAGCGTCGCAGTCGCTGGGCCACGTCGCGCCCGTCCCGGAGCGAGGCCGCGATGATCGGCACCAGCCCGACGGCGTCCAACCATCCGAGGTTCATGCCCTGACCGCCGATCGGCGACACCTCGTGGGCGGCGTCGCCGACCAGCACCGTGCGGCCAGAGACGAACCGCTCCGCAAGCCTCGACTGCACCTCGAAGGCGCTCAGCATCGAATTGGTCCCGGGATCCACAGCGACACCGGTCCGTTGCCTGATGAGCAGTGTCAGTGTTTCCACCGTCGGCCCTTCGACCGGGCAGCCCACACGCACCACCCAGCGCCGGATGCCGCCCGGAAGGGGAAAGGATTCGACGATGCCCCCGGGCTCGAGATAGAGCACGGCGTCGTCCCCGTCGCCCGTGCTGTCCTGGAAATCGCCCATCACGTAGCAGTCCGGGTACCGGCGGGCGGACGCCCGGATCCCGACGTCGTCCCGGAGGGAGCTGCGGGCTCCGTCCGCTGCCACCACCAGTCTCGCCTCGAGGACGGCATCCCCGCCCTGGTCCCGCGTGACGATGCGGACGTGAGTGCCGTCGTCGCGCGTCGTGAGGACGGTGGCACCCCGCCGCAGCGTGCCGGGGAACCCATCCTGAAGGCGGCGCTCGAGGATCTCCTCGGTGACGGCCTGCGGCACCGCGAGGACGTACTTCTCCTCCCCGGGCAGGCACGAGAAGGAGACCGTACCGACATGCTGCCCCGCGCTGCGGGCGACGCCGTCCCGGATCAGGACGCCCCGGCTGCGCAGTTCGTCGGCGATGCCGCCGGCGGCGAGTGCACGCAGCGCCGGCGGGTGGATGCCGATCGCGCGGGAGTGGCTGCTACGTTCAATCCGGCGTTCGAGGACGACGGCGTCGAGGCCTGCCTGGCGCAGGAGCAGGGCCGTGTAGAGTCCGACCGGGCCACCGCCGACGACGACGACGTCATGCATGACCGGGCGCCGCCGAGACCCCGCGATCGAGGACGAGCAGGTTGATGAAGGGAGCGGCCGTCCTGACCTGCCATCCACTTCGTCCGCCGACGAGGGCGCGCAGCTCGTCGGTCGTGTAGCTCCGCCGGATGGAGGTCAGACCGTCCTGGCGGATGTAGGACCCGGGGAGCGGCAGTGTGCCCACCGAGAACAGGGCGTAGCCGAGCGGGTGCCGGGCGATGTCGCTGTGCACGGCGACTGTCCCAACCAGCTGCTCCGTGTCGTCCAGGAGGCCGTCGAACTCGGCCGGCCCGAGGTGGTGCAGCACGTGGTTGGAGACGAGGGCATCGAAGCGGGCGCCCTCGGCGACGAGCTGCGAGCTGAGGGCGCGGCGGAAGGACAGTCCGGGAAGCGCCGGACGGGAGGTGGCGAAGGCGTGGGCGCGCTCGTCGGGGTCGATGGCGGTCACCTCGAGCCGCAGGCCGTCGAGGCGTGCCCAGCGCACCAGGGCGCGGGGGACGTCCCCGCCACCGGAGCCCACGTCGAGGAGCGTGTTCGTGCGGTCGGGCGAGAAGGCGGGTCGGAGCAGGGAGGTGTAGGTTCGGCGCCAGCCGGACACGACCGCATTCACCAGTCCGAACTGGGCGTACGTGCGGTCCAGCTTCCGGGGATCGCAGTCGGTCCGGTCCATCTCCTCGACCGCGTCCGGGTCCCGCTCCGCGAGGAACCCTCGTCGGCTCATGCTCCGGCTTCGGCGAGGATCGGCTGAAGGTCCGCAGGCACGTCGACGCCGCCCGCCGCTGCTGCTGCATCCTCCGCTACGGCCGCGTCGGGACCGGCCGTGGCGCCGATCCTGGTGAGAAGCGCGGTCTCCACCGTGAGCCCGGGCCCGAAGGCCATGGAGCACACGCGGTTGTTCCCGTCGGTGGCCGGCTGCTCGAGGATGTTCTTGAGCACGAACATCACCGTTGCGCTGCTCATGTTCCCGAAGTCGCGCAGGGTTTCACGCGCTGGAGCGAGCTGTTCCTGCGTGAGGCCCAGCTTGGCCTCGACCTTGTCGAGGATGCTGCGTCCGCCAGGATGGATGGCCCAGTGCTCGATCTCGGAGTAGGCGATTCCCTCGAGCGACGCGTCGCTCGCCAGCAGCGGTTCGAGGGCGCCGATGATGTGCTCGTCGATGATGTGCGGAACATACGTGCCGAGAACCATCTCGAAGCCCTCGTCACCGATGTTCCAGGCCATGGCTTCCTCGCCGACGGGCGTGAGGACCGTCTCGAAGTGGTCGAGACTGAGGGCCGGGCCGTCGAGGGGGAGGTCCCGCGCCGTGATGACGGCCGCTGCGGCACCGTCGGCGAACAGCGAGGAGCCCACGATGGTGTCGGGATTGTTCGAGGAACGCACGTGCAGCGAGCACAGTTCGGCAGAGACGACCAGCACGACGGCGTCGGGGTCGGCGTCGCAGAAGGCCTTTGCGGAGCGGAGCGCAGGGAAGGCGCCGTAGCAGCCCATGAAACCGATGTGGTAGCGCTGTACCGACGGCGCCAGATCCAGGGCGCGCACGATCTTGTAGTCCGGTCCAGGTGCGAAGAAGCCCGTGCAGGAGACGGTGACGACGTGCGTGATGTCGGATGCCTCGATGCCCGTCGCAGCATCGAGCGCCTTCCGCGCGGCCTCGACGAAGAGCTTGGTGCCCTCTTCCGCGTACAGCTCGTTGCGGGTCTTGGTGCTCGGCGACAGGATCCGCAGCTCCTTCTGGTCGAAGAAGACGGGGTTCTCGGCGGCCACCTCGAGCGTCAGTTCCTTGACGGCCGTGTATCTGGTCTCGATGCCCGAGGAGTCGAAGGCCGCTCCGACCAGGCGCCGGCCGAGACGTGTCAGGTCCGGTTGGGCCGCGAAGACATCGCGTACCTGGGGCTGGATCATGACCGTTTCAGGTACAGCCGTCTGGAGGGACCTCAGGATCACTGTCATACCTCCATTACTAGAGGACTAACGCGACAAACACAACGACAGTAGGCTTAGTACCTTCGGCCACCAACGTCAGGAGCACCATGGGTAACGATCCGTCCGGCACGCTCGACCGCGAGGACCCGCGGGGTCCTGACGTCGATGTCTCCACAGAGTTGCAGGAGTACCCGGGGTTCACGGAGCGGATGGATCCGCGTCCCGACCACGGCGAGGACAGCTACACCGGGCATGGCCGGCTGACCGGCCGGCGCGCCTTCATCACCGGCGGTGACTCCGGTATCGGCCGCGCAGTGGCTCTCGCCTTCGCCCGCGAGGGCGCGGACGTGGCGATCGGCTACCTCCCGGAGGAGGAGGAGGACGGCGCCAGCTGCCTGGAACTGATCCGCGCCGAGGGGCGCACGGCACTCGCGGTACCCGGCGACCTGCGCGACGAGGAGTACGCACCCTCGGCCATCCGGCAGGTGCTGGACGGTCTCGGCGGACTGGACATCCTGGTCAACAACGCGGGCTTCCACATCGCGCAGCCCAACGGTCTGCCCGACGTCGACGCCGCCCAGCTCCGCCGCACCTTCGAGACGAATGTCTACGGCACCATCTGGTTGACACAGGCCGCCCTGCCCCACCTGTCCGAGGGATCGTCGATCATCAACACGACGTCCATCCAGGGGTACCATCCGTCGACGAGCCTCATGGACTACGCGGCGACGAAGGCCGCCCTGAACAACCTGACGTTCAGCCTCGCCGAACTGCTCGGCGAGCGCGGGATCCGAGTGAACGCCGTCGCCCCCGGGCCCATCTGGACGCCACTCCAGCCAGCGACCACGACGAGCGAGAAGCTCGAGTCGTTCGGCGAGGGAACGCCGCTGGGTCGCATGGGTCAGCCCGCGGAGCTCGCGGGCGCGTACGTCTTCCTCGCGTCCAACGATGCACGGTACGTCTCCGGGGAGGTCCTGGGAGTCACGGGAGGCAAGCCCCTCGCCTGAGTCGCGCCAACCGGCCGATGGGGCCTGCGCCCCGAGGGAGGAACCAAGCCAAGGCCGTCTGTGCGACGAATCACAGCCATGAGGCGTCGGAGGTTCGTTCCGGCTGCCGACTGACACGGATGGGCTGAACGTGAAACTCCTGACTGCACCGCCTTCCCGGCGCCACACCGGATTCCTCGTCGTCTCACTGGTCGCCGGGCTCGCACTCGCGGGCTGCGGCGCGGTGGAGGAGGACCCGCTCGGTGTCAACACCTCCAGCGACGGCGCCACGCAGGCCGCGCCCAGCGCTCCCCGGGACGGCAGTCAGGCCGCGCCCGTCGGGAACGACCTCGGCGACGATCCGCTCAACGTGGGCATTGACGGCGCGGAGCTGTGCGGCGTGCAGCCCGACGACAGCCGCCTGCGCTACACGGTCATGCTCCACAACCCGACGCTCGAGACGTTCACCTTCGGGGAGATGGAACTCGGCAACCCCCAGGGCCTCATCATCCTGTCGTCCATGGTGCAGACCGCCAACCGGGAAGGACATCACCACCCGGGGGCGGAAACCGGCGCGCACGGTGGCCATACGGCGGCACCGACGCCGACCACGCCTCCCGAGCCCATCGGGCCGCCAGTGCCCGCCGACGGCTATCAGCTCGTGCCGGACGCACACGTCAACATCATCGTCACCGTCGAACTCGCGGAGGGCGCCACCCACGGCAGCGCCGACAACATCCTCGTGGCATTCTCCACTCCCGAGCGGGACTACTCCGTGGCGCACAACCTCAAGATCGACGTCGATGCGACGTCCTGCGCCTAGATCTCGGTCAGGCTGGTCAGACGACTGAACCCCCGCCTCGAGGAGGCGGGGGTTCAGTGGTGGAACAGTGCCGGACCGATCACGCGGGAGGCGTGATGTCAGTCCCGACGACGATCGTCCAGACTAGGCCGGGAGCTGCAGGACGTGACCGGTGAAGATCAGGTCCGCGTGGATGACGGTGTCGGCGTTGGCCGCGAACAGGGCCTGCCAACCGCCGTTGACGCCGAGCTTGTCGGCGATGGAGCTGAGGGTGTCACCGGACTGGATGGTGTAGGTCTCGCCGCTCAGCGTCACGGGGGCTACGACGGGAGCCTGGACCTGCACGGGAGCCTGGACCTGCACGGGAGCCTGGACCTGCACGGGAGCCTGGACCTGGACGGGAGCCTGGACCTGGACCGGAGCCGCGGCGGCAGGTGCCTGCTGCGTGGAGGTGAAGCCCGTCGAGGACGACCCGTTCAGGCCGAGCTTCGCCGAGCAGGCGGGCCAGGCGCCCCAGCCCTGCATCTGCTGGAGATTGGCGGCTACGCGCTTCTGCTCCGCAACGCTGGCCTGGGCAGGGGAGCCGGTGCCGCCGGCAGCGTTCCAGCTGGACTGGGAGAACTGCAGGCCGCCCTGGTAACCGTTGCCGGTGTTGATGCTCCAGTTGCCGCCACTCTCGCACTGTGCCAGATCATCCCAGGTGTCGGCGTTGGCTGCACCGGCTGCTGCGCCGAGCCCGAGGCCGGTGAGTGCTACTGCTGCGAGTCCGCGACGTGCGCTGGTGCTGAAGGTGTGTGTATTCATGGGGGTTACGATGCTCCGAAAGGCCACCCGCACTAGGTCCGTCCCCGGACTTCTTCGCGCCGCTGCTCACCTTGACGATATAGAGGTCATGGTTCGGCAGCCGCCTGTTGAGCAACGAGCGGTGGAGGGCGGTGCCGGGCATAGATCGCTGCCCGAATGTCGGCAGCTTTTTCGCTTCCCCGGGACGGGGAACTACCCCCACCCTAGGGCAATTTTCATTCGTTGCCAAACCGGTACTGAGCGGTGCTTGACATTGATCAACATCGAGGGAAGAAAAACTGGACCATCAAGAATTCCTCTGCCACACTACCGCTCCTGGGCGCAGCATGCGCAGGAAGGGCCCGAACCGAAGCGGTCCGGGCCCTTTCAGTGCAGGGTCGAGACGGAACGACGCGCCCGTCAGGCGGCTACGTAGCCGTGCGGGTCCAGGACGTACTTCGTCGCGGCGCCGGCGTCGAATTCCTCGTACCCGCGGGGGGCCTCCTCGAGCCCGATCGCTGTGGCGTTGACTGCCTTCGCGATCGAGACGCGGTCGTGCAGGATGGCCATCATGAGGCCTCGGTTGTACTTCATGACAGGGCACTGGCCGGTGGTGAAGGACAGCGACTTCGCCCACCCCGTCCCGAGGCTGATCGAGAGCGAACCCACCTTCGCGGCGTCGTCTCCCGCTCCTGGATCGCTCGTGACGTAGAGCCCGGGGATGCCGAGGGCGCCACCCGCAGCCGTGATCTCCATGAGCGAGTTGAGGACCGTGGCTGGTGCCTCCGTGGCGGCTCCCTCGCCATGGCCACGGGCTTCGAATCCGACGGCGTCCACGCCGCAGTCGACTTCCGGGACACCCAGCAGCTGCTCGATCTGGTCACGGGGATCTCCCTTGGACACGTCGACCGTCTCGCAGCCGAAGCTCCGCGCCTGCGCCAGCCGGCCCTCGTTGAGGTCGCCCACGATCACGACGGCGGCACCCAGGAGCTGCGCCGAAACCGCGGCGGCGAGGCCGACCGGTCCGGCGCCTGCGATGTAGACCGTCGAGCCGACACCCACGCCTGCCGTGACGGCGCCGTGGAAGCCGGTGGGGAAGATGTCCGAGAGCATCGTCAGGTCCAGGATCTTCTCCAGGGCCTGGTCACGGTCCGGGAACTTCAGCAGGTTCCAGTCCGCGTAGGGCACCAGGACGTACTCGGCCTGGCCGCCGACCCAGCCGCCCATGTCGACGTAGCCGTACGCGCTGCCCGGCCGGTCCGGATTGACGTTGAGGCAGATCCCGGTCTTGCGCTCCTTGCAGTTACGGCACCGGCCGCAGGCGATGTTGAAGGGGACCGAACAGATGTCCCCCTTCTTGATGAATTCGACGTCCCGTCCGACCTCAACGACCTCGCCGGTGATCTCGTGGCCCAGGACGAGGTCGGCCGGAGCCGAGGTGCGCCCGCGGACCATGTGCTGGTCCGAGCCGCAGATGTTGGTGGTGACGGTCTTGAGGATCACGCCATGGTGTACCGGCCGGCCGACGTTGGCCGGATTCACCCCCGGCCCGTCCTTGAGTTCGAAGGTGGGGTAGTCGATGTCGATGACCTCCACCTTCCCTGGTCCCTTGTACGCAACAGCTCTGTTACCGCTCATGGAACTTCCTCTCGTATGCGTTCGGTGCGCCTGGTGCCCCCGCGCTGGAACCGGCCCGCTGCGGAGCGTCGTCGCCCGCTGCCCGCCGTACCGCCGAACCTACAGTCCAGGGGGTTGCGCGGACGTTGCATCGTCGGGCTTGCCCGCGCCTGCCTTCCGACGTCGTCGCGCAGGCGCCGCCTTGTGCGAGCTGCTTCGGTGGGGGAAGGTGTCTGCATGTCAGAGACCGTGCTCATCACCGGTGCCACCTCCGGTATCGGAGCGGAGTTCGCCCGGCAGTTCGCGGCGCGCGGGTGCAATCTCGTGCTGGTGGCGAGGGCCCGCGGTGCCCTGCAGGAGGCGGCCGTTGCGCTGTGCGGCCGGTGGGGCGTCGACGTCGAGACGATCGCGGCGGATCTGCTCAACGACGACGGCCTGGAATCCGTGCTCGCACGACTTCGACCCGGCGGGGCCCCGGAGGCTGGCGAGGAGTCGGGGGCGACCGGGAGTGCGCAGCAGCCCGGCCGTGGGCCGGCTCCGGTGACGGTGCTGGTCAACAACGCCGGGTACGGGCTGGTGCGGCCCTTCGCGGACAATCCGCTCGCCGAGGAGGTCCGGCACCTCCGGATCCACGTCGAGGTACCTGTGTCTCTTGCGCACGCCGCCCTGGCGTCGATGCGTCCGCGAGGAGCGGGAACCATCATCAACGTCGCGAGCGTCGCAGGCTTTGTTCCGAGGGGAACCTACGGGGCGGCCAAAGCGGCCATGATCAGTTTCAGTCGCTGGGCGAACCTGACCTATGGGCCGGAGGGCATCCGGGTCACCGCCGTGTGCCCGGGGTTCGTGCACACCGAGTTCCACCAGCGAATGGGCGCCGATAAGGCGAGCGTCCCTGGATTCCTGTGGCTCGACGCCGGGTCGGTGGTCCGTGCGGCACTCCGGGATACGGCTGCGGGCAGGGCGGTCTCCGTCCCCAGTGCACGGTACAAGGCGCTTACGGCACTGGCCCGCGTGGCGCCGTCGTCGGTCGTGGCCCGGCTTGCGCGCCGAGGCCGCTGACGCCGTCGTCAGGCGCCCGCTCCACCGCTGTCCCACGAATCGGGCTCGGCCGCAGCGTCCTCCGGGTGGCGGTCCTCCGCCGGATCCTCCGGAGCACCCTCGCCGTTGTACGCGGCCGGCACGGCGCCTGCACTGTGCGTCCCCTGCTCGTCCCGGATGCTCCCGGCCCGGGGGCCGGTGGATCCGGCCGATGGGTCGAGCACGCTCTCCCGACGATCGGCACGGGGCCCGCCGTCCCGGTCGGACTCCGATCCGTCGGACTGCCCGGCCGAGAACTCCTCGGCCGTGGACTCCCTGTCGGACCCGCTGCCGGAGGTGCCCGCACCGTCGCGCGCTGATTCCTCAGCGCGCCCGGCTTCCTTCTCCAGCGGGGGGATCGGTACCGCGGGCCCGAGGGGATGGTCCGGAGGGAGGGCTGCTCCGCCGGGATTGCCTGCGCTGCTTGACTCGGTCATCGTGCTCCTTCTGGTGCCGACACTGGGGCCGGAGTCGCTCGTCGAAACGGGGGTGGCATCCGGAAGACTACGCGAGCAGGGCCGCGCCTGCCGCACTGTGTCGTTGCTTGTCCACCCCCACCCGCCGAACGTGAACGTGAGGTGAAGAACAGGTCAATAAGTATGCTTATGATAAGGGACCGCACGCTCTGGAGATGCCCCTTACAAGGAGGTAGGACAATGGCTGGATACTTCAAGCTGGTGGACGCGCACGACGACGGTTTCCGCGTGAAACTGACCGCTCCCGACGGCACGCTCGTCGCAGTGTCCACTTTCTACGCATCCAAGGAAGAGGCGATCGCCGGCATCGAACTGATCCGGGAGATCGCCGGCACGGGCCCGATCGTGGATCACAGCCGCCAGGAGGCTCCGGACCAGGGTGAACTGGTCTTCGACGGCCAGGCATCGCACAGGCGTGGTGGGGGCGTGCGCGAGGAGGCGTAGAGCTACCCGGAGAGGGTCTCGTCGTTCGGTGTACGATTGTATACAGTGATGGCGGGCGTGGATTAGGATGGAACCATTCCACAATCTCTCTGAAGGGAGCCAACGTCATGTCGACCGCGGACTCATTCGGCGCAAAGGGCGTACTCGATGTCGCCGGTGCCGAATACGAAATTTTCAGGCTAGGTGCGGTCGAGGGCGCCGAGAACCTTCCATTCAGCCTCAAGGTCCTGCTGGAGAACCTGCTCCGCACCGAAGACGGTGCGAACATCACCGCGGACCACGTCCGGGCGCTCGCTGCGTGGGACGCCGACGCCGAGCCCGACACCGAGATCCAGTTCACGCCGGCACGCGTCATCATGCAGGACTTCACGGGTGTTCCCTGCGTCGTCGACCTCGCAACGATGCGCGAAGCCGTCGCCGACCTCGGTGGGGACCCCAAGCGCGTCAACCCGCTCGCGCCGGCCGAGATGGTCATCGACCACTCGGTGCAGATCGACGCCTTCGGCAACGCAGGCGCCCTCGAGCGGAACATGGAGATCGAGTACCAGCGCAATGGCGAGCGGTACCAGTTCCTCCGGTGGGGCCAGACAGCGTTCGACGACTTCAAGGTCGTTCCGCCGGGCATGGGCATCGTGCACCAGGTCAACCTCGAGTACCTGGCCAGGACGGTCATGACCCGTGAGGTCGACGGCGTGCTCCGCGCGTACCCCGACACCTGCGTCGGGACCGACTCGCACACCACGATGGTCAACGGCCTGGGCGTCCTCGGCTGGGGCGTCGGCGGGATCGAAGCCGAGGCAGCCATGCTCGGCCAGCCCGTGTCGATGCTCATCCCGCGCGTGGTCGGCTTCAAGCTGACCGGCGACATCCCCGCGGGCGCCACGGCGACCGACGTCGTGCTCACCATCACGCAGATGCTGCGCAAGCACGGCGTGGTCGGCAAGTTCGTCGAGTTCTACGGTGATGGCGTCGCCTCGGTGCCCCTGGCCAACCGGGCCACCATCGGCAACATGAGCCCGGAGTTCGGCTCCACCGCCGCGATGTTCCCCATCGACGACGTCACGCTCGACTACCTGCGCCTCACCGGCCGCCCGGCCGAGAACGTCGCCCTCGTCGAGGCCTACGCCAAGGAGCAGGGACTCTGGCACGACCCGTCGCGCGAGATCCGTTTCTCGGAGTACCTCGAGCTGGACCTGTCCACGGTCGTTCCCTCGATCGCCGGACCGAAGCGCCCGCAGGACCGCGTCGAGCTCAGCAAGTCCAAGACCCAGTTCCGCGAGGACCTGCGCAACTACTCGGACGACCCGGACCTCGACTTCGCCCCAGGGGGCACCGTGGACGAGTCGTCGCAGGAGAGCTTCCCGGCGTCGGACTCCCCGAGCTTCACCCCCGGCACGTCGTCGTCGGTCACGGACGAGAACGCCGAGCCGCGCGAGACCGTCCCGGCCGACGCGAGCGCTTCCACGCGTCCGTCCAAGAAGGTCAGCGTGACGATGAAGGACGGCCGCGAGTTCGAACTCGACCACGGGGCTGTCAGCATCGCGTCGATCACCTCGTGCACGAACACCTCGAACCCATCGGTGATGCTCGCGGCCGCCGTGCTGGCACGGAACGCCGTCGAGAAGGGCCTCGTGTCCAAGCCGTGGGTCAAGACCTCGGTCGCACCGGGCTCCAAGGTCGTCACGGACTACTACGAGAAGTCCGGCCTGATCCCGTACCTGGAGAAGCTCGGATTCTTCACCGTCGGCTACGGCTGTGCCACCTGCATCGGCAACTCCGGCCCGCTGGAGGAAGAGATCTCGCAGGCCATCCAGGACAACGACCTCGCTGTCACCGCCGTCCTGTCCGGTAACCGCAACTTCGAGGGTCGCATCAACCCCGACGTGAAGATGAACTACCTGGCGTCGCCGCCGCTGGTGGTCGCCTACGCACTGGCCGGCACGATGGACTTCGACTTCGACTCCGAGCCCCTCGGCCAGGACGAAGCCGGGAACGACGTCTTCCTGAAGGACATCTGGCCGAACCCCGTCGAGGTCCAGAAGGTCATCGACGAGTCGATCGACGAAGACATGTTCACGTCGAGCTACCGGACGATCTTCGAGGGCGACGAGCGCTGGCAGTCCCTGCCGACGCCCGCCGGCGACACCTTCGCCTGGGATCCCGAGTCCACCTACGTGCGGAAGCCTCCGTACTTCGAGGGCATGCAGCGCGAGGCGAGCCCGGTCGAGGACATCGACGGCGCACGCGTCCTGCTGAAGCTCGGCGATTCGGTCACCACCGACCACATCTCGCCGGCGGGCTCCTTCAAGTCGGACACCCCGGCAGGCCGCTACCTGACCGAGAAGGGCGTGCAGCGCAAGGACTTCAACTCGTACGGCTCGCGCCGTGGCAACCACGAGGTCATGATCCGCGGCACGTTCGCGAACATCCGCATCAAGAACCAGCTGCTCGACGGCGTCGAGGGCGGGTTCACGAGGGACTTCTCGCAGCCGGACGCGCCCCAGGCAGCCGTGTACGACGCCGCCGAGAACTACCGCGCAGCGGGTACCCCACTCGTGGTCCTCGCGGGCAAGGAATACGGTTCCGGTTCGTCCCGTGACTGGGCAGCCAAGGGCACCGCGCTCCTGGGCGTCAAGGCAGTCATCGCCGAGAGCTACGAGCGGATCCACCGCTCCAACCTCATCGGCATGGGCGTCCTGCCGCTGCAGTACCCCGCGGGCCAGAACGCCGAGACCCTCGGACTCACGGGCACGGAGACCTTCGCGGTCAGCGGAGTCACCGAGCTGAACGAGGGCCGCACGCCCCGCACGGTCAGGGTCACCGCGACCCCTGCCGACGGTGGTTCCCCGGTCGAGTTCGACGCCGTCCTGCGCATCGACACGCCGGGCGAGGCGGACTACTACCGCAACGGCGGCATCCTGCAGTACGTGCTGCGCCAGCTCGCCAGCTAGCGTTCGCGAGGTTCCGGGCCGGGAGTACCAGCTCCCGGCCCGGGCCGTACTCGGGGCACCCGCCCTGGGATCCGACCGTAATCCGAACAAGGACACCACTGAAGGGGGCGCCATGGGCGAGTCGACCGACCTGTCGGCGCGCGTGGACGGCGACGCCATCTTCCGTGTCCTGCGCAGCGAGATCCTCGCCGGTGTCCACCCTCCCGGAACAGCCCTGCGGGAGGTCGTCATCTCCGAGCGTTTCGGGGTGTCGCGGACTCCCGTGCGCGAGGCCCTCAGCAGACTCCAGCACGAACGCCTGCTCGAGCGGGCGGCCCGTGGCCTGCAGGTTCCCCAGATCGATCCGCAGGAGGTCATCCAGATCTACGACCTGCGCGTCATGCTCGAGGAGGAAGCCGCCGGCCAGGCCGCACTGAACCGGGGTACGGCGGACATCATGCGCCTCGAGGCGCTGCTGGAACGCGACCGCGCCGTCGTCGACCCCGATGACACCACGAAGGTCACCAACAACCTGGAGTTCCACACCTCGCTCTGGGCCTCCGCGCGCAATCCCATCCTCATGGACCTCCTGCAGCGGCTCTCGACCCACCTCATCCACACGCCGCGCTCCACGCTGTCCGTGGGTGACCGCTGGCAGGAGGTGCTCAGGGAGCACGAGGCGCTGATCAACGCGATCTCGGACCGGCGCAGCGATGATGCCCGGGCCATCGCCCGTAGGCACATGGAGACGGCCCGGACACTCCGCCTGCAACTGCTCCGCACCACCGCGGCGGACTGATCGTGGCAGAGTCCCGCCACCGCCTGCTGCTCGACGTCGACACCGGGATCGACGACGCCGTCGCCCTGCTGTACCTGCTTGCGACGCCGGGAGCGGGCATCGAGGCCATCACCTGCACGGCCGGCAATGTGGGCGCGCGGCAGGTCGCCGTCAACAACCTCGCCCTCTTGGAGCTCTGCGGGCACGCCGGTATCGAGGTCGCCGTGGGCAGCGAGGTACCGCTGGAGATCCCGCTCGTCACGACGGAGGAGACCCACGGTGACCAGGGCATCGGGTACGCCGTGCTGCCGCCTCCACGTGGACGCATCTCGGGGCGTCACGCCGTCGACGTCTGGCTGGAGGCGGTCCGCTGCCACCCCGGGCAGGTCACCGGGCTCGTCACGGGTCCGCTCACCAACCTCGCCCTGGCCCTGCGCGCCGAGCCCGAGCTCCCGACGCTCCTCAAGGGCCTCGTCATCATGGGCGGAGCGTTCAACTACCCGGGCAACACCACTCCGGTAGCCGAGTGGAACACGCATGTGGACCCGCACGCCGCCAAGGAGGTGTTCGCCGCCTACGAGGGCCTGCCGTTCGAGAAGCTGCCCATCGTCTGCGCGCTCGAGACCACGGAGCGGATCGAGTGCACCCCGGCCCATGTCGACGCCGTCGCGCGCGCGGCCGGTGCGGGGCCGGAGCTGCTGGACCCTCAAGGACCGGAGGGGATGCGCAGCACCAGCGACAACGCGGTCGTCGCCTGCCTGTCGGACGCCCTCCGGTTCTACATGGAGTTCCACCGCCTGTACGACCAGGGCTACGTGGCCCACCTGCACGACCTGTTCGCGGCGATGGTCGCGACCGGGGAAGCGCAGTTCGAGGAGCGGCTGGCGACGGTCGACGTCGAGACCCAGTCCCCGCTGACCATCGGGCAGACGGTGGCGGACTTCGCCGGCATGTGGAAGAGGGCGCCGAACGCCAGGATCGTCACGGGCAACGACCCCGAGGCCGTCTTCGAGCTGATGGTGCGCCGGTTGTCGCACCTCGCACGCATGCACGGCTGAGCCTTCCCGCAACCGATCCGCAGGGGCGCGCCGCCCGTGGACCCGCAGCGTCGAATCCGCCTGGCTGCCCTCGCCCTGAGGAACGCTGCCCGGGCGCCCACACCCGGCGCGGCGAACCCATCACCGGTACACTGGACCTGCCCGCACTGCTGCGCGGCCGGCGCCGAGGTGACATGAGGTGCGTCCTCCTCCCTCCGTGCCCAAGGAAAATCGTGAGTTCATCCCTGACCCTGTCCACCGAGCCCACAGCCCAGCGCCCGCGACGCCTGCTGGTCGCACTCGGCGGAGCGCTCATCGTCGCCACGTACCTGTTCCTCGTCATCGTCCAGCCGTCCGAGATCGCCGGCGGCATGGGCAGCGTCGCGTCGCTCGTCTCGCTCTTCGGTTTCCTCGGCGGGGGAGCACTCCTGGTGGGCGGGATCCTGCCGACGCTGACCACGAGCTCCCTCGTCGTCATGCCCCTGGGGATCGCCCTGAACATCGCGATCGGCCAGGTCGCCGGTTCACTGGGGATGCAGATCTACCTCGACGCCATCGGTACGGTGCTCGTCGCCGTCCTGGCCGGCCCCGCCGCCGGAGCAGCGACCGGTGCCCTCAGCAACGCGATCTGGGGTCTCTTCAACCCGTTCGCCCTGCCCTTCGCCGCCGGCGCTGCGCTGATCGGCCTGCTCGCCGGCCTGGCCGCGAAGCACGGCGCATTCCGCCGCGTGTACCTCGCGCCGCTGGCGGGACTCGTCGTCGGGGCCATCGGCGGTCTCGTCGCAGCCCCTGTCGCGGTCTTCATGTTCGGGGCGGCAGGGACTTTCGGCACGAACGCGATCATCGCCGTCTTCCGCTCGATGGGTGACAAGCTCCTGGTCGCCGCGACGAAGCAGGGCCTGCTGTCGGACTCCCTGGACAAGATCGTCGTCTTCGTCGTCGTCGCACTGATCGTGTACGCACTGCCCCAGCGGGCCGTGCGCCAGTTCCCCTTCGCGAGGACCTACCGGGTCCTCGGGGCGCGAAGCGGCGAGCGTACGGCGCAGCCGGCGGCCGGGAACGACCGCGTCGCCTGAGCCGTGCGGCGCCGCAGGATCTACAACCCCCTCACGGAACTGCTGGCAGCGGTCCTGCTGGTGGTGCTCGTCCTGGTGGTCAATCGCTGGGAGTTCTCCCTCGCGGTCCTGGTTCTCGTGGTGGTTCCCGCCGTGGTGTCCTCCGGCCGGCCGCGGCAGATCGGACTGGCCGTGGCAGTCGTCGCCGGGCCGCTGCTTGTGTCGTCCCTTCTGCTGCACGGGCTGTTCTACCCGGAGGGCACCACAGTCCTGGCGGACCTCGGCCCGGCCCGGGTGACGGCGGAGGGGCTGTCCTTCGCCGCCCTGATGGGCCTGCGCATGAGCGTCTTCACCGGGGTGCTCCTCACGGCGGCCATGACGCTGGAGGTCCCTGAGCTCCTGGCGACCATGACGCACCGGGGCTGGAACCGGAAGCTCGTGTTCGTCGTGGGGTCCGCCGTCGGGCTCGTCCCCCACGTCGCGCTGCGCGCCCGGCAGATCACACGCGCCCAGCAGGCCCGGGGGCTCGTCGTCGGGCGTGGGCCGCTTTCGCGCCTCCGTGCCCTGCTGACCGTCACCACGCCCCTGGTCATCGGCCTGCTGGTCGATGCGTCCGAGCGGAACCACATGCTCGGCGCCCGCGGTTTCTCGTCCACGGTGGCGCGTACGAGCTACCTGCCGGACACGGACACTCCCGGGCAGCGGATCGCACGCCGGGTCATGCTTGCGGCCACGGCCGTGTTCTCGACGGCCTGGCTGATCCTCCCGGTGGTCGCCGGGTGATCAGCATCGAGAGTACGTCCTTCGCGTACGACGACGGCGCGCCGCTGCTCGTCGGCGTCACCCTGGCGGTGCAGCCGGGGGAGTACGTGGTGGTCGCCGGGGCCTCGGCGTCGGGCAAGACGACCCTGGCCCGCCTCCTGGCGGGCCAGACCGGCGCGGATGCCGGTGCGGTGTTCCGGGGCGCCGTGACGCTCGACGGCGAGACGATCCGCTTCGACGGCAGCCCCGCCGATCCGCGTATCGACCCCACGGCCTGGAGCGCGCGGGTCGGGTACGTCGCGCAGGGCGCGTGGGGTCAGCTGTCGATGATGTCGGCCAGTGTCGGCGAGGAGATCGCCTTCGGTCCCGCCAATCTCGGGGTGCCGACGGACCAGTTGCGGCGCCTCGTCGCCGACGTCGCTGCCGCGCTCACGTTGACGCCGCTCCTGGACCACGACCCTCGCCGGCTCTCCGGCGGCCAGCTGCAGCGCACCGTCATCGCGGCCGCCATGGCCCAGCGGCCCGCGGTCCTCGTGCTCGACGAGCCCTTCCAGGGGCTCGACGACGACTCGGCGCAGGATGTCGCGCATGCCCTGGAGGTCCTTCGTGGTGCCGGCACCGCCGTCGTGGTGTGCGAGCCCATGCTTCCCCGCGCAGCACCTGAGGGCGCCCGCGTCCTCGCGTTGGCCGACGGCCGTCCGGTGTTCGACGGGCTGCTGACCGACGCACGCGGAGCGGGACTACGGAGTTACGGCATCGGGACAGCCGGCGACCCACCGCGCCTCGATCCCGCGAGCGACCCCACCGGCCCGCACGGCAGGGAGCTCGTGACGCTGCGTGGAGTCGACTTCTCGTACCCCTCCGACCGCCCGGGGGAGGACCGCAGCGCGTGCCTGGCGGGGGTCGACCTCACGGTGCATGCGGGCGAGATCGTCGCCCTGCGAGGCGCCAACGGTTCGGGCAAGTCCACGCTGCTGCAGCACCTCAACGGGTTGTGCCGGGCGGATGCGGGATCGGTCTCGCTGGCCGGCGTGCCGATCCTGCGCCAGCCGACCGGGGCCCTCGCCGCGTCCGTGGGATTCCTGTTCCAGGACACCGACCAGCAACTGTTCGAGCGAACCGTCCTCCGCGAGGTGTCCTACGGTCCCGTCGCTGCCGGACACCGCAGGGACGACGCCGTCCGCCGCGCGTCGGAGGCCCTCGAACGCGTGGGGCTCGGAGCACTGGAGGAAGTCCACCCGTACGAGCTGGGATTCGTCCAGCGGAGACTGGTAGCCCTGGCATCCATCATCGCCACCGGTCCCGCTGTCTGGGCCCTGGACGAACCGACCGCAGGCCTCGACGATCCGGCCCGTACCCTTCTCGCCGCACTCGTGACCGCCCACGCCCGGGGCGGGGGAGCGGTCGTGCTGGCCACCCACGACGAGGCCTTCGCGCGCGCCGTCGCCCACCGGAGCGTCCGGCTCGAGGGCGGACGCGTCCGTCCGGAAGACCTGCCGACGGGACAGTGACTGCCCTCCCGCAGTCACGGTCCAGACCCTAGGGTGGGGAGCATGGACGTGTTGCGCGAGAGGCACCGGATGATCCGCACGGCGGGCGCCGACCTCGCTGTCTTCGAATTCGGGCGGGATCCCGCACCCGACGTTCCGACCATGCTCCTGCTGCACGGCTATCCGGACGACCACCGCGTCTTCCACCCTGTCCTGAGGGAGCTCGCCGGGACGCACCATCTCGTCACCTTCGACTCCCGGAACGCGGGGCGCTCGCGCCCGCGGGAGGGGGCGGGCTTCACCCTCGCGGAGCTCGTCGACGACGTCTTCGCCGTCCTCGCCGGCGTGGGCGCGCCGGGTGGCGTGCGGCTGGTCGGGCACGACTGGGGCTCCATCCAGGCCTGGGCCGTGACCCAGGACGCGCGCGCGGACGGGCGCATCATCGGCTACACGAGTATCTCAGGGCCGGACCTGCGTCACTTCTCCCGCTGGCTCCGCGGCCGTCTCCGATCGCCGCGGCTGATGTACCAGGGCATCGGGCAGATGCTGCGCAGCTCGTACATCGCCGCCTTCCAGCTCCCGGTCCTTCCCGAGCTGCTCTGGACGCTCGGCCTGACGCGGCGCTACGAGTTCGCAGCGCGCCGGAACATCGGATCGGACGGCGTGCGGGGTCTCGCCCTGTACAGGACCAACATGTTCAGCGCGGTGAAGCCGGCACCGCGTCGTCCCGTCTCGATCCCGGTCCACGTGATCGTGCCCCTCGGGGATCCCTTCCTCTCACCGCGCCTCGTTGACGGGCTGGAGGACTGGGTGGAGGACCTGACCGTGACCACCGTCCCGGGGGGCCACTGGTGGATCGCGTCCCGCCCGCGTGCCTTCGCGGAGCTCCTCGATCCGGCGCTCCGCGTGGCGGACGGCGGCGCCTGACCCGCCGTCGTGCTGTCCCTCGAGGACCCGCCCAGGGGTTACGCCTCGAGGAGTCCCCGGATGTCGTCCGCGGTGAGCGCGGAACTGAAGACGGCGTCGTCGTCCATCACCGAGGTGAACAGCTTGGCCTTCTGCTCCTTGAGCTTCATGACCTTCTCCTCGATCGTGCCCTTGGACACCATGCGGTAGACCATCACGTTCTTCGTCTGCCCGATGCGGTGCGTGCGGTCCACGGCCTGCGCCTCGGAGGCTGGATTCCACCAGGGGTCGAGCAGGAAGCAGTAGTCCGCCTCCGTGAGGTTCAGTCCAAAGCCGCCGGCCTTGAGGCTGATCAGGAACACGGGCGCCTTGCCGTCCTTGAACGAATCGATGACCTCACCGCGGCTGCGCGTGGACCCGTCGAGGTACGCGTAGTCGATGCCGCGGGCGTCGAGCTGCTCGGCTGCCTTCTTGAGGTAGGAGGTGAACTGGCTGAACACGAGCGCCCGGTGGCCTTCCGCGAGGATGCCCTCGAGGTTCTCGAACAGGACCTCGAGCTTGGCCGACGGAACGCCTTCGTGGACCGGGTCGACGAGGGAGGCATCGAGGCTCAGCATGCGCAACAGGGTGAGTGACCGGAAGACGATCATCCGGTTCCGGTTCATGTCCTCGATCAGGCCGAGGAGCTTCTGCCGCTCGCGCTGCAGGTAGGTTTCGTAGATGTGGCGGTGCTCCGGGTGCAGTTCCACCTCGAGCACCTGCTCCTGCTTCGGCGGAAGATCCGACGCCACGGCTTCCTTGGTGCGACGCATCATCAGGGGTCGGATACGCTTGCGCAGCCGGACGAGGGGCCTGTTGTCGCCGATCTTCTCGATGGGCGTCCGGTAGTCCTCGGTGAACTTCCGCGCCGAGGGGAACAGGCCGGGTGCCACGATGTTGAACAGGGACCACAGTTCCATGAGGTTGTTCTCCATGGGCGTTCCCGTGATGGCGAGCTTGAAGGGCGCGCTGAAGTCCTTCGCGGCCTGGTGCACCTTGGAGGCCCGGTTCTTCACGAACTGCGCCTCGTCGAGCACGAGCCCCGACCAGGCGAGGTCCTGGTAGGCGGAGAAGTCGAGCCGGAAGAGGGTGTACGAGGTGATGACGATGTCGGCGTCGCCCACCTGTTCGCGGATCGGGACCCCCGATGCCCCCTGCGTGTCGGTGATGGCGACGACCTTGAGGCCCGGGGTGAAGCGGTGCGCCTCCTTGGACCAGTTCGGTACCACGGAGGTGGGCGCGACGACGAGGAACGGAGCGTCGAGCCCCGTGCTCTCCTTCGCGTAGGCCATCAGCGCGAGGGCCTGCAGGGTCTTGCCGAGGCCCATGTCGTCGGCCAGCACACCCCCCAGCTGGTGCCGCCACAGGAAGGCGAGCCAGCTGAAGCCTTCCGCCTGGTACGGGCGCATCCGGGCGACGAGCCCGATCGGCGGCGGGGTGGCCCCGACGTCCTTCAGTTCGAGCAGGCCGCTCACGGCGTCGCGCCAGGACTGGGCCTGCTCGGTCTCCTCCGCGAGGTCCTCGAAATCCGCCCACAGCCCCGCCTGGTAGCGGCTGATCTGCAGCCCGGTCTCCGGGTCCCACTCACTCAGCGCCCGCGCCTCCTCGATCAGCTCCCGGAGCTGGTCGAAGACGGGCTGTTCGAGGGACAGGTACGTGTTGTCGACGAGTTTCAGCTTCTTCCGGCCCTGGGCGAGCGCACGGAAGATCGAGTCGAAGGGGATGGTGCGGCCGCTGACCGTGACCATGACGCCGAGGTCGAACCAGTCACGGTTGTCCGTCTCGACGGTGCTGATGCGGAGCGTCGGCGTCTCCGTCAGTTCCCGGTAGTCGGGCTTCTCCCCGACGACGTCCACCGTCACGCCGTCGAGTTCCAGGAGCCTCGGCAGGACCTGCTCCGCGAACTCCACGGCCTGCATGTCCTCGAGCGTGAGGGACTTGAGGGGCAGGGATCCGAGCACCTGGCGGGCGGCACCGGCGAGCGCGTCCTCCGCGTCGGCGTCGCGGTAGCCGTCGTCGCTGCCCGGGCCACCCCTGCGGAAGGGCCTCCGCTGGACGGCGTCGCCCAGCGGGTAGTCGAAGTGCCAGTCGAGCGCTACCGAGCCGTCAGCACCGTACGCGGTGGTGAGCACGAGCACGGGCGGCTGGATCTCGGGAAGATCCACGCTGCCATCGCTGCTATCCACGTGGATGGACTGCCGCAGCTTGGGGTAGTACTCCTGCAGGAAGAGGGACTTCTCCTCCTCGGGAACGACGACGGCCCGGCCGCGCTGCAGGAGTTCGATGTCCTTCGGCGTCAGCCTCCGGGACGTCGGAGCCAGGGTGATGGTGTCATCGGGAGCGACGGTGTAGATGCCGTGGGTGCTGATGACGTGGGCGGTCTCCGCGGGGTGCGGCTGCCCGTCGACGTCCAGCGCCGGGCACAACCGGAGCGCGCCGTCCTCCGTCTCCGTCGCGTCGAGCTTCAGGGTCGCACGGCCGGCGAGCTCGATGGAGACGGACTTCTTCGATCCGACGAAGGCGATGCCGAGGCGCTGCGCCTCGTCCAGCAGTTGCCAGAGCAGCGGGTTGCTGAAGTCGTCGAGATACAGCCAGGAATCGTTGTTGCCGAAGTAGTTCACGCCCGTTCCGCGGTGCAGTGCCGGGAACTGGGAGAACCAGCGGTGCTGGTCCGCGTCCAGGGTAAGCCCGTACGTCTGGTAGCTGATGCTGCCCCAGGACAGGTTGTTCTTGATCCACTTGCCCTTGCTGTTCTGGCTGACGGGCCGCACCCCGAGGCGCGTGTTGAGGGTGCGCTGGCCCTGTCGCTCGGCTGCCGACCCCCACCGCTGTACTGCGACCTCGGGGGTCCGGAGCTCGAACTGCAGTCCGAGGGGCGTGGGAGCGCCGGGCGTGGCGCCGGCTGCTCCGTCGGCCTCGAGAAGCTCGGTGAGCGAGGTCTGCCACCCTTCCGGTGCCGGCTGTCGCGGCACGGGGCGGGCCCCGAGTTCGCGTTCGTGCTGGGCGAGCAGGTTCTCGGTGTTGCTCTGCAGAGCCGTTGCCGCGACGTGCTTGCAGTCGGCGCCGATGGGGCAGCTGCAGAAATTCTCGAGGGGCCTGAACCGGCCGTCACCCTTGACGCCGAGCCTGAGTTTGGTGCGGTAGTCCGACGGAGCGGAGCCGCGCACCTTGCCTGTCAGGATCTTGGACTCCGCGTCCCACGCCAGCGAACTGACGGCGCCGTCCTTGGCGTAGGTCTGGCCGCGCTGGAAGGCAACCCCGCCCACGATGCGGACGATGTCCGTGACATCGACCATGGGGTGGCTGGAATTGGGCATAATTCCATGCTCTCACGTGACGGTGACGCTTCCCTGCCGGGGAGTGCCGTTCCGCTGACAGCGGCCGGTCGATTGTGCAAGCCCGGAGGCCCCGGCCCGGGCAGCCCGGCGCGGCCCCGACCCTGCCCTACTGTTGACGAGGGGGTCGACAGTGGGCAGTACAACGGAAGAGGTCGTGCGTGTTCGAGGCACCAAGCATCATTTTCGCGGCAGCGGGACTGGCGGTGTTCGCGGCGGCACTCCTTCCCCGGCTGCTGATGCGGGCGCCGGTATCCATGCCCATGGTCTTTCTCGCCGCGGGGATCCTCATCTTCACCTTCGCGAAGGATCTTCCGGACCCGGATCCGGTCAAGTACAGCGACGTCACGATCCACCTCAGTGAGGTGTGCGTCATCATCTCGCTGATGGGGGCAGGGCTTGCGCTGGACCGCAGGCTGGGGTGGCACCGGTGGTCCACGACCTGGCGGCTGCTCGGCATCGCCATGCCGCTCTGCATCCTCGCCCTGACCCTGATGGGGATGTGGATCCTCGGGCTCGGACTCGCATCCGCCCTCCTGGTAGCGGCCGCGCTGGCGCCGACGGACCCCGTGCTGGCGTCGGAGGTCCAGGTGGGCGAGCCCTCCGAATCGGAGGAGGAGCTCGAAGCCGAGGACGAGGTGCGTTTCGGACTCACCTCCGAGGCCGGCCTGAACGACGGGCTGGCGTTCCCCTTCGTCTACCTTGCGATCCTGCTCAGCACGGTCGGTCTTGCGCCGTCGGCCTGGTTCCCGGAATGGATTCTTCTGGACGTGCTGTGGCGCATGACCATCGGCTGTGCGCTCGGGTTCGGCATCGGCAAGTTCCTGGGCCGCGTGTTCTTCCGCACTCCGTTGAAGAGCGTCCGCCTGGCCAACCACTCCGAGGGCTTCGTCGCGCTTGCGGCCACGTTCCTGACCTACGGGGTGACCGAGGCCGTCGAGGGTTACGGCTTCATCGCCGTCTTCGTCTGCGCCGTAACCATCCGCGCAGGCGAGCAGACCCACGGCTACCACGGCGTCCTCCACAGCTACATCGAGCAACTCGAACGCCTCCTGACCGTCGTCGTGCTCGTCCTGCTGGGCGGCGCCGTCGCGCGCGGTCTGTTCGACGGACTGCAGCCCCTCGAGGTGGTGGTCGCCGTCGCGTTCATCCTGCTGGTGCGGCCGATCACCGCGTGGCTCAGCCTGGCGCGCGGCAAGACGGGCCCTCGGGAGCGCGGGGTACTCGCCTTCTTCGGGGTGCGCGGCATCGGATCCATCTACTACCTCAGCTATGCGCTGTCCAAGGGCGATTTCGCCACGGACGAGAGTGCGCTGTGGCGCATCGGCGGCCTCGTCGTCGTCCTGTCCATCGTCGTGCACGGCATCACTGCAGCGCCGGTCATCAATGCGCTGGATCGCGCCCGCCAGCGCAAGGCGCGCGAGCAGGGGGACGAGGCGCAGGCCCCCAACACGCCGGTCTAGGGCGTCACAGCGCCGATCTGCGCTCGAGCGCGGCCCGAACGGCGAGCCCGCCGACGAGAGCCCAGAACGCTCCGCCGATGCCTGCGATCGACAGGCCCGACGCCGCCAGGAGGAACGTCACGGCACCACTCATGCGACCGGTCGGATCGCTGAAGGAGGCCGTCGCCGCCGTCGCCATGGTGCTGATCAGGGCGAGCCCTGCCACGGCCTCGACGAGCCCGGCCGGCGCGGCACCCACGACGACGACGAGCGCCCCCGACGCCCCGGCCAGCAGCAGGTAGGTCAGCCCCGCCGTCAGTGCCGCGATCCAGCGGCGATCCGGGTCCCGTCCTGCGCCGTCGCCCGCGGACAGCGCCGCGGACAGTGCCGCGAGATTGACGGCATGGCCCCCGAACGGGGCCGCGATGGCCGTGCCGGCGCCCGTCACCGCCATCGCGGGCCGCCAGGGCGCCCGGTACCCGAACGAGGAGAGGACGGCGACGCCCGGAAGGTTCTGCGATGCCATCGTCACGACGTACAGCGGCAGGGCGATGCCCACGAGCGCGGCAGGCTCCAGTGCGGGAAGGGTGAGGGTGAGCGTCGGGGCGAGGGTGGACGCTTCGATCCTCGTGCCGTCCACTGCGAACTGGAGGGCGATCACGGCCAGGGCGGCGGCGAGTGCGAGCGGAACGGCCCACTTCGGGACGACGGCCGACGCGGCCAGCCAGATCACGATCACCGGAAGCACCAAGAGGGGGATGGTGCCGAGGGCCTGGAACGGAGCCAGGCACAGGGGCAGCAGTACCCCGGCGAGCATCGCCTGCGCGAGGTGCTGCGGAATCCGGGCGACGAGGTGCCCGAGCCAGGGCACCGCGCCGGTGAGGGCGATCATGGCGCCGGTGACGAGAAAGGCGCCCACCGCTGCCGGCCAGCCCCCGGCCGGGATGCTCGCTCCTGCCAGCAGCGCTGCCCCGGGGGTCGACCACGAGAGCGTCACGGGGATGCGGTAGCGCAGCGACAGCAGGACGATGCCGAGCCCGACGACGGCGGTCAGGGCGAGCAGTCCCGAGGCCGCCTGTTCCGGCGTCGCGCCGGTGGCTCGGAGCCCGGCGAGCACGACGGCGAACGAGGACGTGAATCCCACGAGAGCCGTGACCACGCCGGCCAGCACGGGTTCGAGCAGGCCCTGCCGTGCGGCCTGATGGGTGTGCACCGTAGCTCTCCTATCCGCAGGGCCAGCGCACCTCGCATTCGTTCTGTTTATGGAACGGCAAGCGTAGGATGCAGGAGTGCCCGAGGACAAGCCCGACCGCAATGCGTCGCTGCGGCTCACCGTGGCCCGGCGCATTACGGCGCTGCGCCGGGCACGGGGACTGTCGCTGAGCGCACTTGCCGTCCAGGCTGGTATCGGGAAAGGCACACTGTCCGAGCTCGAGGCGGGGGCTCGCAATCCGACCCTCGAGACGCTCTACGCGCTCGCGGGACCGCTGGGCGTCCCCCTGAGCCGACTCCTGGGCGAGGAGACGGGACACAGTGTCTCGGACGGCGTCGTCGATGCCCGGCTGCTGACGGTACAGCGGCACGACGACGGCGGGACCACGGAGGTCTTCTGGCTCACCATCGCCGAGCAGGGTACGCGGGTCTCGCCGGCGCACCAGCCCGGGACCGTCGAGCATCTCCGAGTGGTACGAGGCCTGGCGCGGGTAGGGCCGCTGCACGCCGAACGGCTCGTGCCCGCGGGCGAGGCACACTCCTGGAGCGGCGGCACCGCGCACAGCTACCGCTCGACGAGCGGCATCACGGAGGGGATCCTCACGATCGAGACGCCCCCGAGCGGGATGCAGCCGCCGGACGCTCCGGCGGCGCCGACAGGCGAGCCCTGATCAGGCGTTGCGGACCTGCTCCAGGAGCCGCTGCACGGCTTCCAGCTCGTCGCTGAAGGACTGCAGGCGCGCCGTGTTCTGCTCGACGGCGAGTTGGCGGACGAGGTAGTCCTGGCGCTCGCGGAGTTCGGCCTCGGTGGGTTGCTGTTCGCTGATGGGCATGGTTCCAGTCTCGCAGAGGCAGGCAGGCGTCGGCGTGAGATCCGCCACGACGAGTCCGGTCCGTCGCCCCTGAGGAAATAGATGCGCTCAGGCAACCGTTCCCTTGAGAGGTCCGCGGCGCACCCCGCAGTGGTTCCCGAATCGGAAGGCATACCCCATGACTGTTCCCCTGTCCATCCTGGATCTGGCGCACGTCGCCGAAGGCTCCACGCCCGCGGAGACCTTCGCCGCCAGCGTCTTGCTCGCGCAGCACGCCGAGAAGTGGGGGTACCGGAGGATCTGGTACGCGGAGCACCACAACATGGGCAGCATCGCGTCCTCGGCCACGAGCGTGCTGATCGCTCACATCGCCGCTCACACCTCCACCATCCGGCTCGGTTCGGGCGGCGTCATGCTGCCCAACCACTCGCCGCTGACGATCGCCGAGCAGTTCGGCACGCTGGAGAGCCTGCATCCCGGACGGATCGACCTGGGCCTCGGGCGGGCTCCGGGAAGCGACCAGACGACGGCACGTGCCCTGCGGCGGGATCCCATGGCGGCCGACAGCTTCCCGCAGGACGTACTCGAGCTGCAGGGCTACCTCACCGGGGAGACCCGTGTGCCCGGTGTCCAGGCCACGCCCGGCAGGGGCACCAACGTTCCCCTGTACATCCTGGGATCCTCACTCTTCGGGGCGCAGCTCGCCGCAGCCCTCGGACTGCCGTTCGCCTTCGCGTCGCACTTCGCGCCGCAGGCACTGCAGGACGCCGCGAGCATCTACCGCAGGGAGTTCAAACCGTCGGCGCAGCTCGAGAAACCCCACTTCATCGCCGGCGTCAACGTGATCGCCGCCGACAGTGCCAATGATGCGCATCACGAGTTCCACGAGGCGATGCTGCGCCGCGTGACGCTCCTCCTCGGACGCGGTCAGACCTTCACCAGGGAGGAGTCCGAGGCGATCCTCGCCTCACCCGGTGGGCGGCAGATGGCCGATATGGCGCGCTACAGCGCGGTCGGCACGCCAGAGGTCGTCCGGGACTACCTCGAACGCTTCGCGGCGCAGACCGAGGCGGACGAACTCATCGTCGCGACGCAGGCCGGCACCACCGAGACGTGGCTGCGATCGTTCGAATTGCTCGCCGGCGCGATGCTGCCGGTGGCGGCCTGAAGGTCACGGAAACAAGAACCTTTGTGTTCCTGCTTGCCATAACCCTCCAAGGTTTGGTTAAGTGGGTGTCGGTTGTAGTGTTGCGCATTTGTATTTCGCGCGGTTTAGCCCTCGCGGGATAGGCCGCGTCTCTGAAAAAGCGGACAAGCACGCCGCGACTGGGGCGTTCCGAAAGTCGGAATGCGTCTGAGTTTCAGAAGGATAAACAAAAATGGCAACAGGTACCGTGAAGTGGTTCAACGCTGAAAAGGGCTTTGGATTCATTGCTCCCGACGACGGAAGCGCAGACGTGTTCGCACACTTCTCCGCCATCAATGCAAGCGGCTACCGCTCGCTCGATGAGAACCAGAAGGTCAGCTTCGACACCGAGCAGGGCCCCAAGGGTCCCCAGGCGTCGAACATCCAGCCCCTCTAAGGCTCGGATCTTCAACTAGATCTTTTCGTAGGAAGCAGGTCGGACTCCGGTCCGGCCTGCTTCTTCGTTCAACCCTCGGCCTCCGGTCCCGAGGAGGCAGGCTGACGTCGGAGCGGTGCCCGGCGCTGGCTCAGGATGGGCCGCCGCACAGCCCGATGAAGGCGCCGAGCTCCTCGAGCGCGGCGGGCGTAGCAGGCATGTGATGCGTCAGCCGGGGCGACCGGACGATGACCGCGCGCCACTGCCCGCGGGAGACCGCGACGTTCACCCGGTTGCGGTTGAGGAGGAACCCGATGCCCCGCGGTGCCTGCGCCGCGGAGGAGGCGGCCATGCTGACGATCACGACGGCGGCCTGCTGGCCCTGGAACCTGTCCACAGTCCCCACGCGGACATGCGGGTAGCCGGCGCGGGCCAGCGCCCGGCGGATCAGGTGCACGTGCGCGTTGTAGGCCGCCACGACCAGGATGTCGGTCTGTGCGAGCGGGCGCGGCGCCGCACCTGCCGCATCGATCCAGGGAATGCCCAGATGACGGGCGACCTGCGTGACGACCTCCGACGCTTCCTCGGGCGAGGACGTGGCATTGTCCGCATGATCGACGCTCACGCATTCGATTCCTGGCCGGAGACTCTCCAGCCGTCGCCTGCGGGCGGCGGGAGCGGTGGTCAGGCGTCCGTCGTAGGCGAACAGGGATACCGGGGCACAGAGGTCCGGGTGCATCCGCCAGGTGTCCGCAAGGAAGTACCCGAGTGTCGGAGGCAGGGTCGCACGGCCGTCGGAGAGCCAGCCCAGTGCTGACTCGTCGACAGGCTCGGGGTGGGTGCCCTGGGTGACCTGGGGAAGTTGCTGCGGATCACCCAGGAGCAGGAGCCGCCGCGCTGCCTGCGCCGCCGCCATCGTGTTGGCCAGCGAGAACTGGCCGGCCTCGTCGATCACCAACAGGTCGAGCGAATCGGCCGCCACCCTGCTGCCGGTCATCGTCCATGCTGTGCCTCCGATCAGGCAGCCGCCGTCCGCGCCGACCAGGCGAGCGACGTCATCATCGGATCGCTGACTCCACGGTGAGCCGGGGTCCTCCGTCCGTTTCGCTACCTGATGCTCCGGCACGCCGGCCTCGATCGCCCTGCACAACAGGTTGTCGACGACGGCGTGGGACTGCGCGACGACGCCCACCTTCCAGCCGAGGCAGACCAGCCGCTCGATCACGTCCGCGCCGACGTGTGTCTTGCCGGTTCCGGGAGGACCCTGAACCGCCAGGTAGGAGTCCGTCAGGAGGTGCAGGGCAGCCGTGATCGCCACCGCATACCCGTCGTCCCCTGGAGGGACGGCGGGCAGGGGAACGCCGCCGGCGAGCCGGGGCGGTATTCGTCGGAGCAGGTCGAGCGCCGGACCGGCGGGTACCTCCGGCAGGGAGCGGCCGACGCGGTCGGCGAGATGCACCAATGCCTCCTGCATGGATCTCGTCATGAGGGGCTGGTCGGGAGCGAGAGCCACGGGGAGTTCGGGCCGGGGCGCGGCCCCGCGCTTGAGCTTCTCCCTGAGGAGCACGGTGGTGAGTCCGTTGTCGTCCTCCGATAGTTCCGTCACCTCGACGCCGAACCAGCCGCCGCGTCCCGTGCCGCTGCTGTCCGTGATGTCGGCACCCTCGGGGACCGGAACGTCGTAGATGGCGAAGTAGGACGAGCCTTCGCGGAAGTCAGCGCCCGGCTGCAGGCGGGCCGTCGCCTTCAACGTACGCGCGGGGTTCGAGCGTGGTGTCGGTCTGGCCCAGTCCTGCACCACCTCGAGCGTGCGGAACACCAGCACGTCGCGGGACTGCTCCCACTCGTCATCACCCGCCGAGAGCCGGTCGAAGTGCGACCACCAGAACTGCTTCCGTTCGCGGCGGTGGTACCCGACCGCGGCGGCGACGAGTGCCACGGCCTGTTCATCGGGGTGCTTCGACCCCTCGGGCGGCAGGGTGGCGAGGTAGTCCAGCAGGCGCGCCTCCTCGGGAGCGGGCCCGTAGGACGGAGCAGTACGCTCCGCAGCGGCGGTCGATCCGGCGACGGATTCGGCGGTGACCCCGCCGACAGGGTCCTCCACCGCTGGGACACCCCCTGAAGGAGACCCCGCCGGCGGGCGACCCTTGGCGAGCCCCAGCAGCCAGTCCCGCAGCCTCAGTGTCGAGAGGCAGTCGTAGCGGTTGTAGTCGCTGATCCCGCCGAGCATCTCCTCTGCAGCGGATGACTCCCCGGTGTCGCGCGCGGCACAGTAGGCGGCGTATGCCACCACGGAAGCGCCGGCATCCATCACCTCGCCCGAGCGGAGGTCGGTGCCCATGTACAGGGGCTCGAGCTTCTTGATGCTGTAGGAGCGTTCGGAGATGCGCAGGCTCTGCCGCACCGTCTCGTACAGGTCGACGAGGACGCCCTCGCGCAGCAGGGTGTCCACGGCGTCCTCGCCGATGACGTGCACCAGGGACAGGCGACGCAGCGCACTCTTCTCGTAGGACGCGTAGTGGTAGATGTGCAGATCCGGGTATCGCCGGCGGCGCTCGGCCACGTAGTCGAGGAACTGGGTGAACGCCCTGCGCTCCTCCGCGCGACTGTGCGCCCAGAAGGGGCGGAAGGGCGGCTCCGCGCCATCGTCGTCGGGCTGCTCCACGACGCCGAAGAGGTACTCGATGCCCCAACTGCCATCCACGGGGTCCTGCCAGAGCGGGTCCCCCTCGAAGTCGAAGAAGATGTCACCCGGACTCGGCGTGGGCAGCGACGCAAGCGTGTGCTGCGGCAGGACGCGATAGGACACCGTGTGCTCCCTGCCCTCTGGGTCCACGTAGCCGACACCGCCGTCGACCTCCGCGGTGCCCACCTGCAACCGCGCCTGCTCCTGCAGCCGTACGAGGGTCGGATCCTCCGGGCGTGCCGTCATCGCCGCGAGCTCGTCGATGGTGGTGACGCCCTCCCTCCTCAGTCTCGCCCTGCGTTCACGCGTCATCGAGGCGACGAGCAGGAGATCCCGGGTGAGCTCGACCTGTTCGGCGCAGTAGCCGCACCGTCCGCACGCCTCGAGGCCTTCGGTGTTCCACGCGACGGGCCAAGGCTGGCGGCGGTGGGAGTTCACGAGCTCCAGGAAGCGTCCGCGCCGCTCGCGGAACACCGGTAGGAGGTCGGTCAGGTTGTGCGTGCTGCGCGTGCGGTCGCCGAGCACGAGGGTGACCGTCGGCGAGGTGGGAATTCCGGCAGCCAGCAGCTGGTCCCCGTACGCGGCGAGCTGCAGCAGGGCGCCGACCTTCGCATGGCGGGCGAGCTTGGTGTCCCAGACCGCGTAGGAGCCGTCCGGCTGGCGCACGAGGAAGTCCGAGCGGCCGTGGAAGGTCCCGTCGAAGAAGGCCGCCTGGAAGACGACGGAGGCACCGGATCGCAGCGCGCCGAGCGATTCCTCGTGCTTCGCCGTCAGCGTTCCGCGGTCCATGGAGGCAGCCGGTCCGACGTCGTACACGCCGGCGGTGCTGGCCGGCGACCACCGGCCGTACTCGGACACCAGGTCGTCCAGCACGCGGCGCTCGTGCACGTCCCCGAGCACGGCAGCCCGCTCGAGCATCTCGTCCGCGGGGAACTCCGCGCGGGGGGAACGGCCCAGCTTCTCGTCGAGGATGCGCAGGAGCCTGTACCCGCACTCGGACGCCGTCACCAGATCCGTCGCGGAGAAGACGAGGTCCGCGCCGTCAGGGTCAGAGGTGCCGTCGGCGTCGAGCAGGAACATGTGCAACGGACCTTTCGTCGTACCGGGCGGTCGGTGCCAGTCCATCACGTTCCGCCGACCTTCGTGCACCGGGACGAGGCGTGAGTAGCACGGCCGGACGGCCCCGGTGCCGATGGATGGAAGAATTGGGTTCACCGACCACCCGACCAGGAGCGCCCATGAACCCCCGCACGCTATTCCGCACCGTCGCTGTCGCGGAGGCGGTGACGTGGGCCTTCCTGCTGGCGGGCATGTTCCTCAAGTACGTCACCCGGACCACCGAGGCGCTCGTGCCGCCTGCCGGGGCCGTGCACGGATTCGTGTTCCTGTGCTTCGTCGCCACGACCGCCTTCGTCTGGATCAACCAGCGCTGGTCGGTCGTGACAGGCATCCTCGGGCTCGCCTCGGCCATCGTCCCCTTCGCCACGGTCCCGTACGAGCGCTGGATCGAACGGCGTGGCCAGTTGACCGGCGCGTGGCGCCTCGCGCCGGGTGCGGAATCGCCGCGGAACCCCCTCGAGCAGCTCCAGGCGTGGGTCCTGCGCAGTCCGCTCGTGGCCCTGCTCGTCGCCATCGCCGGAATCTCCGTCGTCTTCACCGTCCTGCTGATCGTCGGCCCCCCTGGCTCCCGGAGCTGACGGAGGCCCCATGGACGACCTGCGGAACACACCTGACGACGAGCGCTTCTTCGTCCACAACGGGCGCCGCTGGCGCACGACCGATCCGTCGCTGCCCGCCGATGTGAAGGCCCGTCTGATGTCCCACCTCGGGCGCGGACGGTCCGGCGTGCGCAACAGCGCCAAGGGCGACGACGGCGGTGCGCTGCCCCGTGCGCGACGCATGGTGCAGCTCGCGAAGGAAGGCCTCGGTGAACGGGGTACGCCGTGGTGGGAGCAGTCTGCGGACGAGCGCACGGCACGGTGGACCGCGGCGCTGGAGGAACTCGACGCACTGCACTCCGAGCGGCCGGGCGACGCCGCCGTCGAACGGCCGGCAGGCGCGGTCCGCAGGCGCCCGGCAGAGGGGCCGACAGGTGGATGAGCCGGCACCCGAGCACGGCCCGGACGACGTGCTCAGGGCGGAGATCCTGCGGATCGCCGAGCAGCGGGGGAGTGCGAACACCCTGTGCCCCTCCGACGCCGCCCGCAGCGTCGGCGGGGAGCAATGGCGGGACCTCATGCCGGCGGCGCGCCGCATCGCTTTCGAGCTGGCGGGCGAAGGCCGGGTCGATGTCACCCAGCGCGGAGAACGTGTCGAGCCCGACGCCCGTGGACCGATCCGGATCCGGTGGATCGACGCGCCGTCCCGCAGTGGGGGTGTGGACACGACCGCGCGGACGTCGTCCTCTGGCCTTGCTCCGGTGCCCTATGCGTACGCTGCCTCGGTGGATACAGCATCTCGTCTCGTCTTCGGATCCGGTGCATGCCCCCTCACCGCCGACGGCGTCGTTGCCGGCGACTCGTTCGCCGCACAGGCGACACGTGCCCTCGAGAATCTGAGCCGTGCCCTCGGGGGAAGCGGCGCGGTGCTTGCCGACGTCGTCCACCTGCGGGTCCTGGTGGCCTCCGCCGATCGCGCTCACCTCGTCGAGGCGTGGGACGCGCTCGCGGCGGTGCTCGGCACCCCCGCTCCGCCGAGCACCCTCATGGGGGTGGCCGTGCTCGGCTACCCGGGGCAACTCGTGGAGCTCGAGGCAGTCGCCGCCGTCGGTGCGGCGGGTGAGGCGTCGCGGAGGCAGGGGCCCGTGCTCCGGCCGTGATCGGGTCGCCAGCCCGGCCTCGCCTTGCGAGCTGACAACCTGCGAGCTGACGACAACCCGGGAGCTGACGACCCGCGGGCTGACGACGGCTAGCTGGAACGACGACGGCGGCACCCACCGGGTGCCGCCGTCGTCGTTCCTGCTGTTCGCCGCTACCTCGCGAGGAGTTCGGGGTGGTGGAGTTCGGTGACGTCCGGGTGGGCCCGGAGCCGGCCCTTCAGGACGTTCGAGCCGTAGGAGGACAGCATGGGGTTGTCGGGGTCGTCCGAGATCCCGCGCGCCGCTGCCCTGAGGTCGTCGGTGAGTGGCACCGGCTCGATCACGGCGTCGAGGCGCGGCGACCAGAAGAACGGGATGGCGTAGCGGTCGAAGCCCGGGGCGGGCGCGGTGACGCGGTGGATGGTGGCGGCGAGGTACCCCTCGGTGGCGACCTCGAGCATCTCGCCGAGGTTCACCACGAGCGCACCAGGGACCGGCGTGACGGGCACCCACTCGATGGCGCTGTGGGGGAGTACCTCGAGGCCGCCCACCTCGTCCTGCAGCAGGAGGGTGACGAAGCCGTAGTCCGCGTGCGAGCCGACGCCCTGCGACCCGGCACCTTCGACGACGCCCCCGACGTAGTGGACGAGCTTCGCCATCCATGCCGGTGTCCGCTCGAAGGGCTCGGCGAAATAGTCCTCCGGCAGGTGGAGCGCGACGGCGATGGCAGAGAGCAGCTCCGCTCCGACCGTGGACATCAGGGCGGCCCATTCCATGGCCTCGTGCTCGAGTTCGGGCAGGGCTTCCCGCGGCCACAGGTTGGGCCCCTGGAGCAGCCAGTACGGCTCGTCGGCCGGGTAGTCCGTGATCGGGGCGCGCTCGGGGGAGAAGTCGATCTGCTCCCGGGAATCGGGGCGTCCCCGCGTGATCTCGGTGCCGAGGCCGGCGTAGCCGCGGAAGTGCGGCGAGGTGCGGTTGTGGATCTTCAGGCGCTCCTCGAGAGGCAGGTCGAAGAAACGGCGGGTGACGTCGAAGAGGTCGTCCACCTGCGTGGGGGCGGCGCCGTAGTTGATGACGTGGAAGAAGCCGACGGTGTGCGCGGCATTGCGCAGTTCCTCGATGAAGCCGGGGTTGAAGGAGCCATCTGCGGAACGTGCGGTGCTGAGGTCAAGGGTGGGGATCGATCCCGTGGAGTGCTGCATGCGGTGGAGATTACGCCCGTTCGAAAGCGCTGTCGGCGTTTCCGTTACGCCGTATTGCGGTCCGGACCGTCAGGATCCGGACCGCGGACTCCCGCCAGCGCGTGCACGGCTCGGAGACCACCGGCCGAGCCCGGCCAATGCCGCACCAGTGCGTCCGCTCCCGCACTCCGGACGGCCACCCGAAGGACGACGGCGAGCAGCACGACGTCGTCGGCGTAGCCGATCACGGGCAGGAAATCGGGGATGAGGTCGATCGGAAGGATGAGGTAGACCGCGAGTGCGGCGAGCATGAGGCGTGCGCGCAGGGGAACGGCCCGGTCTGTCGCAAGGCGGCGGATCAGACGCAGGAGATCCGGTCCGAGGCGCAGTGCGTCGCGCAGCGAGACGACCTCGGGGTGCCGCCGAGCGTAGACCGCCAGCCCGCCCAGGAGGAGGAGGTAGGCGCCCAGGGCGATGACGGCGACCTGCAGTACTGCTTCCCACGCCATCCCGGCTCCTTCCCGTTCGTGCCATCCGCGGATATCGTTCCCATGCGAAACGGGCGTGACCGCCGCGGACCCCGTCGCGGCCCTGGCGGAGGAGGGCGCCGACCCTCAGGCTAGCCGAGCCCCTGGTCCGTCAGGCAGGTCCCGAGCTTCCTGATGCCATCCCTGATGCGGGTCTTGGCGGTCGGGATGGGGATCGCGAGGTGCTGGGCGACGTCGGTATAGGTGAGACCGGTGAAGTAAGCGAGCTGGATGGCTTCCCGCTGAGCCGGTGTCAGGATGGCCAGGCACGCGGTGACCGAGGCGGCTTCTTCCCGATGGAGGACTGCCTCCGAGACCTGGTCGTACTCGGTCCCGTGGTGGCGTACACCCCAGGCGAGGTCCCGGATACGGCGGGACTGCTCCGATCGGACCTTGTCGACCGCCTTGCGGTGGGCGAGGGTCATGAGCCATGCCATGGGGGTCCCCTTCGCCGGATCGTAAAGGGCGGCATTCGATTGCCAGAGCGCAAGGAACACCTCCTGGGTGACCTCGACGCTCAACTCCGCGTCGACGAGGACCCGGCGTACCAGGCCGTACACGCGGCGGTGGGTGAGTGCATAGAGTTCCTCGAATGCCCTTTCGTCCCTGCCACCGACAGCGCTCAGCAGGACAGAGAGGTGAACCGGCGCGTCGGTCGCCGGAGCCAGCACCGTGGTGTCATGGGCCGGACGGTTCGGGCTGTCAGGGGTGGGTGGGAGTGCGTGGGGCATAGGAGGGGACCTTCAGCGGGAGACAGTTGGAACATCCGCGGTTGCCGTGGTGGCGGGTGCAGGCCTGCTGAGGATGCCACGACCTGTCTAGCAGAATCCGGACGAATTAGCTAAACAATCTAAGTACATGACGGTGCTGCACTCTGTCTCACCGTGGCCGGCGGCGCGCGGCCGCCAGGCGCGGAACAGGGCCGCCTCGCTTTCGGGTTCGCCCTCGGGTCGCGGCCTAGGAGGCCAGTTGTCCGCGTTCGTCGACGGCGCGTCCTGGTCCGGTCCCGATGTCCGATCGGTTGATCTCTGCCCACACGGCATCGAGGGACAGGTCGAGGACCTCGGCGATCGCCGCAATCGTCGAGAACGCGGGCGTGGCAACCCTGCCGGACTCGATCTTCCGCAGGGTCTCCGGCGAGACCCCTGCGTCGAGCGCGGCGTGGAGCATCGAGCGCTCTCCTCGGGCGGAACGCAGGAGGGCGCCGAGGCGCTGGCCGCGTTCGATGTCCGCGGACGTGAGGGGTAGTCGGACCATGATCCCGATTCTAGTACCGGGATACAATTACCGGGATAGTTATTGGAGCACCACGGGAGGCGCCACATGATCGAGATTCTGAGCCCCAAGGAACTGAGGCGAGCGAGGGATACGGGGGCGCTCGTCGGAACCATCCTGCAGACGCTGAAGGATCGCAGCACTGCCGGCACCAACCTCCTCGAGATCGACCGTTGGGCGAAGGCCATGATCATCGAAGCCGGAGCGTCGTCCTGCTATGTCGACTACGCACCGTCCTTCGGGCGCGGGCCGTTCGGCCACTACATCTGCACAGCGGTCAACGACGCCGTGCTGCATGGACTGCCCCACGACTATGCGCTCGCCGACGGCGACCTGCTCACTCTCGACCTCGCAGTGTCCATGGCCGGTGTCGCCGCCGATGCCGCGATCAGCTTCGTCGTGGGCGGCGGGCCGTCGCCCGAGAGCGACGCGATGATCGACGCGACGCAGCGTGCACTGAGTGCCGGGATCGCGGTGGCCGGGCCCGGAGCGCGCATCGGTGACATCTCGCATGCCATCGGGTCCGTCCTCAGCGCGGCGGGGTATCCGATCAATACGCAGTTCGGGGGTCACGGCATCGGATCGACGATGCATCAGGACCCCCACATCGCGAATACCGGACGGCCCGGCCGCGGCTACACCCTGCGCCCCGGGCTGATGCTGGCCCTGGAACCATGGGTCATGGCCGATACGGCGGAACTCGTCACCGACGCCGACGGATGGACGCTGCGCAGTGCGACAGGTTGCCGGACAGCACACACCGAGCACACGATCGCCATCACCGGCGAGGGAGCCGAGATCCTGACGCTGCCTCGGTGATCGCCGTGGCAGCACGGCGCATGCGCCGGATCGCGGGAGCTTATAGGTTGGGAACGTACCCAAGCGCAGCATGCAACGAAAGGCACCATCCCATGATCTTCATCGTCGTCAAGTTCAACGTGAAGCCCGAGTGGAGCGACCGCTGGATCGACCTGACGCGGGACTTCACCGAGGCGACGCGCCAGGAGCCGGGGAACCTCTGGTTCGATTGGTCGCGCAGCGTCGAGGACCCCAACCGCTTCGTGCTCGTCGAGGCGTTCCAGGACGACGCCGCGGAGGCCCACGTGAACAGCGCCCACTTCTCGAAGGCTATGCAGGACATGCCGCAGGCGCTCGTCGAGACCCCGGAGATCATCAGCGAGCGCATCAGCGCCGAGGGCTGGGGCCGGATGGGCGAATTGTCGGTCGGCTAGGTCGCCGCGCGCACCGGAAGGGGTCGCTCGAGGATGAAATCGTCCTCGAAGCGGTCGCCGAGACGGAAGCGCTTCGCCCCCACCCTGCGGAAGCCGCTCTTGCTGTAGAAGCGGATGGCTCGGGTGTTCTCCTGGTTGACCCCGAGCCAGACGCCGGGCAGCCCGGACCGGCCCGCGAGTTCCAGGGTCCGCTGCATCAGGGCGGCAGCGGCTCCCCGGCCGTGGTGATCGGGATGGACGTAGAACTTGCTGAGTTCGACGGCAGGCGTGATGGACAGCGCAGCCAGCACGTCCGCGTCCGAGGGCTGGTCAAGGACGATCATGCTGTACCCCATGATCCTCCCGCCGTCGCGGATGCACAGGATCGTGTGGCCCGGGGCGCTGATCCAGGCGACGAACCGCTCGGCCGAAAGCTCCGTCTCGAGGTGGTGCTGGATATCCGCGGGCAGTGAGTCCGGAGGGCAGGCCAGCGGAAAGGTGACGGCCGCGCAGGCGGCCAGTGCGACGGCGTCGGTGGCCGACGCCGTCGAGATGTCGATCGTCATGAATCCAATCTAGGACGAACAGCAGCAGGGCGCCGACCGTAGGGTTCGCGCCCTGCTGCTGTCACTCCCGGGTCTGCCCCGAGGAGGGCTACCGCTTACCCGAAGACGGGCTCGCCGTTGCGGGTGAGCTGCCAGTTCTCCTCGAAGAACGTCGCCGGGTCGATCGTGCCTTCCGCGATCAGGTAGTCGATCAGCAGCTGACGGATCTCCGTGGTCTGGTTGACGAGCACCGGAGCGGTGGCGATGTGCGGGAAGTTGCCGCCGCCTGACTGGCGGTAGTTGTTCGTGGCCACCGCGAAACGCTGAGCAGTGTCGATCGGTGCTCCGTTGTAGCTCAGGTTCGTGATGCGCTGGCCCACCGGCTTGCTGATGTCGATGTCGTAGGAGACGCCGGACATCATGTCGTAGTTGTAATCGGGCGTCCCCGCGGCGTTGGTGAGTGCCGTGGGGTCCACCGGAGCGCCCGGGGCGCTCTGGTGGAAGTACTTGGCCGAATACTCGAGGTAGTCCTTGACCTGTCCGCCGGTCATCTCGACCCCGAACAGCGTGTTCGGGAAGACGTAGAGGCCGGCCATGTCGCGGATGGTCACGGGACCCTGCGGGATGACCGCTGCACGGTTGAACGGAGCCACGATCGACAGGACGGGCAAGTCCGCGTCGGCCGTTCCCTCGAGTGCCCTGTCGACGGCCTCAGCCTGCACCGTGTTGACGAAGTCCATGACGGCAGTGTCACGGATGCGGGACTCGGCAGCGGACATCGTCTCGGTCGCCGTGCCGATCGGGGTGTTCACGTAGTCGATGACGCGCTGGTGCTGCTCGGCCGCGAGCGCGGAGATCTTCGGATCCGCAGCGACGGTATTGGTGTTGAGCAACTCGGAGTTCGCCGAGATGACGTCCCACTGCCCGCGCACCTTCGTCAGCTCGAAGTCCATCACGGACAGCCGCTGGCCCCAGTTCTTGGGCTCGGTGAGGAGCACCTGATCGCCCGTCTGCTTGTTGGTGACGAAGCGCTCCGGGATCTCCTGGTGCTCATGCCCGGCGAGGATCGCGTCGATGCCCGGCACCTGCTCGGCGATCAGCGTGGACGCGTTCTCGACCGGCAGGCCACCGCCGTACGAGGACGTACCGGAGGGGCCCGAGTGCGAACTGACGACCACGACGTCGGCGCCCGCGGCCTTCATCTCCGGGACGTACTTCTGCGCCTGCTCGACCATGCCGAGGAAACGGAGCTCCCCCTCGACGTTGTTCTTGTCCCAGATCGCGCTGCCCGGGGTGGTCAGTCCGAGGATGCCGACGTGGATGGGCTTCTGGCCCTTGAGCTTGACGGTCTTCAGGACGTACGGCGTGAAGGCGTCCGCGCCGGTCTCCCAGTCCTTGGCGTTCGCGCCGAGAAGCGGGAAGTCGAGCTGCTCCTCATAGGTGCGCAGGAGCGGCAGGCCGTAGTTGAACTCGTGGTTGCCGAGCGTGGTCGCGTCGTAACCCATGGCGTTCATGGCGGCGGCCATGGGGTGGGTCTCCCCGGTGTCGGTCACCGACTCCACGTTCGCGTAGTAGTCCGTGAGCGAGGTGCCCTGGATGGTGTCCCCGTTGTCGATCAGCAGGGTCGACTCCTCGCCGCGCTCGGCCCGGACCTGGTTGACGAGGGCGGAGACCTTGGCGAGGCCGACGTCGTTGTGGGCGGCGTCGTCGTACTCCGTGTTGGTGAAGTAGTCCCAGTTCTCGATGTACCCGTGGAGGTCGCTGGTACCCATGACCGTGATGGTGACAGCGTCCTTGGGGCCCTTGCCTCCTCCGGGTGCCGCGCTTGCTGCCGGGGCGAGACCGAGTGCTGCGACGCAGCCGAGCGCGACCGCCGCAGCGACGCGACGGTGCCCCCTGGTGAAACTTTCTGACACGTTGAATCAGCTCCTGTCGTGATGCGGTGGCGCCAGCATACCGGTGACGGGTGACACACTGGTGACGGGGGTCTTGCTGCGGATGAACGATGCCGGCCGGGCCCTCCGCAGGTGCGGTGGCCGGACGAGCGTCCGGCAGGTGAAGGTCTGGGAGGCCCGGAATGACGACCATGGCGGAGCAGCAGGGCACGTATCGGGAGGATGTCCTGGGCCCCGGGTACGAGGCGCGGACCCTGCCGTTGCGCCCGGATGACGAGGGCGATGTCGTCGCGACGCTCGTGCGGAGGAGGGTTCCCGGGGGCTCCCGCCGCGCGGTGCTTTACGTGCACGGCTTCGTCGACTACTTCTTCCAGACTCATCTCGCCGATGCCTGGCACGACGCCGGCTTCGACTTCTACGCCCTCGACCTGAGGAAGTACGGCCGCTCGCTCCTCGAGGACCAGACGCCGAACTACATCACCTCGCTCGAGGACTACGACGAGGAACTCGACGAGGCCGCGCGGATCATCCGGGAGGACGAGCGCCACGAGGTCCTGGTGGTCATGGGGCACTCCACCGGCGGCTTGGTCACCTCCCTGTGGGCGCATCGTCGGCGCGGGCAGGGCATCGTGGACGCACTGGTCCTCAACAGCCCCTGGTTCGACCTGAACGCCAGCCTCTTCCAACGCACCGTCGGCACAGCGGCCGTGCATCGGCTCGGTACGCTCCGGCCCCGCGCCGTCGTCGGGAAGCTCGGGACGGCGTACGGCCGCTACCTGCACCGGGAGGGCGGTGGGGAGTGGGACTACGACCTCGCCTGGAAGCCGCACGGCGGATTTCCCGTCGTCGCCGGCTGGTTGCGTGCCATCCGGCGCGGGCACGCGGAGCTGAACCGTGGCCTCGCCATCGACTGTCCTGTGCTCGTCGCGTGCTCGGACGCCACCTCCGATCCGGCGAAGGAGCCCGGGCGGATCTCGTCCACGGATGTCGTGCTCGACGTCGCGCACATCGCCGGTCGCGCGCCCCGGCTCGGTCGGCTCGTGACACTCGTGCGCATCGCGGGCGGTATCCATGACCTCGCACTCTCGCCCGAGCCCGCCCGGTCGGCGTTCTTCAGCGAGCTCGCCCGCTGGCAGCAGGCCTACGTGCCGGGCGCGGACGGCGAGGCCTGACGGGCTGACAGGCTGACGGGCTGACGGGCAGGCGTGCGATTGCCCCGCTGCGATCAGGGCGGTACGGTGGCCGACATGGCGCAGGTCACCGTCTACGGACACCGGGAATCCGTCGAGCAGCGACGTGATGCGCTTTCCGAGGCAATCCACGGCGCAGTCGTGTCCGCGCTGGCGTACCCGCCCGACAAGCGCTTCCACCGGTTCATCGCGCTCGACGCGTGCGACTTCGTCCACCCGCCGGATCGGGGACGGGACTACACGATCATCGAGATCTCGATGTTCGAGGGCAGGTCGGAGGCAGTCCGGCGGGAGCTGATCCGCGAGCTCTTCGTTCGTATCGAAGCAGGAGCGGGAATCGCGCCCCACAGCGTCGAGATCACGATCACGGAGACACCGAAGGTCAACTGGGGGATCCGGGGCGCCAACGCAGCGGACCTCGCGCTCGGCTACACGGTCGAGCTCTGATCCGTCCGGCGTTTTCCTGGGATGCAGTCTTCGGACGGCGCTGAAGCCGCGGCCTACGGACGACGCCGCGACGTCAATTCGCTTGCGAAGGCGAGTTCCTCGCGGAGCGCCGAGTGAGCAAGGGTGAAGACCCGGCCGTCGGACCGCAGCTGGTCGATCAGGCCCCGCGCAGTGTGCGCATCCCGTGCCCCTGGTTCCAGGAGCATGGCCGCCGTCGCCGCGATGCGTCCCGCGCCTGCCGTCGCTGCCGCGGTCCGCAGCCCCTGGACCGCGCTCCTCCACGCGTGGTCGTCCGAGCCGTCGACCGTGTGCTCGATGAGGAGTATGCGCTCGTCCAGCCGGAAGGTGAAGTCGCTGACGGCAGAAGCCGCACGCTCGAACGAACCGAGGTTGGTCACGAGGCGGGAGAAGGCTGCCCTGTCGAGGATCGGCTGCTGCAACGTCAACTCCCTTCACGACGGCGGGACGAACCGGTGGCCGCCAGCGGCACCAGGGCTGCCGGCGGGTGGGTCCGGTCCACTGGAATCGCCAGTCTCGCGTCCGAAGGTCAAGGCTGTACGGAGTGCGTATCGGGGTTTGCTCAAGATCAGTGCAAGGAGTTGCCGCGGGGTGGGAACGCGGAGCCGGCCCGGCAGGCCCGTGCCGCCCTATGCTCGGGGCGCCTTGCTGCGCCGCCAGGCCTTGCCGGCGAGGCGTGCGAGGTGCACCGCGCGCCGCTCGACGGTGCCGAACGCCATCGGCGCAACGCGGGCGACGACGTCGGGAACCTTGGCGGTCAGCCCGATGAGCAGGCGCGGCCTGCGTGCCCTGACCGCCTCGAGAATGAGGCCGGCCGCTCGGTCGGCGGGAAAGGTGAGCAGTTTGTCGAAGTCCTCCTTCGCCCGTTTCACCTCCGCGTCGCTGAGCTCCCCGCCGATACGGGCATTGAGGGCGATGCTCGTCCGGACACCACCGGGGTGTACCGCGGTGATGCCGATGCCGCGGGGCAGCAGTTCGTTGCGGAGGGACTCCGTGAACCCGCGGAGCGCGAACTTGCTGGACGAGTACGCGGTCTGGCCCCTCGGGCCCACGAGTCCGAATACGCTCGAGACGTTGACGATGTGTCCGCCGGGGCCGATGCTCGGCAGCAGGCTGTGGGTGAGCAGCACCGGTGCGGCGAAGTTGATGGCCATGACCCAGTCGAAATCCGCCATGGTGATCTGGTCGAATCGGCCCGCGAGGGCCACGCCGGCGTTGTTGACCAGGAGGTCGACGGACCCGGTCGCGGCGCGGAGGTCCACGGCAAGGGCCTCGACGGCGTCGCGATTCGATAGATCCGCGACGAAGGTGGAGACCGGGCAGCCGGGGAACGACGAGCGGATGGAGGAGGCGACGGCGTCGAGCCGCCCGGCGTCGCGATCCACGAGGAGGAGCGTGCTGCCGCGTTCCGCGAGACCGCGGGCGAGGTGCTCGCCCATCCCGCCTGCGGCCCCGGTGACGACGGCGGTCGCACCAGCGAACTGGAAAGGGCGAAGGCTCATGCGTGGGTTCCCTGGATCCCCTGGACGGCCGGGGTTCCGACCGGTAGCGGGGGCGTGTCGAACTCCATGTCCTTCGCCAGGTTCCCGAACAGGGCGGCGGGCGCGTCCAGGAGGTAGTTCTGCCGCATGGTCCACGGTTGCCGGTCACCCTGCTTCGGGAAATCGGAGACGGAACGCTGCACGTACCCGGACGTCAGGTCGAGGATCGGGCGCGCTGTCATCCGGCCGCTCGGGGCGGGTGTCCCGTACCGGTGGCCGTGGCGGTCCAGGTGCCTGATCAGGCGGCACACGTAGCGCGAGCTGAGGTCCGCGCGGAGCGTCCACGAGGCGTTGGTGTACCCGACGCAGAGCGCGAGGTTCGGCACGCCGCTGACCATCAGCCCCCGGTACACCCACGCATCACCGAGCTCCACCGGCCGTCCGTCCACGGTGAAGGTCGCCCCTCCGAGGGGGAGCATCGAGAGTCCGGTGGCCGCGACGACGACGTCGGCCTCGAGTTCCCGGCCCGACGCCAGCCGGATGCCGTGCGGCAGGAAGGTCTCGACGGTGTCGGTCACGACCGATGCGGTGCCGGACGTCAGCGCCCTGAAGAAGTCGGCGCTCGGTGCGACGCACAGGCGCTGGTCCCACGGGTTGTACGCGGGGGTGAAGTGCTCGGCCACGAGCTTCTCGTCCCCGAGGATCCGCACGGTCTGGGCGCGGATGAGCTTCTTCGCGAGCTCCGGCCGGCGGCGGCACAGCTGGTAGAAGGCCTGAGTGAACAGGACGTTCTTCGCGCGGGCCATGTGGTGGGCCAGGCCGGCGGGCAGGTGGCGGCGCACGGCGTCTGAGAACCTGTCACGACCCGGCACGGCCGTGATGTAGGTGGGGGAGCGCTGAAGCATGGTCACGTGCGCCGCGTCCTTCGCCATCGACGGCACGAGGGTCACCGCGGTTGCGCCACTGCCGATCACGACCACGCGCTTGCCCGCATAGTCCAGGTGCTCGGGCCAGAATTGGGGGCGGACGATCTCCCCCTCGTACACATCGAGGCCCGGGAAGGACGGCTCGTGCCCGTGCTCGTAGTTGTAGTAGCCGCTGCACAGGTAGAGGAAGCCGCACGTGAGCCGGCGACGCTCGGTGGCGCCGTCGTCGTCCGTCACGTCCAGGTCGAGGGTCCAGCGTGCGTCCTCGGAGGTCCACGCCGCGCTGACCACCCTCGTCCGGAACCGGAGGCGCTCGCGGATGGCCGGGTTCTCGGCCGTCTCGCGGATGTACTGCAGGATCGACGTGCCGTCGGCGATCGCCTTGGCCTCGGTCCAGGGGCGGAACGGGTAGCCGAGGGTGAACATGTCGCTGTCGGAGCGGACACCGGGGTAGCGGAACAGGTCCCACGTCCCACCGATCGCAGAGCGGGACTCCAGGACGGCGAAGCTCTTGCCGGGCAGTTCCGTCGCGACACGGTGTGCGGCGCCGATGCCGGAGAGGCCTGCGCCCACGATGACGACGTCGAGGTGTTCGGTGCTGAAATCCATGCCTCCATTATTCGGGCTCCTCAGGGAAGGCCTGGCTCCGCTCGACGGCTCCCCGGTCCTGGACGGCTCGAGGTCCGTCATCCGACCGGTCGGCGCGGGCGGTCGGGGCGCCTTCCCGTGGTCCTGATCGACCACACCCGGGTGGGGTCGGTCAGCAGGTCGTCGCCCCGGACCGTTACGCGGGCATCGTGCGCAGGGTGAGGTAGGAACCGGCCGCGAGGAGCGCGCTGACGAGGACGGTCCACAGTGTCAGGCCGAGGGAGCCCGTGTCGATGAACCAACGCCACACGTCCGACCATGCCTGCTGCCGGGTCACGAGCGCGGCGAGTCCGACGAGTACCAGGCCGATGCCGAGCAGGACCATCACGAGTCGTGCCGTGCCGAACCGCTTGAAGATCGTGGCGGACCAGAAGCCGATGATGAAGAAGAACATCGTCAGCACGAAGTACGTCAGGCCCGCTGCTAGTGGCCCTGCTTCCCACACCCATTCGAGGTAGGCGAAGTATCCGTTCATGCCGTACCCGTCGGTCGCTCGCTCGAGCAGTCCGAGCAGCACGAAGACGACCGCCATTCCGAGGCCGCTGACCCCGGCCGCCGCGAGGGAGCCGATGTAGAACTCGCGGCGCGTGAGGCTCATCGCCTGCGAGAAGGGGAAGGTCATGGTCATGGCCTGGATGCCGACGGCGAGGAAGTACCACAGTGGGGCCTGGGAGCCGCCGCCGATCTTGACGTCGTCGACACCGGCGCCCTGAAGGATCCAGTAGATGAGCATCGTGACGACCCACGCGCCACCGAGTACGAGGGCGGGTACCCAGATGAACGTCTGGGTATTCACGAACTGCAGGCGCACGACGTTGAGAGTGCGGCTGTGTGAGGCAGCAGGGCGGGTGACGTTGCCGGAATCGAGGGCGGTCATCGGGAAACTCCTTCCTGGGTGACGTCCGATGCGGCGAGGGCGTCGTGGCGAGGTGTGCGCTGCTGCGTGCGGCGCACGATGAGTTGTTGCAGTGACACGGGTGCCAGATCGAGTCCTGCCGCGGTCAGCGCGGCCCGCTCGGCGTCCTCGAGCCGCCCGAGGAACGTGATCGACGCGACGCGGCCGAGGCTCTCCCGGTGGATGACTTCACGCCCGTCGAGAGCTCGTTCGATCGCCGCGGCATCACCGACCACGTTCGTGGCCTGCTCCCGGGCGTCATCGGTGGATTCGTCCATGATGATCCGGCCCGCGTCGATGACGAGCACGCGCTCGATGAGGTTCGAGACTTCATCGATGAGGTGGCTCGAGAGCAGGACCGTCCGTGGGTGCTCGGCGTAGTCAGCCAGCAATCGGTCGTAGAAGATCTGCCGCGCCACGGCGTCGAGGCCGAGGTACGGCTCGTCGAAGAACGTGATCTCCGCGCGGGAGGCGAGGCCGATGATGACGCCGACGGCGGAGAGTTGCCCGCGCGAGAGCTTCTTGATCGTGCGCTTGAGCGGCAGTTGGAACTCGTCGATCAGCTCGTCGGCGAGTTCCTGGTCCCACCGCGGGAAGAACAGTCGCGCGGAAGCGAAAGCGTGGCGCGGCGTGGCGTCGTCCGGGTACTTCTGGCTCTCGCGCACGAAGCACATGCGGCTCAGGACGCGAGCGTTCTCGTAGGGATTCTCCCCGAAGACGCGAACCTCCCCGCTCGTCGGAAGATTCTGCGCCGTGAGAATCGACATCGCAGTCGTCTTGCCGGCTCCGTTGCGCCCCAGGAAACCGTAGATAGTGTCCTTCTGGATGTCGAAACTGACGTTGTCGAGGGCGAGCGTGTCCTTGTAGCGTTTCGTGAGGTTCCGGACCTCGATGACAGGGTTCATGATGTCCTTCGGTCTGACGGTTCTAGGGTTGGCAGTGTCGTCGGTGTTGGCAGTGTCGTCGGTGTCGTCGGTCCGGCGCTGACACGAATGAGGTCGGCCACGTCATCCGGTCCGAGCCCGATCTTGCGCGCCTCGGCCAGCAGGGGCTGTACGTAACGCAGGGCGAAGACGTTGCGACGCTCGCTGAGGAGTAGATCGCGGGCACCTGGAGAGACGAACATGCCGATGCCCCGGCGCTTGTAGAGCACGCCCTTGTCGACGAGCATGTTCACCCCCTTCGCCGCGGTGGCAGGGTTGATGCGGAAGAAGGCAGCGAGCTCGTTCGTCGACGGAGCCTGCGCCTCTTCGGCGATGCTTCCGTCGACGATCGAGTCCTCGACCTGTTCCGCGATCTGCACGAACAGGGGCTTGCCTTCTTCGATCACGATGCGCTCCTGCCCAATTGGTTAGTTACCCAACTAATGAACCATTAAGCCACGTCGGGGTCAAGAGCCCGCCCCGCTGTCGTGGGGAAGTTCAGTCGTGACACCGCGCGCCTGCATCGTGGACGCGGGAGCGGGCAGCTACGAATCCATCGCCCGGTGGTTGCTGCTCACCGGACGGGACATCACCGTCATCGCACCACCGGCACTGGCACAGGCCTTCCGCGAGGTTGCGGACCAGGCAGCGAGGACAGTGTGCCGCGGCCGCTGAGCCGCCGTCGTCGTGCCCGTCCTACACTGACAGTCACGACGTACTGGCCGGAAGGGTGATCGGTGGTGGGAATCACGAGCGCTGACGTGGCGCGGGAGAGCGGTGTCTCGCGCACCACCGTCAGCTATGTGCTCACCGGGCGCGAGGGCGTGAATATCTCGGAAGAGACCCGACAGCGGGTGCGGGACACCGCCGTGCGGCTCGGCTACGCGCCGTCAGCGGCTGCCCGCGCCCTGCGGACCGGCCGCAGCGATCTGGTGTTGTGCATCCTGCCGGACTGGCCGGTCGGCCCCGTGATCGAGACGCTGCTGGACGAGCTCGCGGATGAGTTGTCAGGCCGTGGCCTGTCCGTCCTCGTGCATCACGGCAGGGGCAGCCGCCCCCTCACCGATCTGTGGCGGGCCGTGACACCCAGGGCCGTGATCGGGTTCGCGCCGTTCGACGAGGGCGATCTCCTCGCCATGCGCCAGGCCGGCATCCAGGTGCTCGGGACCCTCGGCGAGGAACACCAGCCGGACCCCGCCCTGCCGGCGGAGAGCCAGCTGGAGATCGGCGCCCTGCAGGTGGGGCGTCTCGCTGAGCGCGAGCCGGCGCGGATCGGGTACGCCTGGCCCACCGATCCGCGGCTCGAGGTGTTCGCGCGCGACCGACTCCTCGGCGTCGAGCGCGCCTGCACCGAGCTCGGTCTTGCCGCACCGGTCGTGCTACCTGTCGCCCTCGACGCTCACGCCGCAGCAGCCCGCGTACGCGAGTGGCGCGGCCAGGGGGTCACCGCCGTCGCCGCCTACAACGACGACGTCGCGCTCGCGGTCCTGGCGGGGATACGGTCAGAGGGCCTCTCCTGCCCGGACGACTGCGCCGTGGTGGGCGTGGACGACGTGCCTGCCGCACGGCTCGCGGCGCCTCCGCTCACGACGGTCTCCCAGTCGATCGAGGTGCAGGCCCGCTACCTCGCCTCGCTCGTGCTGGCGGATCTCGATGACTCCATGGTGAAGCCCGAGCACCCCGGCCACGGACTGCGCCTGGTGGAGCGGGACTCGGCCTGACGCCGAGGCCCGGCAGGCGGGTCACGCACGTCGGTAAGCCGAGCTCATGTACCGCCATCGATCGGGAGAGCAGGCAGCCGCAGCGCCCTCGAGCACAGGAAGGGGCCGGAGCGCGGCCCCGACCCCTTCCCGGCCTTGCTGCCGACGCCTACGGGTAGCGCACCACGTAGCTCGGCGTCCCGGTGTTCGCGTTGCTGACGGGAGCACCGGTGTCGTTCACCACGTGATCGATCGTGCCGGCACCGAGATTGACCGTCAGTAGGTGGTTCAGCACGACGCCAGGTGTGTTCGGCACCTCGAAGCCACGCGTGGCGTGGATGCTCGGATCCACGTTGGTGAAGACGTACGAGCCACCGCCCCATAGCGTATGGTTCCGCACGTGGTCGGCCACTTTGTAGCCGGCCCAGCCGAGGACGCCGTCGTGCTGCCATGCCGCCTGGTTGGGCGGGTCGTAGGGGAGTTCGTTCTGGAAGAAGACCGTGCGGCCGTTCTCGCCGTTCCAGATGACGTTGTACTCCTGGTAGTGCTCGACGAACAGGCCCGTGGCCGTCACGTCGTCGCCGTTCACGATCACGCCGTTACGCCCGGTGCTGACATCCCAGCCGAATGAGCCCGGGTTGCCGTGGTCGGCACGCCAGACCCAGGTGTGGTCGATCAGGACGTCGTCGCTGTTGATCTCGAGGCTGACGTCGGCCTTGCCCACGTGCGGGCCGCCGATCCGGAAGTAGACGTCGCTCAGCGTCGTCGGGTTCGCGGGGTTGTTGTGCTTGGCCCCGTTGTTCCCGTTCTTCGTCCCGACCTGCAGCAGGACGGGCGAGTTGACGGTGCCGCCGTCGATCGTGACGCCCGCGACGACGACGCCGGGCACGTCGGCCACGCGCATCGGCGTCGCACCGTCCACCGCCGTCAGGGTCGCATGGCCGAGCCCGAGCACCACGGTGTCGGCACGCTTCACGGCGATGGTCTGGGCGATGTCGTACACGCCGGGCGTGAGGAGGAGGTGCTTGCCGCGGGCCAGCGCGTTGTTGATGGCCTGCACGGAATCACCCGGGCGTGCCACGAAGAACTCGGACAGCGGGATGGTGCGCCCCGCCGTCGTGCCCGCCTCCCACGAGACGCCGCGCGAGTTCACCTGGGCTGCAGGCACGCGCACGCTGTACGAACCGCCAGCGTCGGCGAACAGGTACGGCTTCTCCCGGCTGACCGGTGTCTGGTCGAGCGTGGTGTAGGGGGGAGCGGGGAACGTGTCATCCTCGGGAGCGCCCTCGGTGCCGGAGAAGACGGCGTTCCAGACGCCGTTGGACCAGCTGCCGATCTCGCTGTTGCGGGTCAGCCACTGCTGCTGCGACCCGTTGACGATCGTGCCCGCCTTCGAGTCGGCGAGGTAGCCACCGCTCGCGAAATGCGGCCCGGCGGTGCAGTAGTCCATGAGCGAGAGGGTTCCGCCGGTGACGTTGACGCGTCGGAGGGACACGGCCTGCGACACGGCCCAGAAGTTCGCTCCCGCCCGGCAGGCGTCCTGGCCGGCGCCGTTGACCTTCAGGGTCAGGTTCGAGAGGGTCCGCCAGAAATTGTTGAGCGCGATGCAGTTGGCGGTGCCGTTGTTCTCGAGGCACCGGTTGTAGACCTCGATCTTCCCGTTGATGGTTACATCGGAAGGCGACGCGCCGAGGCCGGAGACCTCGGTGTAGTAGCCGACCTTGATCTGGAGGGGTTCGGCATCCGTGCCGTAGGTGCCCGGCAGGAACAGGAGGGCCTCGCGCTCGGTACCCATCTCGTTGTCGATCTGCCGGGCATTCACCTCGTCGACCGCGGCCTGGATCTCACTCACCGGCATGCTCGGGTCGAAGATCGTCACGTTGGGGCCGAAGTCGGCCGTAGAGGAGGAGGGTGCCTTCTTCGTGGCGACGGGCGCGGTGCCCGCCGGGGCCACGGGAGGTGCTGCGAGGGCTGATACTCCCGAGCCGGTGGCCAGGAGCATCGTGACGCCGAGTGCTGCCGCCATGCGGGCGCGTCCGATCGGCGCGAGGTGGGGGATGGTCATGCTGAACGGTTCCTCTCCGTCGAGGTGGTCCTGCTACGATCGCTTGGTGAATCGTGTCACCAAGCCGTGAAGGAATTACATCCCCCGAGCGGGACGAAGTCAAGGAGAGCCGAGGAACTACATTCATCACCCCGCTCTTGAAGGCCAACCGGGCCGGTGGTAGAGCTTGGAGCAGCGTTGCCGGCACGGCCGGCAGCCAGGAACTGCACCCAACCGGAGGAGACACCATGGCAACGCCCGACGACGAAGAGCGCGCCCTCAGCGAGTGGAGCCGGACGCTGGCCCAGGCGCTGCAGATCCTCGACCTCGAGGTCGACCACCCGAGGATCGTCGAGCTTGCAGCACGCTCCTCCTACCTCTCGCCGCATGCCGGAGCCATCAGTGCCTTCATGGTCGGCTACGCCGCGGGCACCGTCACGACCGACGGCCGCGAGGAGACGAGCGCCGCTGTCGAGAAGGCGGCCAACACCGCGCTGACGGTCATCGCGAAGGACGAGGAGACCAGGGAGGAAAAGGGCTGGACGGGCTCGGCCCAGTAGGTTCCTGTCCTCAGACGGCCACGCGCGCGTGCCTCCGCGCTCCCGACAGGCGCGCCACGGTCCACAGCAGCACGACGGCGACGGGCACCGCTGTCACCAGGCCGAGGCCCGGGTAGCCCAGCAGCACGAGCGCCGGGCCGGCGAGCGCGCCGCCAAGGGCGCCTGCGAGGTTCATGACGAGGTCCGAGGACCCCTGCACGGGCGCGCGCTCGCCGACGTCGACCGCTCCGGCGAGGAGCGCCGAGGCGGAGACGATGACGGCCGACCAACCGAGGCCGAGGAGGATCAGGCTCACCGTCACCCACGCTTCGGATTCCGAGCCACGCCAGGCTGTGAGCAGTGCCGCGAGCAGCAGCACTTCCCCGACCAGGATGCCCTGGGTCCTTCCCGCGCGGTCGGCGATCCACCCGAAGACCGGTGAGAGTGCGTACATCCCGGCCACGTGCAGGCTGATGGTCAGACCTACGACCGTGAGCCCGGCCCCGTGATCGTGCAGGTGCACCGGCGTCATTGACATCACGGCCACCATTGCCCCGTGACTGACCGCGATGCTCACGACGGCGAAGCGCGCAGCCGGAGTGCGGGCGAGGATGGTCAGCCCGCGCCGCTTCTGTGGAGGGGCACTGCCTGCCGGATGAGCGGCGGCCTGATGCCGCAGGGCGGTCAGCAGCGGGTCCGGGCGCAGACCCAGGAGATACACGGCGGCGGCCGCGGCCTGAGCCGCGGCCGAGAACACGAAGCCTCCGCTGAGCGGCGGGATGCCCAGGAACCCGGCCACGACCTCGCCGGGCTCGAAGAGGTTCGGGCCGAGAACGGCGCCCACCGTGGTGGACCACACGACGACGGCGAGGCTGCGTCCGCGGGTCGCGTCCGTTGCGAGGTCGGTGGCTGCGAACCGGGCCTGCAGCCCGGTGGCGGACCCGGCGCCGAGGAGTACCAGGGCGACGAGCAGGAGTGGGAAGAGCGCCAGCGACGCCGCCGTGATGGCGAGCAGCGCACCGCAACCGGCGAGAAGTGCGCCCGTCGCGAGAGAGATACTGCGTCCCCTCCGCCGTGCCAAGGACGCGAGGGGGACTGCGGCTGCGGCCGCGCCGAGCGTCGCCATCGTGGCAGCCATGCCGGACCACGCGCTCGAGCCCGAGGTCTCGGCAGCGAGCAGCGCGCCCAGCGACAGTGTCGCCCCCGCACCGACGCCGCCCAGGACCTGGGCGACGACGAGGACCCGGATGACACGACGCTGCTGATCCTGTTGCTGATCCATCCGATCCGCCCCTCGTGGTCGCTGTGACCGGAGCAGTCTACCGGGGCTCCTCACCGGGCCGACGGCGCACGAGCCGGCGCCCGAGCGCACGGGCACCGGCCGTCCGGGGCCCGGCTCCGCGGCCCGCGGGCGCGAGCATCAGGCGTTCGCCGCCTCCGCTTCCTTCGCCGGTGCCCCGGTGGTCGCGGTCGGGAAGCCGTCCGCTTCTGCGTCCGGCGCGGGGGCGGTCGCTGCGGAGTCGTGTTCGGCGGGCGCGGCATGCGAGCTCGGTTCGAACCGGACGATGATCTGCTTCGACGTGGGTGTGTTGCTGCCCTGCGCCACATGGTCCAGCGGGACGAGGACGTTCGCCTCAGGGTAGTAGGAGGCGGCGCAGCCCCGCGCGGTCGGGTACGAGACGACGCGGTAGGCCCGGAGCACGCGCTGCACGCCGTCGTCGTGCACGCCGTGGATGTCCACGTTCTGGCCGTCCTTGAGCCCCAGCTCTGCGATGTCCTCCGGGTTGATGAACACGACGTGCCGGCCCTTCTTGATGCCGCGGTAGCGGTCGTTGTTGCCGTAGATCGTGGTGTTCCACTGGTCGTGGGCGCGCAGCGACTGCAGGATCAGCGTGCCCTCGGGGCGCTCGAGGTACTCGAGGTCATTGACTGTGAGGACGGCCTTGCCCGTCGGCGTGTTGAAGGTGCGGGAATCACGCGGACCGTTCGCGAGAATGAATCCGCCTTCCTGGCGGATCCTCCGGTTGTAGTCCTGGCAGCCCTCGACCACGCGCGAGATGTGCTCGCGGATGAGGTCGTAGTCCTTCTCGAAGCCCTCCCAGTCGGCATCGATCCTGCCGTCGATCGTCGCGCGGGCGAGTCTGCTGATGATCGCGGGCTCGGAGAGCAGGTTCTCGGACACGGGCTCCACGCTGCCCCAGGAGGGATGCACCGCGCACACGGTGTCCTCGACGGAGACGAACTGCTCGCCCGTCGCCTGGCGGTCGATCTCGGTGCGGCCCTTGCAGGGGAGGATCAGCGCCTCGTCGCCCGTGATGAGGTGGGAGCGGTTGAGCTTGATGGAGATCTGCACGGTCATGTCGGTGTTCTCGAAAGCCTTCTCCGCCACCTGGGTGTCGGAGATGGCCGCGACGAGGTTCCCGCCGAGTGCCACGAGCACCTTGACCTTGCCGTCCCGCATCCGCCGGATGGATTCGACGGCGTCTGCTCCGTGTTCGCGAGGTGGCTCGAAGTTGAACTCCTTGCCGAGGGCGTCCATGAACGTGGGTGGCATCTGCTCCCAGATGCCCATGGTGCGGTCACCTTGGACGTTGCTGTGGCCGCGGATGGGGGAGGCGCCGGCCCCGGGCTTGCCGATGTTGCCGCGCAGCAGCAGGAGGTTGATCATCTCCTTGATAGTGGCGACACCTTTCTTCTGCTGCGTGATGCCCATGGCCCAGGTGATGATCACCTTGTCCGCCGCGAGGTAGCGTGCCGCGAGTTCGTCGATCTCCTCGGTGCGCAGCCCGGTGGCCTCGAGGACGGTCTGGTCATCGAGCGTCAGGAGGTACTCCCGCAGCTCGTCGAGGCCCTCGCAGTGCTCTTCGAGGAACGCGTGGTCGAGCACCGTGCCGGGGTTCTTCGCCTCGGCCTCGAAGACGCGCTTGGACACCGCCTGCAGGAGGGCCATGTCCCCGCCGAGCCGGATCTGGAGGAACTGGTCCGCGATCTCGGTGCCCTTTCCGAGCACGCCCCGGACGAGCTGGGGGTTCTTGTAGCGCTTGAGGGCAGCCTCCGGAAGTGGATTCACGGCGACGATCTGTCCGCCGTTGCGCTTGCACGCCTCGAGCTCGGTGAGCATGCGGGGATGGTTGGTGCCCGGGTTCTGGCCCATGACGATGATGAGGTCCGCGTGGGCATAGTCGTCGAACGTGACGGTCGCCTTGCCGATGCCGATCGTCTGGCCCATGGCCCAGCCGGAGGATTCGTGGCACATGTTGGAGCAGTCGGGCAGGTTGTTGGTGCCGAAACCGCGAGCGAACAACTGGTACAGGAACGCCGCTTCGTTGGACGTGCGGCCGCTTGTGTAGAACGCTGCCTCGTCCGGCGAGTCCAGGCTCTTCAGCTTGTTGCCGACGATCTCGAAGGCCTCGTCCCAGCTCACTGGTCGGTAGTGATCCTCGCCGGCGGGCTTGTAGACGGGTTCGACGAGGCGTCCCTGCATGCCGAGCCAGTACTCGGAGCGCTCGCGGAGGACGCTGATCGAGTGCTCCGCCCAGAACTCGGAGGAGATGACGACGGGAGTCGCCTCCCAGGTGACGGCCTTGGCACCGTTCTCGCAGAACTCGAACGTCTTCCGCTTGTCCGGATCGGGCCAGGCGCAGCTCGGGCAGTCGAAGCCGTCCTTGTGGTTCATCTTGAGCACGGTCTTGAGGGTCCGCTCGACACCCATGTGCTCGATGGCGGGCTTCATGGAGTAGTAGACGCCGGGAAGGCCTGCTGCCCAGTCCTTCGGGCGTTTCTCGACCTTGAGGTCGTTCTCGTCGACTTCCTCTACACGGGGTTCCTTGCGCGTCATGGCGAACGTCCTCTTCCGCGGCCCGGGTGGGCGCTCCTCAGCAGGTGATCCAACTGCCCTTGTGTATCAGGCCTAACAGGGCATGCGCAGGAACCGCAAGCATTCCGCGCAGTGAGCCGGTGGGGTTGACGGTTCTCGAGCGGGCGCGCGCCCGGAAATCCCTTCCCGGTGCCGTTTTACTTAGTTGACCTAACGAAAGGACGAGCGTACAGTTACTTAGAGCAACGAAGTATACGAGGCCAGGAGTGCGGAATGTCGGTAGCGCAACACACCGCTGCAGAGCTGGTGCACAACATCTTCGACCTGCAGCGGGCCCTGCGGGGGGTCACCGCCGCGGGGACGAAGTACACGGACCTGGGCCCGGCGCACACCGGCGTCCTGTTCTTCATCGGCGACGGCGGCCCAATGAGGGCGTCGGCCCTCGCTGCCAGGCTCGGGATCGGTGCGTCCGCCCTCAGCCGGCAGCTCGCCGACCTCGAGCAGCACGGGTTCGTCGTGCGTACGCCTGATCCGCTCGACGGCCGGGCCTGCCTCCTGTCCTTGTCGCAGCAGGGCGAGAAGTACCTCGCCGAGACCTACGAGCGCAGGGCGGAGACGTTGCGGGAGATCCTGTCCGACTGGACGGAGAGCGAGGCCGAGGCGGCGTCGTCGTCCGTGCAGCACCTGACCGCCGCTCTCCGCTCTGCCGCCGGTCATCCGGCCGCGGCAGCACAATCCCTCCCGCAGGGCGCCGCGACGCCGCTACCCACCACCGCACACCGAACGGGCAACGACGGCCGCCACCTGGACCCCGCGTCCGAGACCACGAAGGAAGAACACTGATGGCCATCCATCCCATCAAGGCGGACACCGCCGGGGCGACGACACCGACAGCGGCCGAAGCCGCCGGTCAGCACCACGGACACGAGCCCATGAGCCACAAGCAGATCCTGCAGGCACTCACGGGACTGCTCGCAGGCCTGTTCACGGCGATCCTGAGCAGCACGATCGTCGCGAACGCGCTGCCGACGATCATGAGCGACCTCAACGGCTCCCAGACGGACTTCGCCTGGGTCATCACGGCCGCACTGCTCGCCAATGCCGCGACGACCCCGATCTGGGGCAAGTTCTCCGACCTGTTCGACAAGAAGGTCCTGGTGCAGGTCAGCATCGTCATCTTCGTGGCGGGCTCGGTCCTCGCCGGTTTCGCGCAGACCATCCCCCTGCTCCTCACGGCCCGCGTCATCCAGGGTGTCGCGATGGGCGGTCTGACAGCACTCGCGCAGGCCATCATCGGCACCATCATCGCCCCGCGTGAGCGCGGGCGGTACTCCGGCTACATGGGCGGCGTCATGGCGGTCGCGACGGCGGGCGGACCACTCCTCGGAGGCTTCATCGTCGACTCACCGCTCGGCTGGCGCTGGACGTTCTTCGTCTGCGTGCCGCTCGCGATCATCGCGCTGATCCTGCTGCAGGTGACCCTCAAGCTCCCGGACACGCGCCGCAAGGCGAGGATCGACTGGATCGGGTCGGTGCTCCTGACAGCCGGCGTGAGCCTCCTCCTCATCTGGGTCTCCTTCGCGGGCAAGGAGGGCTACTACGAGTGGTTCTCCCGCGAGAGCGCCCTCATGGTGGGGGGCAGCGTGATCCTGCTGGCGCTCCTCCTCGTGGTGGAGTCCAAGGTGGCCGAGCCCATCATCCCGCTCAAGATCATCTCCGAGCGGACCACGGCCCTCGCGATCATCGCCTCCATCGCCGTCGGCATCGCACTCTTCGCGAGCTCGAGCTACCTCGGCCAGTACTACCAGGTGGCCCGCGGTGCCACGCCCACCGAGGCCGGCCTGCTGACCCTGCCGATGATCGCGGGCAACCTGCTGGGGTCCATCGGTGCGGGGCAACTCGTCACCAAGTACGGCAAGTGGAAGCGGTACCTGATCGCCGGTGCCCTGTTCCTCATCGCCGGCCTGGGCCTGGCCGGCACCATCGACCACCTCACCGAGCTCTGGCTCGTCGGCATCTACACCTTCCTCTTCGGTATGGGCCTCGGGCTCATGCTGCAGAACCTCGTCCTCGCCGTCCAGAACACCGTGGCGGTCAAGGACATCGGCTCGGCGAGTGCCTCCGTCGCGTTCTTCCGCTCGATGGGCGGAGCTGCCGGCGTTGCCGTGCTGGGGGCGATCCTCGGCACGCAGGTGGAGAACAAGACGACCGAGGGACTCGCCGCGGCGGGCATCCCGACCACCGGTGGTGCGGCGGGAGGAACGCTCGACCTCGTCGACCTTCCCGCTCCCGTCGCCGACATAGTGCGGGCCGCCTACGGTGACAGCACGGCCATGATCTTCCTGATCACGGCGGTCATCGCGGTCATCGGCCTCGCGTGCGTCCTGTTCATCAAGGAAGCGCCGCTGCGCCGCACCGTCGACTTCGTGCAGGCTGCCCCTGCCGGCCCTGCCGGTTCGGTGTCACCCGCGGCTACCGGCGCCGCTCCTGCGCTTGCCGGTGCGGAGGCGGGCCCTGCTGCCGGATCGGGTCAGGCCAACGGGACGCAGGCGGCGGGGGAGCCCGACGTCGTCGCCGTGCAGCCATCGCACGGCCGGCACAGCGCCGGACCGGTCGCGCTCTCCAGGAACGACGTCTACCGTGCCGCTCAGGAACTGTCCGAGCTCGACGCCGGTGCGCCGCGCGGAGCGGACGCCGCCCGCTAGCCCGGCTCACGCACCAACCGGAACAGGCCATCGGGGGAGACCCCGGTGGCCTGCTGCCCGTTATCGGTGGAATCGTTTTTCCCTGGCGGACGAGCATCCTTGGGTGAAGGGCCAGCCAGTAGCATCGGAGGGTGAAACCGTTCCTCCTCCTGGCCACCCGCGCGGAAGACTATGCCGCCGACGCCGAGTACCGGAGTTTCCTGCGCTACGGGGGACTCGACGAGGCCGGATTGAGGCGCATCCGCCTGGAGGCGGAGCCACTTCCGGACCTGGACCTCGCAGATTATTCGGGGATCTTCCTGGGCGGCAGCCCTTTCAATTCCTCGGATCCGGAGGAATCGAAGAGTGCCGTGCAGGTGCGCGTGGAGCACGAGCTCGGGCGCCTGCTGGACCGCGTGGTCGCCGAGGACTTTCCCTTCTTCGGTGCGTGCTACGGCGTGGGGACCCTGGGCCGTCACCAGGGCGCCGTCATCGACTCCTCCTTTGCCGAGCCGATCGGCGCGGTCGAGATCACGCTCACCGAGGACGGCGTTGCCGACCCGCTCCTCGCGGACCTGCCGTCGTCGTTCGCCGCCTACGTGGGGCACAAGGAGGCGTGCGCTACGCTGCCGGAGAGTGCAGTGCTGCTGGCATCCTCCGCGACGTGCCCCGTGCAGATGTTCCGCGTCAGGCAGAACGTGTACGCGACGCAGTTCCACCCGGAACTCGACGTCGAGGCGCTCGTGGGCCGCATCAGCACATACCGCCATGCCGGCTACTTCCCGCCGGAGCAGGCGGACGACTACATCGAGCGCGCACGTGCCACGGCGGTCGACCAGCCCGCGGCGATCCTCCGCGCCTTCGTCACCCGCTACGCGCGGAACTGACCAGCCCTTGCCTGCGGCGATCCTGCCGCAACGCTGAGGGTCGGTTGCGTGAAGCCCTGCCTACGATGACGGCATGGGGAATCGACGATGATGAAGTCAGCAGATCCGTTCGGAGTGGCGCGCCGCTCCCGGCAGGACGAGCCATGGGTCGCTGCGGAGAAGGCCGAGCGGCTCCGCGAGGAACTGACCCGGGCCCGGTGCGAGCTCGAGCTGCACCGGCGGCACGGGGCGCCGGCCGTTCCGCCGGCCGACGCCGCGGCCGCCCATCGAAGCACAGGCCGAGGGCCGCTGCGCAGGAAAGAGCGCGGCGTCGGCGTCGCGGTCTGGTTCGTGACCTTCTATCTCCTGCTCGCCATCCTCGCGAGCCCCGGCCAGGACGCCGCCGGCTACAGCGTCCATCAGCCCGCCGTGGTCGGCGAAGCAAGTACCTCGTACAGCTCCGGAGGGTGAGCCGGGGCAGTGCCGCTGCTTCGTGGGGCATCGTTTCCCTCGTCGGCACGCTGTCCCTGTCCCTGCGTCGGTGCCGGGCGGTAGTGTCGAAGGACAGCACCGCGCAGGACGACACGGAAGAGGTACCCGTCATCGGTTCCAGCAAGAGCACCACATCAGCGGGCCGGGCCGTTCCGGTCATTCCCGCGCCCGGCGAGAAACGCCACCACCAGGTGCTCATCATCGGCGGCGGCAATGCCGGGGTGTCCCTGGCCGGGCGCCTCCGCCGGTACCGGATGAAGGACATCGCCGTCATCGAGCCCCGGGAACGCCACTTCTACCAGCCGCTCTTCTCGCACATCGCAGGTGGAACAGCCGACGCCCTGGAGGCAGTCCGGCTGCAGTCCGCCGTGATGCCGAAGGGTGTCACCTGGATCCAGGACAAGGCGACGGACGTCAGTACGGACACCAACACCGTGCTCCTGGCCTCCGGTTCCGCCGTCACCTATGACCACCTCGTGGTGTGTCCCGGCATCCAGAACGACTGGGCGGTGGTGCCGGGCCTCAAGGAGGCGATGGAGGGTCCGCACGGTGGATCGAACTACGAGTACGAACTCGCTCCGAAGGCCTGGAAACTTTTCAGGGACCTCACCAGCGGAACGGTCGTCTTCACCCAGCCGCCCGGGCCGGCCTCGTGCGACGGCGCCGCCCAGAAACCCATGTACCTCGCGTGCGACCACTGGCGACGTAACGGGGTGCTCAAGGACATCAGGGTTGTCCTGGCCGTGTCCACGCCGACGATCTTCGGCATGGACATCATCGACGAGGAGCTGACCCGGAAGATCGAGGAATACGGGATCGAGGTCCGCTACAGCACGGAACTCGCCTCCGTGGACCCGGACAACCGGTCGGTCGAGCTCAGGAACAGCGTTACCGGCGTCCCGGAGACCCTGTCCTACGACGTCCTCCACGCGGTGCCCCCGCAGTCCGCGCCGGAATGGCTGAAGACCACCGACCTCCCGGCGCGGGGCAACCCGGGCGGCTTCGTCGAGGTGGATCCGGTCATCCTGCGGCACACGCGTTTCCCGGCCATCTGGTCCCTGGGTGATGCCGCGTCCACGCTGAACTCGAAGTCCGGCGCGGCACTGCGCATGCAGACGAAGGTGCTCGCCAAGAACGTCCGAGCGGTCATCAGGGGCAGGAAGCCGACGGCGAAGTACAACCACTATTCGGCCTGCCCCTTCGTGGTCAGCAGGAATACGGTGGTCTTCTCGGAATTCGACGACAAGTACGCTCCCATGCCCACTGTGCCGGGGTGGAAGAACCTCGCCCGGGAGCGGAGACTGACGTTCTTCCTCGAGCGCATCGTGCTTCCGAAGGTCTACTGGAACCTCATCCTCAAGGGCCGCGCCTGATCCCAAAAGTGGGTGCGCGCTTCACCGGCAATTCATCCGCGGTTGACGGCGGTGTCGGGTAGGGGCGGTTGGATCGTCGAGGCGGTCCAGCCGGTCCCGCCACCGATAGTTCCGAAGGGACCACCCTTGCCAGTTCGCGCCTTCCGCTCTGCCCGCTCCGCCGAGAATTCCCGTTCCATCGGCTCCACCCGTACCGCCCGCTCCGTCCGCACCGCCGCCGTCGCCGCCGTCGGTCTCTCGCTCCTCGCTGTCTCCGCTCCCGCGACGCCGGCACCCGACCTGCGGCAAGCGTCCGTGAAACGCCCCGCCGCGACGCCGATCCTGGTGGGGCACCGCGGTGCGGGCGGCACGGCTCCGGAGAACACGGTTTCCGCGCTGAAGGGTGGACGCGCTTCCGGTGCTGACTTCATCGAGATCGACGTCCAACTCAGTGCCGACGGCGTTCCGTTCCTCTTCCATGACGACACCCCGGCGCGGACGACCAACGTCGAGGACGTCTTCCCCGCCCGCGCCGCCGATCCGATCACGTCCTTCACCTGGGCGGAACTGCAGCAGCTCGATGCAGGCTCGTACTTCGACCGGCGCTTCACCGGCGAGAGGATTCCCCACCTCGACGACGCCGCCGCCGTCGGAACGCGCACGACGGGCGTCTACATCGAGATCAAGTCTCCCTGGAACTCCCCCGGGATCGAGCAGCTGGTTGCGGACGAGCTGCACACCAACCCTGCCTGGCAGAAACTGGTCGCGGCGGACAAGGTGCAGGTCATCGGCTTCGACGAGGCATCCAACCAGCGCTTCGCGGAGCTCGCCCCCGAGGTGCAGCTGCAGCAGCTCACCGGTGCGGTTCCCGGAGCCGATGTGCTCGCCGCGTGGGCAACCTACGTGGACTCCGTCGGTGCCAACTACCGGGTGGTGAAAGCGGAGGACGTCGCCAGGGTGAAGGCCGCCGGACTGGCCATGAGCGTCTACACCGTCAACTCGCCGGAGGCCGTGCAGGCGGTCACGGATCTCGGGGTAGACGCCGTCACCACCGATTTCCCGACCGAGAGCAGCCGCCACCTCCGTGGGTTGCCGGTCTTCCCGGGCGCCATCATCGAGATCAGCGGAGCGGTGAACGACCCGTTGGGCAACGACGTGCAGCCAGAGACGGGCGAGTACGTCGCGCTGCGGAACGCGTCCGGAACGGCTGTGGACGTCAGCGGCTACTTCCTGCGGGACGCCGCCAACAACATCCTGGTGGTAGGGGACGGTTACGTGCTGCAGCCGGGCGGTGAGCTGCGTGTCTACACGGGACCGGGCACGAACTCCGCCTCCGACTACTACAACGGCCAGGGCGCGTCCCTGCTCAACAACACCGGGGATTCACTCGGATTGTGGACGCCGGACCTGCGCCTCGTCGACGTCTTCGCGAACTGAGGTAGTTCTTCTCGCGCATCGCTTCCCGCTACCGAGGACGACGGCAGTATCAGTGACGACGGCGGCACCACGGGTGCCGCCGTCGTCGCTTCCGGCACCCTTGTTCCCGCCTGAACGGCCCCGTAGCATCCGGTCATGGACATCGTCGAGTATCACCCACGGCCTGACGAGCTCGTGTACACCTTCGGCGGCAGCGCCCCGGTACTGAGCGTGCGGCCCGGGACTGCGCTGAAGCTCTGGTCGGAGGACGCCTTCAACAACGCCCTGACGTCGGTGCACGACGTGTCGGGGGAGAAGGTGGACCTCAACTTCATCAATCCGCAGACCGGTCCCTTCTACATGGAGGGCGCCGAACCGGGGGACACGCTGGCCCTGCACATCGCCGACCTGACACCTGCCCGGTCCTACGGCGCTTCTGCCACGATCCCCTTCTTCGGCGGTCTCACCAGCACGGACCGCACCGCCACGCTGCAGGAACCCCTGCCGGACATCACCTGGATCTACCACGTGGACACCGAACGGCGGACGGTCGGGTTCCAGTCCCGGCTCGGGGACTTCGAAGTCGCGCTGCCGCTCGAACCCATGCTCGGCACGGTCGGAGTGGCGCCACCCGGAGGGGAGGTGCGCTCGGCGCTGGTGCCTGAGCGGTTCGGAGGCAACATGGACGCACCGGACGTGAAACCGGGGACGACGGTCTACCTCGGCGTGAACGTCGAGGGTGCTCTCTTCTCGATCGGCGACGGGCACTACCGCCAGGGTGAGGGCGAGGCCTGCGGTACCGCGGTCGAGGGAGCCATGCACTCGACGATCATCGTCGAGCTGATCAAGGGCGGGGCTCCTGCGTGGCCCCGGCTCGAGACCGACTACCACTGGATGGCGGTGGGCTCCTCCCGGCCCATGGAGGATTCGTGGCGCATCGGCCAGTTGGAGATGGTGCGGTGGTTCGGCGATCTCTTCGGGCTGCACCGGCTGGACGCCTACCAACTCCTGACCCAGACCGCGCTGGCGCCGATCGCCAACGCGGTGGACGCCAACTACAGCGTGGTTGTGAAGGCACCGAAGGCCCTCTTCCCGGCCGTCGACGCCTACGGCGGCCTGCACGCGAACCTGCGGAGGCGCGCTGCGGAGCTCCGCTAAGCGGCACCGGAGGCTCGGCCGGCCGGACTGCCACAGCGGAGCTCCGCCCGGCGGCGCATGGCGAAGGGCGCCGGTGGTGACCGACGCCCTTCGCCTTCGGGGTGCTACTTGGCGAGGAAGCGGAGGAGGATCTCGTTGATCTCGGCGCCGTGCGTCCAGAGCATGCCGTGGGGTGCGTCGTCGATCTCGACGTATTCGGCGGACGGCAGGCGCTTGGTGAACTCACGGCCGGTGGCGTCGATGGGCAGGATGCGGTCGTCGGTGCCGTGGACGATCAGGGCCGGAACGGTGACCTTGTCGATGTCGGAGCGGAAGTCGGTGAGCCAGGAGTCGACGACGGCGAAGGAGGCGTACCAGGACGAGCCCGCGGCGACGTTCCAGGCGTTGCGCAGTGCTTCTTCGCTGAGGCGGTTGCCGAGGAAGTTGTCGGTGTTGAAGAAGTCGTTGTAGAAGTTCGTGAACCAGGCGTAGCGGTCGTCGGTGGCGGCGGTGCGGATGCCGTCGAAGACGGTGGCTGGAACGCCGGTGGGATTGTCGCCGGTCTGGAGCAGGAACGGCTCGAGGGAGGCGAGGAAAGCGGCCTTGGCGATGCGTGCCTCGCCGTAGGTGCCGATGTAGCGGCCGACCTCACCGGTGCCCATGGAGAAGCCGACGAGGACGACGTCGTGGAGGTCGAGGGTCTCGAGGACGGTGTTCAGGTCAGCGGCGAAGGTGTCGTAGTCGTAGCCCGTGGTTGGCTTGCTGGACTGGCCGAAACCGCGGCGGTCGTAGGTGATGACGCGGTAGCCGGCGTTCAGCAGGGCGTTGGACTGCTTCTCCCACGAGTTGCCGTCCAGGGGGTAGCCGTGGATCAGGACGACGGGCTGGCCCGTGCCGTGGTCCTCGTAGTAGAGCTCGATGTCCGTGGTGTTCTCGGTGCCGACTGTGATGAAGCCCATTGTCCTGGTCCTTGTCTCGAGAGTAGAGAACGGTCGTTCTCTGCGGTTCTCACAGCGTATAGAACGATCGTTCTCATTACAAGTACTATGGGTCCATGAGTTTTTCCGAGATCCGAGAGCGCATCGAGGCGACGGCTGATGATCTGTACAACGCGAGAGGGATCCAGGCGGTGGGGATGGACGAACTCCGCGCGGCCGCTGGTGTGTCGCTGAAGAAGCTGTACCAGGAGTATCCGTCCAAGAGTGCGATCGTCATGGCCGTGCTGGAGCGACGGCACCGGTCGTGGACAGAGGGTCTTGACGGCTTGGTCCGTCAGGCCGAGAACCCGCGCGCGCGGCTGCTGGCGATCTTCGACTACCTGACGCGATGGTTCGGTGAGGACTCGTTCAGGGGATGCGGATTCATCAACACATTCGCGGAACTGGGAGCGGTCAGTCCGGAGGTTGCGGACTACGCCCGGCGGCACAAGGCATCGTTCCAGGACTACGTCGCACAGCTGGTCGCGGAAGCAGGAGCGCCGTCGTACCTCGGTCCGCAGCTGTCGATCCTCGCCGAAGGCGCTCAGACGACGGCGGCCATCGCCGGGTCGACGGAGGCGGCCACTCAGGCGCGCGCGGCCGCCGAAGTGCTCATCGACGCAGCCCTCGGCAGGGAGAAGTCAGGCGCCGCCTAACCCACCAGGTCCTGGTACTCGGGATGGTCCTCGATGAAGGCGGCGACGAACACGCACTGCGGGACCACGGTGAGGCCCTGGGCGCGGGCCTCGTCGAGGGCGTGGCGGATCAGGGTGCTCCCGATGCCCTGCCCCTCCACCTCCTCGTCCACCACGGTGTGCGTGAAGGTGATGGTGTTGTCAGACCGCTCGTACGCGGCGATCCCGACGGGCTCACCCTCGAGGCTCGCGGTGTAGCGGCTCTTCACTTCGTTGTTGCTGACCTCGACCCCCGTGTTGCCCGTTTCTGGTGCGTTTCCGGTGGTGCCCGTATCTTCGGCGCTCATGCAGTCACCTTGGCACTGCGGCACCGGGCGGGTCAACGCTGCAGTGCGGTTTGCGTCGGCGCTCGCGTCCAGTATCTGCCCGGCGGAGCGAGACCGCGCCGCGAGACTACCCGGTGCTCGGCGCGGGGGCTGCACCGTGCTCCGACGCGATGCCCTCCAGGAGCCAGGCCAGGGCTTCGGATTCAGAGGTGAAGAACCGCGTCGGGGTGGGGGAGCGGTGCGAGAACCCTGACAAGACCTCGTCCATGGCGTCCTGACCCACGAGCGCCACCCGGGAATAGCCCCGGTAGGCCGCCATGCCCACGCGCGCCTCCGGCGTGACGCCGGTGACGCCGTGCATGTGCACCAGGAGCGGGAAGGCCGCGGGGCCGTGGAACTCGGCGAGGGCGCGGGCTGCAGCGACGCCGTGCGCGTGCGTGATTTCTACACCGCGCCGCCACCGCAGCCTGAGGAAACCCCTCTCGAAGTGCACACTGAACGGGTCCATGGATTCCTTCGCGGTGGGCCGGCGGTCGATGGCTGAACAGCTTAGCAAGGGTGACTCCTCGTGTGACCCCCGAGTCCACAAGTGCACGCCGTCCCCTGGGGTTCGTCGCTCACGCTGTAGCGTCTGGGTCATGACCCTGAGCATCTTGGTGACCGGAGCGAGCCGTGGCATCGGAGCCGCCATCGCGCAGGAGCTTGCCGCGCGGGGGCACCGCCTTGCCGTGCATGCCGGGCGGGACGGCGCTGCCGCAGCAGCGGTCCACGCTGCGCTGCCCGGCACCGGTCACGCCGTCGTCGTCGGTGACGTCGCGGATCCGGAAGCGTGTGAAAGCATCGTGGCCGACACCGTGGGGCACCTGGGCGGGGTCGATGTCCTCGTCAACAATGCGGGCATCTTCGAAGCGCACCCCATCGATACGACGCCGTTCGAGCAATGGCAGCAGGCATGGGGGCACACGCTGGCCGTCAACCTGCTCGGACCGGCGAACCTTGCCTGGCTGGTGGCGCGGCACCTGCTCGATCGCCCGTCCGGACCCGAGGGCGGAAGGCTCGTCAGTGTGGGCTCGCGCGGCGCCTACCGCGGTGAGCCCCTCACCCCGGCCTACGGGGCCAGCAAGGCGGGGCTCCATTCCATGACCCAGTCCCTGGCGGTCGCCCTCGCACCGCACGGCATCCTCGCGGCGGCGGTCGCACCGGGATTCGTCGAGACGGACATGGGCAGGTCGGTCCTCGACGGGCCGGGCGGTGACGCTGTCCGAGCGCAGAGTCCCTTCAACCGCGTGGCGACCCCGGAGGACATCGCGCAGACCGTCGCCTGGCTCGCCACCGATGCTCCCCTCTGGGTCAGCGGCACCGTGGTCGACGCGAACGGCGCGTCCTACCTCCGCTAGTCCGCCCTTTCCCACGCCGCTGCCGGTAGCAGCCGCGGGCAGCACCATGGGAACGGACTACGGCGGAGGGGCGTCGTCGCCCTCGCGCCGTGGTGCGCGACAACGTCGCCGCCCCGCAGGTGGCCTTGCCCGTGGTGCTACCCCTGGCGGGCCTTCATGCGTGGATTCTTCTTGTTGATGACGAAGGTCCTGCCGCGGCGTCGGACAACCTGGGCGCCCGGGACCTTCTTGAGGGCGCGGAGGGAATTGCGGACTTTCATGGTGCTCCTTCAGTGATTCTCGCTGGTGGGGTGGGAATACGCAGGGGACGAGCGAAGCTCGTCATCCGTGAGAGCGCAGGCGTCGAGCAGGCCGGTGATGTCGTCGTCGTCCAGGGCGTCGCCGGTCAGAGCGAGGTGCGTGCCGCGGTTCCACCCGCCGTGGCACTCGGCCGCGGTCCATGTCCCGCCGTCGCCGAGTGAGATACGCGGGCCGACTCCGTGCACGGCGACCCTCGTGTCCGGCATACTCGCGATCCAGACACTGCCGCGGACGAAGCAGCAGCCTTCCGAGACGGCGCCGAGGGCTGTGCGGAAGCGGCCCGGGTGCAAGGGGCGGGCGATGCGGTGCTCGAGGGTGCGGAACGGTGCCGACGCGATCGTGGGCACGTGGACCTCGCCGGGCAGGCTCTGCGCCTGGGACGCCCCGTAGTCGTGCCGGGCGAGGGTGCCGGCCCCGGCCGCCGAAATACGGGCGTGCGGAGCGAGTTCCCCGATGAGCTGGAGCCCGCGTGCGTCGAGGGCGGCGTCGGTCGGCAGGAGGTCGCTCACCGTGGTGAGGACCGTGTCCGCGAACAGGAGCTCACCCATCAGGAACTCGCCCGGCGTGCGCGCGTCCTCGGGAACCGCGGTGTAGCCGGAGGCGAACAGGGTGTGGTGGTCCCACAGCTGGTCCTCCACGTCCTCGGGGCGCAGTGCGAGCGCGACGGCGTCCACGACGAAGGCTCCGGGCGCGATCGAGTGGAGTCCGTCGATGGCGTTCTCGGCCGTGGTGCCGGGTGGCAGACCCACCACGGCACGCTCGACGCCCTCGGACGCGAGGCGCAGGAGGGCGGGGGCGAGGTCGAACCGCACAGTGCAACTGAGGCAGCCGTGCTCCAGCACCCTCGACTCGCGCTCCACGATGCGGTCGTTGCGGTGGATGCGGCGCGTAACCACTCCGCCGTCGAGGAGGTCGTGCAGGACGACCGGTGTGCCGTTGGCGGTGCCTGCCACCAGCGCGGCTGCACTGTTACGGCTCATCGCATCGAGGGAGGTGAGGATGACGAGGTGCATTGCGCCACTATATAAGAACGGTTCTCAATAACAAAAGCTGATCCGTCCGGCACCTGCGGGAATAGGCATCCGCTGCGGGCTGAAAACCGAGGAGCGGGTGGCCAGGGTCAGGTGCGGGTACTAGCGTCGGAACCAAGGCATCCACGCCACCATCACCAGCCAGGAGAGTTCCCATGTCACGCGTAGCCATCATCGGTGGGCACGGAAAAGTAGCCCTGCACCTCACGAAGATCCTCACCAGCCAGGGCCACCAGGTGAGCTCGATCTTCCGCAACCAGGACCACGTTGCCGACGTCGAGCAGGCCGGCGCCACGGCGGTCGTGGCCGACGTCTCGGAGCTGTCCGTCGCACAGATGGCGGACGTCTTCCGCGGGCACGACGCCGTCGTGTGGTCCGCCGGCGCGGGTGGCAGCAGTCCCGAGGCCACCTATGCCGTCGACCGCGACGCTGCGATCCGTTCGATGGACGCCGCTCAGGAGACATCGGTCGGGCGCTATGTCATGGTGTCCTACCTCGGTGCCCGGAAGGACCACGGGGTGCCCGAGGACAACGGTTTCTATCACTACGCCGAGGCCAAGGCGGCGGCGGACGAGCACCTGCGGAACTCGGAGCTCGCGTGGACGATCCTCGGTCCGGGCGCGCTGACCACCGACCCGGGCACCGGGAAGATCGAGGTGTCGGACTCGCCCCAGCGGGACTCCGTCGCGCGCGAGGATGTGGCGCACGTTGCCGCCGTCGTGCTCGGGAACCTCGGCACCGTGGACAGGACGATCCAGTTCAACAGTGGCGAGACGCCCATTGCGGCGGCGATCGACGCGGCACTGTAGGGCTGCCGCCCAGTAGGGGCGGCGTCCTTCTGGGGCGCCGCCCCGGCAGACCTGCATCAGCCGGGGCTGCGGACCGTCCGGTGTGCGGTTGCTAGCCGATGGGCGCCGGCATCGGCATGACCTCGTACTCCACGCCGATGGCTTGTCCGGTCACCGGATCGGCCATCTCGACGCGCCACCCCGAGGCGAACTGGTTGACACCGTGGATCATGGGGACGGTTCCCGAGATCAGCACGGTACCGGCTTCGGCGAGGCCCATCCCGGCGAGGACGTCGAGCCAGTAGTCAGGGGACAGCAGGGCACCGAGCGTGCTGTCCTGGATGAGCTCCTCGCCGCTGTCCGAGCGCACCCAGGCGCGGAGTGTGATGGCGTCGAGGTGGTCCCGGATGTCGTCGAGCCGCCAGGCCTGGCGCCCGAGGACGTCCGGGCTGGCGTTCTTGCTCCAGGCCACGCCGTGCACTTCCAGCGCCCTGTCGGTGTGATCGCACGCAACGGTCAGGAGGACACCCTCCCCGGTGATCACGAGGGCCCATTCGGCCTCGCCGGAGGTTTTCGCATGCTGCACGCTGACCGCGCCGGTCTGCTGAGCCAGGTAGGGCGACACGGGGTACAGGGCGGGGGTCGTCGATGGGCCGGGCACGCCGAGCTCGGCCAGCTCCGCGATGTGCGCCTGGACCTCGTCCTGCTCGCGGCCGGCGTAGCCCGCATTGAGCAGCCGGGTCACCTCGACGTCCTGCTGTGTGCCGTCCGGCAGTTCGAAGGTAAGGGTCGTCATGGGTCGTCCTCCTGTGGTGGCGTGAAGCTTTTACATTCCGGAAACCGAAGTGGTCGCCAATCTACAACATGTATGCGTAATGTATACATGTAACGCCGGTGTGGCGGGAATCACCTTCAGTCTGGAGAATTTCGATGGCACACAACCCTGGTCCGTCCGGTGTCCGCGCGCCCGGCGCCGACACGCCCCCTCGTCCACCCGGCCTCTACAAGGCCTTTGCGGCGAGCCTCACCGGCACCGCCCTCGAGTGGTACGACTTCGCCGTCTACTCCGCGGCAGCGGCAGTCGTCTTCCCGATCATCTTCTTCCCCGCGTCCGATCCACTGACCGGAACCATCCTCGCCTTCTCCACGTACGCCATCGGGTACATCTCCCGGCCCGTGGGCGGGATCATTTTCGGGCGTCTCGGGGACAGGATCGGGCGGAAGAAGATCCTCGTCATCACGCTGATGATCATCGGAATCGCCACGGTGCTGATCGGCGTCCTGCCGGGATATTCGTCCATCGGTATCGCCGCCCCGATCATCCTGGTGATGCTGCGCTTCGCCCAGGGCGTCGGCGTCGGCGGGGAATGGGGCGGGGCCGTCCTGCTCTCCAGTGAGTACGGCGATCCCCAGAAGCGCGGATTCTGGGCATCGGCCGCGCAGGTGGGTCCTCCTGCCGGCAACCTGATGGCCAACGGCGCGCTCGCCCTCCTCACCGTCCTGCTCTCGGAGGAGCAGTTCCTCGACTTCGGCTGGCGGATCGCCTTCCTGGCGTCGGCACTCCTCGTGGGCTTCGGCCTGTGGATCCGGCTGCGGCTCGAGGACACCCCGATCTTCAAGGCGATCGAAGCGCACGGCGAGCGACCGGCTGCGCCGATCAAGGAGGTGTTCCGCAACGAACTGCGTCCGCTGATCGCCGCCATCCTGTCCCGCGTCGGTCCGGATGTGCTGTACGCGCTGTTCACGGTCTTCACGCTGACCTACGGCATCCAGGTACTCGGGTTCGAGCGGAACCAGGTGCTCACCGCGGTGCTGATCGGCTCGGGCTGCCAGCTCTTCCTGATCCCGCTGGCGGGGGCGGTCTCGGACCGCATCAACCGCAGGCTGGTGTACGGTATCGCCGCCGTCCTCGGAGCGCTGTGGACGTTTATCTTCTTCGCACTGCTCGACGGCGACAACCAGTTCCTGCTGATCATCGGCATCGTGCTCGGGCTGGCTTCCCACTCCTTCATGTACGGGCCGCAGGCCGCCTTCATCGTGGAGCAGTTCTCACCGCGCCTCCGCGCGACGGGCAGCTCACTCGCCTACACCTTCGCCGGTGTCATCGGTGGTGCTATCGCACCCCTGATGTTCACCGTGCTGCTGAGCAACTTCGACAGCTGGGTTCCGGTAGCCGTGTACGTCGCGGTCGCCGGGGTGGTCACCCTGATCGGGCTCTCGCTCGGGCGCGACCCGCATGCCACGGAGGACGACGAATACCGGCTGATGCTCGAAGGGTCGAAGGTCTGACCCTGGGATCCGCATCCTGCTCCGGGCCGCTGCTAGGCCCGGAGCAGGATGCTGCGCGTCACGGCGAGGTGGCGGCTGATCGCGGCTTCGGCATCGCCGCTCGCCAGGGCGTCGATGATGTCCTGGTGCTCGCCGCACACCTGCTGCCGCCGTCCCTCGACCCTGATCAGGGCTTCCACGCCCACGAGGACCTGCCGGACCTGCAGCTTGCGGTAGGTCTGCGACATCAGCTCATTGCCGGCGGCGTCGACCAGCGCCTGGTGGAAGAGGGCGTCCAGCCGGATGAACTCCTTCACCGAGTCCGCGACCAGTGGGTCCGGCAGGGCAGCCTGCTGGCTCAGGATGTCCTGCATGCTGTCGATGGGCGGAGTTCCGGCCGCGATGGACACGCGTGCGGCATGGCTCTCGAGAACTCCCCGGAGGTCCATGAGATCGGAGACCTGCCGAGCGGTCACGATCGGTATGTAGGCCCCGCGCTGGGGGATCAGCTCGACGAGGCCATCGGCCACCAGGAGGAGGAACGCCTCGCGCACCGGCGTCCGGGATACCCCGATCCGCTCCGCGAGTTCCTGCTCGTTCAGGAACTGGCCCTGCATGGACCCGTCCGTCAGGACGTTCTCGCGCAGGTAGGCGTATGCCTTCTCGCGGCCGGAGACGGCGCCGCCACTAGTTCTTGCCATACATTAGGTATACAACGAAAAGGAGAGACCGATGCGTGTTGCCATCGCCCAGATGACCAGCGGTTCCGATCCCAGTGAGAACCTGGAGCAGGTCGAGCGCCTCACCCGGGAGGCCTCCGCCGGTGGAGCCGACCTCGTCGTGTTCCCCGAGGCGACGATGTGCGCTTTCGGCAACGACCTCTCTGCCGTCGTCGAGCCGCTCGACGGGCCGTGGGCGTCACGCGTCCGAGAGATTGCCGTCGGTTCGGGAATCGTGATCGTGGCCGGGATGTTCACGCCGGGCAGCGAGGGGCGCGTGCGGAACACACTGCTCGCCGTCGGTCCGGGCGTCGACACCAGCTACGACAAGGTGCACCTGTTCGATGCCTTCGGGTACCGCGAGTCGGACAGCGTGGAGCCGGGCACGCAGGCGGTCACTTTCGCGCTCGAGGGCGCCACGGTCGGCCTCGCGACCTGCTACGACATCCGCTTCCCCGCCCTCTTCGCGGCCAATGCCGGAAAGGGCGCCCAGGTGAACATCGTCTGTGCTTCCTGGGGCGCGGGCGAGGGCAAGGTGGAGCAGTGGTCGTTGCTGGCGCGGGCGCGGGCCCTGGACAGCACCACGTTCGTCGTCGCCTGCGGTCAGGCCGATCCGGCCAGCAGCGGCATGCAGCTGGCCGGGTCGGCACCCACCGGCGTGGGGCACAGTGCCGTGGTGTCGCCGCTCGGCCGGGTCATCGCCGAACTGGGGCCCGCACCGGAGCTGGCCTTCGTCGACATTGACACCGCGGAGATCGACGATGCCCGCGGCAAGCTCCCCGTCCTGGCGAACGCGCGCTCCTTCTAGGAGCTGCAGGCAGGCCCTCACGCCGACGTTGGTCACGTCCGCCGTGCAAGCTCCATGAACATCGTCGAATGCAGACTGTCCACATGGGCGTGCGCGATGGCCACCGCTCCGGTGACGTCGCGCTTCCGCAGTGCGTGGACCAGAGCGATGTGGTCCTCGTTCGCCCGGTGCAGCGCCTCGATGGGGTAGGGGACGAAGTGCCCATACAGTTCCGCCAGGATCGCCGCATGCACGTCGACGGCGGCGCCGAGATGCGATGCCGCCGCTACCGAGCGGTGGAACTCGTCGTCGGCCTGGTGGTACTCCGACCAGTCCGTGGCCGAGGCCATTCGGCGGGTCAGGGCCTCGAGCGCCCCGAGCTCGTCGCTCGTGGCGCGAACGGCGGCGAAGTGGGTGACGGCGCATTCGGCCAGCAGGCGCTGGTCGACGAGCTCGTGGACCAGGGCCGCGTCCGTCGCGCCGAGTGACAACCTCTCGAGGGCCGCGGCCGGAGGTTCCGCTGCCACGAAGGTTCCGCCGTCGCGCCCCCGGCGCCGCACCACGATGCCTTCCTCGGCGAGGCTCGCCATCGCCCGCCTCGCGGTCATGGAGCTCACCGAGAGCCCGAGTGCCAGGTCTGCCTGGTCGGGCAGTCGCTCGCCGGGCTGCAGGAGTCCGAGGGAGATGGACGTCGCGATGCGGGCGCGGACGGCGTCGATCGCGCTGCGCCGCCCATGCGGCGGCAGGTCCCTCGCTGCCGTACGCGGCCCCTGGGCCGACACATCATCCATTGCTTCCCCCCGACGTAGCACCCTGGCCTTGATATTAGTTCAACCTGAGCTAATATAGCGTGAGCCCCGTCACCCTAGCCAAGGCACCCCATGACCCAGCCCCTTCCGCTCCTTGCGATCCAGTCCGAACCGCTCGCCATCGGTGAGCCGTCGTCGGTCTTCGCCGGACAGGTCTCCGACGCCATCGCAGCACATCCCGAGAGCCGCCTCGTGGTCTACCCGGAGCTACACCTGTTCGGCGACGGCTACCCGGACCAGCAGCGCACCGAGGCACTGCAGGACGCCGCGCAGCCCCTCGACGGCCCCCTCGTCCGCGAACTCGCCCAGCTCGCCGGCGATCTCGGGGTCTGGCTCGTTCCCGGCAGCATCTGTGAGCGCGGCCCCGAAGGGCGGCTGTTCAACACCTCACTCGTCCTGTCGCCGCAGGGCGAGCTAGCGGCGAGCTACCGCAAGATCTTCCCGTGGCGACCGTTCGAGCCCTACGACCCGGGGGACGCCTTCGTCACCGTCGACCTCGAGGGATACGGCCGCGCGGGCCTGTCGATCTGCTACGACGCGTGGTTCCCCGAGGTGACCCGCCAGCTGGCCTGGCTCGGGGCCGACGTCATCCTCAACGTCGTCAAGACCACCACGGAGGACCGCGAGCACGAGCTCGTCCTCGCCCGTGCCAATGCCATCGTGAACCAGGTGTTCATCGTCAGCGTCAACTGCGCCGGCCCCACCGGGCGTGGCCAGAGCATCATCGTGGACCCCGAGGGTGCCGTCCTCGAAGCGATCGAGGACGACGGCCCGGCCGTCATGGTGGCCACGCTCGACCTGCCGCGCGTCGACCACGTGCGCACGCACGGCACTGCCGGGTTGAACCGCATGTGGTCCCAGTTCCGCGCCCACGAAACCCCGATCGAGCTGCCCATGTACTCGGGCCGCATCGACCCCGCCACGTGGACGCCTGCGTCCACCGCACGTCAGGACTAGCAATGCAGCAACCGTCCCAGCTCACCCGCACGCTCCGGCTGCCCTCGCTCGTCCTGTTCGGGCTCGCGTACCTCACGCCCCTGATCGTCCTCGCGATCTTCGGTGTCATCGCCGAGGCGACCGGCGGTGCATCGCCGTCCGCCTACCTCCTCGCGCTCGTCGCGATGCTCTTCACCGCTCACAGTTACGGACGTATGGCCGTCGCGTTCCCGGTGGCCGGATCGGCCTATACGTACGTGCGGCGGACCATCGAGGCCCGCGTCGGGTTTCTCGTCGGGTGGGCAGTCCTCCTGGACTACCTCTTCCTGCCCATGGTCATCTGGCTGATCGGCGGGTCCTACCTCTCGGCCCAGTTCCCCGGTACGCCGATCGGGGTGTGGATCCTCGCCTTCGTGGTGGTGACCACCGTGCTCAACATCGTCGGCATCAAGGTCGCCGAGAAGGCCAACTACCTCCTCATGGCGTTCCAGCTGCTGGTGATCGCGATCTTCGTGGCACTGACGATCGGCACCCTCGTGAGCACGGCCGGTGCCGGTGCGCTCGTGAGTTCCGAGCCCTTCATCAACCCGACGGCGAACCTCGGCACGATCGCGGCCGGCGCGGCCATCGCCGCCTATTCCTTCCTCGGGTTCGACGCCGTCACCACGCTCACCGAGGAGACGGTCGAGCCCCGGAAGACCATGCCGCGGGCCATCATGCTGATCGCGCTGATCGGCGGCGCCATCTTCGTCTTGGTGTCCTACGTGACCCAGCTGGTTCGGCCCGGGGGCACCTTCGAGGACTCGGCGTCCCTCGCGTCGGACATCGCCCTGCAGATCGGCGGCCAGCTCTTCGGCGCCGTCTTCCTCGCGGGCCTCGTCGTCGCGCAGTTCGCCTCGGGTCTCGCAGCGCAGGCGAGCGCCTCGCGCCTGCTCTACGCGATGGGGCGCGACGCCGTGCTGCCGCCGAAAGTGTTCGGGTTCCTGCATGCCCGTTTCCGCACCCCGGTGACGAATATCGTCATCACGGGCGTGGTGGGACTCGTGGCCGTCTTCCTGGACGTCGCCACCTCCACGTCCTTCATCAACTTCGGCGCCTTCACCGCGTTCACCCTGGTCAACGTCGCGGTCATCGTGTACTACCTGCGCGAGAAGCGGACTGGACGGCGGCTCAACCCGGTGTCCTACGTCGTGATCCCCGCGGTGGGTGCGCTGGTGGATGCGTTCCTGCTGACGCAGCTCGACCCCACCGCCATCACGCTCGGTCTCAGCTGGCTCGCGATCGGCATCGTGGTCCTCGCCGTGATCACGCGCGGGTTCCGCGAGGCCCCACCCGAGCTGGCGTCCGTGGAGAAGGAGGCTGTCTGATAGGAGGCATGCGCGTAACCCTCGGCCAGCTGGCGTCCGGCACGGACACCCCTGTGAGCCTCGCCCGGATGGACGCCGTCGCCGCAGCGGCGTCGGCTGCTGGCTCGCGGCTCGTCGTGTTTCCGGAGTACGCGACGTACGAGAAGAGCCGGGTCGACGGTTCCTTCGTCGCTGCGGCCCAGCCGCTCGACGGCAGCGTCGTGCAGGCCCTGGCGGGCATGGCCCGGCGGCACGGCGTCACGGTCGTCGCCGGAATCGTCGAGACCTCCGACGAGCCCGACCGCGCCTACAACACGATCGTCGCGCTCGACGACGGGGGCGACCTCGTCGCCGCCTACCGCAAGATCCACCTCTTCGACAGCCGGGGCTTCCACGAGTCCGGCCATATCAAACCCGCGCCCGACGTCGCGCCGGTCACCTTCAGGCGCGACGGCACCGTGTTCGGCCTGCTCACGTGCTACGACCTCCGCTTCCCCGGGGTCGCGCAGTCGCTGCGCGACGCGGGCGCGCAGGTGGTCCTCGCCCCGTCGTCGTGGGTGCCGGGCGCGGGCAAGGCGGACCAGTGGGACCTCCTCACCAGGGCGAGGGCCCTCGACAACGGCGTGATCGTCGTCGCGGTGTCGCAGGCCGAGCCGGTCTCCATCGGCCGGAGCGTGGTGGCAGGGCCGCTCGGGGAGGTCATCGGCAGGTGCGGTGCGGGGGAGGACCTCCTGACGGTGGACCTGCCGCTCGACGCGGTGCGGGACGCGCGGTCCCAGTTCCCGCTGCAGGCCCAGCGACGCGTCTGATAGCGGACATCCGCTGTCGCGGGCGAAGGCCGCGCGGATGCCTCGTGTGACGGCGTCGACGCGACGGCGTACGACGCGTCGGACGCGACGTTGTCCGGCGGCGACGTCGTCGGCGCGACGTTGTCCGGCGGTGACCTCCGGCTACAGCCCGTCGGCGGCGTGGAACGTCCGCAGTGCCTCGACCACGAGCCGGTGGTCCTCGAGCTGCGGCAGCCCCGACACCGTCACCGTGGCCACCGGCCCCACGCCCCGGATGTAGAGCGGGAACGAACCGCCGTGGGCGGCGTGGGTCGCCGTGTCGAACATCGGGTTGTCCTCCGCCCGACCACCGTTGCGGCGTGCCTTCAGGCCGACGAGCAGCGACGGCACGAAGTAGCGCGCGGCCGTCCGGCTCTTCGCGTCCAGCCAGTAGTCGTTGTCCGGCGTCGCACCGTCGAGCGCGGCGCGGAAGAGGATGTGGTTCGGCTTGCAGATGCTGATGGCGATCGGCAGGTTGCGGCTCACGCCCAGCTGGACGAGCAGCTGACCGAGAGCCACGGCGTCGTCATTGGTGAAGCGCGTGAACTGCAGCTCCGCTACCTCGCCCTCGACCTGTGCGATCAGCGCCTCGAGTGACTCCGCGGTCTGGTCGTCTCCTCCGTCGGGGTCGAAGGGCAGGAGGATCGTGGAAGCGGCGTCATTGCTCATTGGGTAAATCTACGTGCTTTCGGCGTCGCGACAAACGTCCGGCCACCCACGCGAGACGCAGCATTGACACGCACTCAGGAGACCTGCAACCCACCGTTGATGTCGTAGGTAGCGGCTGTGATGTAGCCGGCGTCCGGCCCCACGAGGAAGGCGATGAGAGCCGCGATCTCGCTCACGGTGCCCACGCGTCCCACGAGGATGTCCCGCGACATGTCGCGCTTGCGTTCCTCCGTCAGCGTGCCGCCCATGATGTCGGTGTCGACCGGACCGGGAGCCACGCAGTTGACGGTGATGTTGTGCTCGCCCATCTCGCGGGCTACCGCCCGGGTGAATCCGATGATGCCGGCCTTCGAGGCGCTGTAGGCGACCTTGGAATAGGTGCCGCCGCCTCGCTGGGCCGAGATCGAGGAGACGCTGACCACCCGTCCGAGCTTCCGCTCGATCATGCCGCGCAGCACGCGCTGGGTGACGAGGAAGGTGCCCGTCATGTTGACGGCGAAGACACGCTCCCACGCCTCCTTGGTCTCCTGCATGAACTCCGTCGGCGAGCTGATGCCGGCGAGGTTCCCGAGGGCCACGATCGGCGGCAGCTCGGCCTCGACGCGACTGATCGCCGCGTCGACGGAGGCCTCGTCGGACACGTCCGTCCCGACGCCGATCGCCTGCACTCCGTGCCGGCCGGCGATGTCTGCCGCGGCTTCCTCTGCCGCGGGCCCGTCGATGTCGAGGATGGCGACGGCCCAGCCCTTGCGGGCGAGGCGGTCCGCCGTCGCGCGCCCGATGCCGCGCGCGGAGGCGGCGCCGGTCAGGACTGCGGTGCGGTCGGTCGGGAATTCTGCTGCGTCGGTCATTCCGGTCTCCTCGGGGTGGTGCGGTGGATGAAATGTTCGTAGTCGCCGTAGGTCTGGTCGATGTGGGCTTCCATCGCCTGCCGTGACCGCAGGGGATCCCGGGTGCGGATGGCCTCGAGGACGAGCCGGTGGTGCTCGATGGCGTGGACCTGCACTTCCCGGAACGACGACGTCTCACGGCGCATCGAGTACAGGAGCTGGCCGAGGGGTCCGAGGACCACCGGGAGGAAGGGGTTGGCGGAGGCGCGGAACACGGCGTCGTGGAACGCGAGGTCCGCCGCCGTGACGGCGTCGAGGTCCTCGGCGGCGTGGGCCAGCTCCAGGTCCCGGATGGCATCCTGCATGTGGTCGAGGTCCTCGTCCGTCGCGTGGAGCGCTGCCAGTTCGGCCGCGCCGGTCTCCACCATGCGCCGGATCTCGAGCAGGCGGAGCGAGACGTCGGGGGTGTCGGCGTTGGCGGCCGCAACCCGGAGGATCGCCTCGAGGTCGGTCCACTGGGCCGTCGGATTGACGTACGTCCCGAGGCCCCGCTTCACCTTCACGATGTTCTGGGCCTGCAGCTTCTTCAGGGCTTCGCGGACCGTCAGGCGGCTCACGTCCGCGGCAGCGGCAAGGTGTCCCTCAGCGGGCAGTGCTTCGTTCGGGGCGTAGTCGCCCTGGACGATCTGCTCGAGGAGGTCCTCGAACACGGTCTGCGCGAGCGGCTTCCTGCTCATGGCAGCGACACCCGGAGCGGGCCGTCGACGTCGGCGTGAGCCATTGGCGCGGGAGGCACCAGCGCTCCGACCATCCGCATCAACACCTTCGTCGAAATAGCCCTGTCAGACGTCATACTGCCGGTGCTAGTGTGACATCCAGCACAGTGCCCGTCAATGCGTCCGATGGGGCCGTGCGACCCACCTGGACGGGCAACGAGGCCCGCCCAGCGTCCCATCAAGGAGTACGTCATCGTGGATATACAACTTCTTCTGGCGTTGGTACTGGGGATCGCCACCATCATCGTCCTGGTGCTGAAAACGCGCCTCGACGCGTTCGTCGCCCTCCTGATCGCCGCGCTCGTCACGGGCATCGTCGCAGGGCAGGCTCCTCTGGACATCGTCTCGTCCATCACCACGGGATTCGGCAACACGCTCGCATCCATCGGTATCGTGATCGGCCTCGGGGTCGGCATCGGCAAGATCCTGGAGGTCTCCGGCGCTGCAAATGCCCTCGCCCTCGCGTTTCTCCGGCTCTTCGGCAAGGGGCGGGAGCCCTGGGCCCTGGGCAGTGTCGGCGCCCTGGTGTCCATTCCCGTCTTCTGCGACTCCGGCTACGTCATCATGAATCCCTTGGCGCGCTCCATCGCCCGGGTCAAGCGCGCCGGGTACATCACGCTCGCGCTCGCACTGGGCTGCGGCATGACCCTGACCCACCACCTCGTGCCACCCACACCCGGTCCCCTCGCCGTCGCAGGCATCCTCGGCGCCGACCTGGGCGCCCTGATCCTCACCGGTCTGATCTTCACGGTCATCCTGCTGCCCGTCGTGGTGTTCTACGCGAAGTGGATCGGACCGAAGATCGAACCGACGATGTCCGGGACGGTGCGCGAGACCGTCTACGGAACGGCTGGTGCGGGAGTGCGCGGGTCCACCGGGACGGCGCTCGCGGACCGCACGGCGGTCGGCGATTCGACGTCAGTCGCCGGGCACGACGACGGCGGAGCGCACGTGCCCGACGGCATCACCTCCGGTACCACCTCCGACGGCAATGAGCTGCCGGCCGACCCGTCGGTGGACCTCGGTACTCCGCCCCCGGGCGCGAAGCCCCATCGGGTCGGGGCATTCGTCGCGTCCCTGCCCCTGCTCGTTCCGCTGTTGCTCATCATCCTCAACACGGTGAGTGGAGCGATCGACCAGAGCAACCAGGGCGTCGTCGGAACCGGGGAGTACGAGCCGTCCGCATGGGCCGTTCCGCTCGCGTTCGTCGGGAATCCGGTGGTCGCCCTCGTCATCGGCGTCATCCTCGCGGTGTACACGCTGCTGCCGCGCTGGACTCCACGCACGAAGGTGCAGGGCTGGTTCGCGGACGCAGCAGCGTCCGCAGGTCTGATCCTGCTGATCACAGGTGCAGGCGGTGCCCTGGGGCAGGTGCTGCGAAGCTCCGGCGTCGGCGACGCGCTCGCCGAAGCCATCGCCGCAACACCCCTACCCGCCTTCCTCGTTCCCTTCCTGATCGCGACCCTCGTCCGCATCGCCCAGGGCTCCGGAACGGTCGCCATGATCACGGCCGCCTCGGTGACGGCTCCGCTCGTCGGGTCGCTCGGCATCGACCCGATCGTGGCCGCGATGGCGTGCACCGCCGGGTCCATGGTGTTCAGCTACTTCAACGATTCTTACTTCTGGGTCGTGACGCGTTTCGCCGGCCTCGAGGGCACTGCGGCGCTCCGCGGCTGGTCGGGTATCACGACGGCGGTGTGGGCCGGTTCCATCCCGCTCCTGTTCATCGCGAACGCCGTGCTCGGCTGATCCAAGGACGCAGAAGGGCTGCCGGCAGAACCAGCCGGCAGCCCTTCGGCGTTCCCGGGCGCTGGGTCCGGCGTCACGAGAGTCCTGCGGTGCCCTGCTCTCAGAGCTCCGGCACGCAGGGGCCCGCTCCCAGCCGCGCCAGGCCGGCGCGGTCGCCTTCGCCGAACGAGACCCGGCCGACGTTCTCGTGGTACATCAGTTCGTTGGGGTCCTCGACGTGATCGAGCCCGACGACGTGCGCCAGCTCATGCATGATGGTCGCCTTCAGGTAGGCGCGTCCGCCCGGAACCCGGAGGGTCTCGACGGCGTCCGGCGCGTCGAGCTGCACCTGTCCGCCCACGTAGACGAGCGGCTTTCCCGGCGTCTGGGCGTAGTCGCTGCCACCCAGTCCGGCCACGTCCCCCGCGAGGCCCGGGATCTCGGCCGGGCTCGTCCAGGTGATGAGCACCGGCACCCACGTTTCCCCGTACAGCTCCGGCTGGTACAGGTCACGCTTCTCGGTGGGCGCCTCCGTCGTCGTACCGTCGTCGACGAACTGCAGTCCGGTGGCGGCGGAGACCTCGGCGACCGCCTCCTGGATCAGGCCCTCCGTTCCGGCGGGTGCGCCGTCGGGCCGTACCACGTAGTGCACCGGCCGGCAGGGGTCGTAGGCGACCCACTCCTGCGACTCGACCGGCGATTCCAGGAGGGCGTAGGCCGTCGACGCCGGCGCGCGCGGAGGGGTGCCGAGAGGGGCGTCATGGGCGCCGACCCCGCGTGGCGGCACATCGGCGCCGGGGATGTGCGGAAGGGCGACGGGCAGGACGAACCGGTCGAACAGCGACGGCGTGAGGTACAGGACAGCGACGAGCGCGAGGACCGCCGCGGTGCCGAGCCGTAGCCGCGTACGAGCGCTCAGGCGGCGCCGACGTGTCGTCGTGGTCGTCATCGGAGCGGCACGCCAGACAGGGGGAGGGGTCGGCCGGCCGAGGGCCTCGTCCATCGACCACTGGGGAACCCTGCCCGACGGTGACCTGCGCACGCCGCCGGCCCGCGTGCCGCGGTCCTCGTGATACCACTCCCGATCCATCGACCCCATTGTCCTGCTCTTCCCTCGTCTCTTTCCTCGTTCCGGCTGCTCTGCTCCATCCTGCGTGCTGTCCGTGGTGGTTGTCCTGTTCAGGACGGCTCTTTGGTCAAAGCTGCGGAAAGGCTGCTGTGGTGCCTCCGAACGCGGGCGGCGAGGCCTCCTGTGTGCGGCAGCGCGCACTCCGGGTGTCGATGCGCGGGACGACGGCGGCAGGGCCGGAAGCGACGGCGGCCCCGCCTGCTGCCGGGCGGGCAGCGGACGGAGCCGTCCGGACCAGAAGGCCTAGGAGGTCTCGATGTCCTTCGTGCCGTAGTCGAACCGGAAGGTCACGGCGGTGTCCGAGAGCAGGTGCAGCTCGTGGTTCTCGCCGTCCCGCACACCGAAGCGGCCGTAGTTCTCATCCCAGGAGCCGTTGACGACGATCTTGTACTGGTACGTGCCGGCCGGGAGGCGAAGCGTCTGCTTCCAGGCGTTCCCCGCCGGGTCGTAGGAGAGCTGGAGCTCGCGGACGTCGGTGGACCAGTGGCCCGCCTCGCCGAACAGCGGGTCGAAGTCGCCGGAGAGCGCGACGGACTGCGGCTGGTCGTGCCAGGCGTCACCGGCGGTGGCAGCAGGAGCGGGTGCCTCGGTGTCAGCCGGAGTATCGGCAGGCGCTCCGGTGCCCGCCAACGCTTCCTCGGCGGATACCTCGAGGGTCGGTGTGACGTCCGGAGGTGTCGGGTCCTCGGCGAGGGGAGCTTCCGCCTGCACGGCCTGCGCCTCCTCGCCCAGCTGCTCGGGCGACTGCGGCGCGTGCGCGGGAGCCTCCACGGGCTGCTCGGGGATCGGCGCGCCGCTGAGCATGGCGTTGACGAAGGAGTCCGGGTCCGCGAACGCGTTCACCGCGCGGACGCCCTCCTCGGTGGCGGTCCAGCCGCCGCGGCCCTTGACAAGCCAGCCGGCCTTCACGAGCTTCGACGTCGCCGTCGTCAGCGCCTTATAGCCGCGCGGCACGCCGCCCGCGAGGAGTTCGGATTCCTTGGCGTCGAAGGGGGTGTCTGCAACGGCCTGCGCCATCAGTTCGCTGGGGGAGACGGACGTGCCGGAAGCCTGGTGGTCGGCCAGCAGGGCGAGGGTGGTGCGCAGTCGGGCATTGGTGCGGTTCCGGGGGGTAATGACGGTCTCCTTCGTGGGGTTCAGGCAGCTGCCTGCCGTCCATCACGACCGCGGATGCACCACCCGTGGGGCGGCAACCAGGAGCGAATCCTCGCCCTGGCGATCCCGGGGGTGTCAGGGCTGATGACGACAGCACCCTGATTTTATCGGAGCGTCCGCCCTCCGGGCACGAGGCTTCGCCGGATGACTTTTATTCACGTGCCCGGTCGCGCCGCGGGCCCGTCGACCGTCCTTCCTCGAGCCTGCACATGACCAGTTCCTGCCGCAACCCCGAGGCGCGGCCTTCCAGTTGATCGATCAGGGCCTCGACGCCCATGCGGCCCAGCTCGGTGCTGGGGGAAGCCATGACCGTGAGTTCGGGATCGGCCATCGCCGCCATCTCCGCGGAGGAACCGACGGACAGGACGGACATATCTCCGGGGACGTCGATGCCCTGGTGCCGTAGTCCGCTGACGAAGCCGGTGGCGGCCAGCTCGTTCTGGACGATCACGGCGGTGGTGTCGGGGAAGGAGCGCAGGAGTTCGTGCGCGGCTGCCGTGCCGGCCTTGGGGCTCGCCTCGCAGGTGAGGGCGGCCGGTTCGTGGCCGAGGCGGTGCATCTCGGCGTCGAAGCTGTCCCGCGACCGGCTGACGGGGCCGAAGGTCCGGAGGTCGCGGCTGCCCACGGAGTCGTCGAGCAGGGCGATCCGGGTGTGCCCGAGCCCCACGAGGTGGCGGACGGCCAGGACGAGCGTCCCCTCGAAATCGATGTCCACGTACGTCAGGGATCGCGGGTCTCGGGTGCGCCCGATGAGAACGAACGGCGTGCCGGACTTCTCGAGCTCCCCGACGCGCGGATCGTCGAACTGGACCTCCATGAGGACGACTCCGTCGACCAGGCCGCTCGAGGTCAGCTCCGTGGTCTGGCCGGCGTCGTTGCTGATCGGCCACATGACCAGGTTGTAGCCGAGCTCCTGCGCCGCGGCGGCCGCACTGGTGAAGAACTGCACGACGGTTCCGCTGAAGGAATGCTGCAACGCGGGAAACAGCAGGGCGATGATCCGCGTGCGTTTGCCCGCGAGGGCGCGGCCGACGATGTTCCGGCGGAAACCGAGCTCGTTCATCGCTGCCTCCACCTTGGCACGGGTGGCGGGGGCGACCGGTTTGGTGTTGTTGATGGTGAACGAGACGGTGGCGATCGATACGTTGGCCAGTCGCGCGACGTCCTGCATTGTGGCCATGGAAACCCTTCTCGGCGTGGAAGCGGCGCGTGGTCCTGCGCCTCGTACATCGTCAGCCCTTCCGATGAAGTAAAGCGTTTAGATGCACCCTTGACAAGCCCGAGCGATACCGGGCAGACTCCTTCCCACGGTCAGGTTAAGCGTTTTACCGGTTCGTTACGCAGAGGACATCCATTCGACGAGGAAGGAGGTGGCCCGTGCCGCAATCGCCCACGGCGTCCCTCCTCGGATGGCCGTCCGTCCAGGCAGCACAGTCCGGAGACCGAACGGCGGCGCCCCGCCCCTTCGACCCCTGCACCGTCGCTGAAGGCCCGGCCGAACGGTTCTTCCGCGACCACCTCCGGGTCCGAACGCCTGCCCGGGCCCGCGCCCAGGCGCACGGCCCCCGGCACCACGGCACGCCCTGACAGCTCGTCCACCGTCACCAGTTCACCTGTTCATCAGTTCACCAGGCAAAGGAGCCCCCCATGAAGCGCAGAATGACCGGCCTCACCGCGATGGCAGTCCTCGCACCCCTCACCCTCACCGCATGTGGCGGGGGCGGTGGCGGAAGCGCAGCAGGGGGCGACGTCGAGTCCCTCACCGTCGTCGACTACTACAACAACGAACCCGACAAGACGCTCGTGCAGGAGGCGATCGACCGCTGCGCCACCGAGCTCGGCGTCACCATCGAGCGCGAGACCGTCCCGGGCAAGGACCTCATCCAGAAGGTGCTGCAGCGGGCCTCGTCGAAGACCCTTCCCGACGTCCTCATGATCGACAACCCTGACGTGCAGGAGATCGCGGCGACCGGCGGACTGTCACCGCTGAGCGAGTACGACATCGATACGTCGGGTTTCGCCGAGGGCATGCTCGAGGCAGCGACGTACGAGGGCGACGTCTACGGGCTAGCACCCACGGCCAACACCCTCGGCATCTTCTACAACACGGAGCTGCTGGCGGCCGCCGGCGTCGAACCGCCCACGACGTGGGACGAGCTGAAGGCCGCGGCCGCGAAGCTCACGCAGGGCGAGACGTACGGCCTCGCGTTCTCGGGCATCGCCACGTACGAGGGCAGCTGGCAGTTCCTGCCGTTCATGTGGTCGAACGGTGGCGACGAGACCGACCTGACGAGCCCGGAGGTTGCCGAGGGCCTCGCGCTCTGGAAGGAGCTCGTGGACAGCGGGTCGGCGTCGAGCTCGGTCATCAACTGGTCGCAGGCGGACGTGAAGGACCAGTTCGCGGCAGGCAAGGCCGCCATGATGGTCAACGGTCCCTGGCAGATCCCCGCTCTGCAGGAGAACCCCGACCTGGCGTGGGACTCCGTGCAGATCCCGGTCAACGAGCAGGGCCAGACGTCGATCGCCCCGCTCGGCGGCGAAGTGTGGACCGTTCCGGTCACCGGAGATGACGCGAAGCAGGCCAAGGCCGCCGAGTTCGTCCAGTGCATCAGCGACGACGAGAACCAGCTCGCACTCGCCGAGGCGCGCTACACCGTTCCGACGAAGACTACCCTCGCCGAGGAATACGTCACCCGGGTTCCGGAAATGGAGTCCTTCACCGAGCAGGTCGCGAACGCCCGCTCACGCACGGGCCAGCTCGGCGAGCAGTGGCCCGAAGCCGCGACGGTCATCTACAACGCCGTCCAGCTCGCACTGACCGGCAAGGCCTCCGCAGAGGAAGCGTTCGAACAGGCCTCGGCGGGATAGCGCGGGCATGGCTCCCCAGCGAGTATCAGAAACGACGCCGGCGGCGTCCCCGGTGGCACTTCCAGCCGCGACGACGACGGATCCCACCCCGGCCGCGCTGCCCCCGGTCCGCACACGGAAGCGGCTCACCCGCGAAGGGGTGGTCCGGCTCCTGTTCGTCGCGCCGGCGGCGCTCTACCTCCTGCTGTTCTTCGGCTATCCCGTGGTCAAGAACGTCACCATGAGCTTCCAGGCCTACACCACGAAGACCTTCTTCACGGGCGAGGCGCCCTGGGTGGGGCTGGCCAACTACGAGGCGGTCCTGAACAGCAGCCTGTTCTGGCCCTCGATGATCAATACGGCGCTGTTCACCGTCGGGTCCATCGCGGGGCAGTTCGTTCTCGGGTTGGCGCTGGCGTGCTTCTTCAAGCGGCGCTTCCCGCTGAGCAACTTCCTGCGTTCGATGCTCCTGCTGCCATGGCTGCTGCCGCTGATCGTGTCCAGCGCCACGTGGCGGTCGATCCTCGACCAGGACTCGGGGATCCTCAACCGGTTCCTCGGAACCTTCGGGCTCGACGCCGTGCCGTGGCTGACCAGCCCGTCGGTGGCGCTCATCGCCGTCGTCCTGGTCAATATCTGGGTGGGCATCCCGTTCAACGTGACCATCATCTACGGGGGCCTGCAGGACATCCCGGACGAGTTGTACGAGGCGGGTGCGCTCGACGGCGCGACCGGCTGGAAGGCGTTCTGGAACATCACGCTGCCCAACCTCAAGCCGGTCATCAGCGTGGTGCTCGTGCTCGGCGTCGTCTACACCATCAAGGTGCTGGACATCATCCTGGGCCTGACCAACGGCGGGCCGGCGAACGCGACGCAGACGCTGTCCATCCGCTCGTACCAGGAATCGTTCATCAACTTCGAGTTCGGCGTGGGTGCTGCTTTCAGCAACATCCTGATCCTGATCTCGCTCGTGTTCGCCGTCATCTACCTCCGCGCCAACCGGCGCGCGGTCGACGAGTAGGGGAGAGACATGACCACTCTTGAAGCTCCGGCCCTCTCCGTTCCGGCGCAGCACCGGGCGGGCAGGCAGCGGACGCGCTCCGCCGGCTACACCGCGCTGGGCATCGTGTTCCTCGCCGTCATGCTGTTCCCCGTCTACTGGATGGTGAACGCGTCGCTGCAGCCCTCCGGCAATACGCTCAACGCCAGTTTCTTCCCCTGGAACCCGAGCTTCGACGGGTACGCCCGGGCCATCTCGGAGCAGGGGACAAACCTGGTGACGAGCCTGATCATCTCGCTGGGCACCGTGGTGTTCAGTCTGCTGGTCGCGGCGCCGGCGGCCTATGCGCTCGCCCAGTTCCGCTTCCGCTGGGTGAACATCGCCCTGCTGGCCATCCTGATCTCACAGATGATTCCCGGGATCGTCATCGCGAATGCGCTCTACGCGGCGTACAACGACCTCGGGCTGCTCAACAGCATCCCCGGGCTGATCCTCGCGGATGCGACCCACGCCATCCCGTTCGTCATCCTCATCATGCGGGCGTTCATGATCGCGATCCCCACCTCGATCGTGGAGGCGGCGAGGGTCGACGGCGCGGGCCTGGTGCGTGCCTTCGTGTCGATCGTGCTGCCGATCAGCCGCAACTCGCTGATCACCGCGGGCCTGTTCGCGTTCCTGTTCTCCTGGAGCGACTTCCTGTTCGCCCTGACCCTCACCACCACGGACGAGGTGCGGCCGGTCACCCTCGGCATCTACCAGTACCTGGGCACGCAGGTGTCCAACTGGAGCGCCGTCATGGCAACCGCCGTCCTGTCCTCCCTGCCCGCGATCGCACTGCTGATCCTGGCCCAGAAGTTCATCGCCGCCGGTGCCACCGGCGGTGCCGTCAAGTAACGCTTCACCCGACAGTTAGGAACACCATGACCAACCCACAAGCCGTGCGGGTCCTCGTCTGGGGCGAGAACCGCCACGAGCAGGTCCAGCCCGAGGTCCGCGCGATCTATCCCGAGGGCATGCACACCACCATCCGCGAGGGCATCGAGGAGAATTTGGGGGAGCGCGCCCAGGTCCGTACCGCAACCCTCGACGACCCCGAGCACGGCCTCACCGAGGAGGTGCTGCAGTCCACCGACGTGCTCGTGTGGTGGGGCCACGCGGCCCATGCCGAGGTGTCGGACGACGTCGTCGAGCGCGTCCACCGCCACGTCCTGGCGGGCATGGGCCTGCTGGTGCTGCACTCCGGGCACTGGTCCAAGATCTTCGGGAAGCTTATGGGGACGTCCTGCACGCTGCGGTGGCGCTCCGAGCGTGACCGCGAGATCGTGTGGACGGTCAACCCCGCACACCCGATCGCCCAGGGCGTGCCGCACCCGTTCATCATTCCGGAGCAGGAGATGTACGGCGAGTACTTCGACATCCCCGCGCCCGACGAGCTGATCTTCCTCAGCACCTTCAGCGGCGGCGAGGTGTTCCGCAGCGGCTGCACCTTCAAGCGCGGCTTCGGGAAGATCTTCTTCTTCAGCCCCGGCGACCAGGACTATCCGGTGTACCACCACAAGGACGTCCGCAGGGTCATCGCCAACGGCGTCGAATGGGCGAAGACACTGCGCCCGGAGCGCACCGACCCGGTGCTGCTGCGCTACGAGACCGAGGACTTCTACACGGGCCACGACTACCAGGGGGCGATGAGCACGTGATCACCTTCGCGACCCTCGATATCACCGGGCCGCTGCGCATCCTGCAGGTGGGCGCGGGCGGCATGGGCAGGGCATGGATCCGCACGCTGCAGGCCAACGACGACGTCGAACTGGTCGGGCTCGTGGACCTCAACCTCGAGACCGCGCAGTCCGCGGTGGAGGAGTTCGGGCTGGACGTGGTGCTGGGCACGAGCGTGTCGGAGGTGGCGCTCGCGACGGGCGCACACGCCGTCGTGAACGTGACCGTGCCGGCGGCGCACCATTCCGTGAACGTCGAGGCGATGTTCGCCGGGCTGCCGGTGCTGTGCGAGAAGCCGGTGGCGCCGACCGTCGCCGAGGGGCTGTCGCTGGCCGCTGCCGCCGAGGTCTCCGGGCAGCTGCTCATGATCAGCCAGTCGCGCCGGTACTTCCGGGGACTGACGGAGCTGAAGGCGATCACCGGCGGGCTGGGCGACGTCGGCGTGGTGACCACCGAGTTCTTCAAGGCGCCGCACTTCGGTGGGTTCCGCGAGGAGATGGCGCACGTGCTGCTGGTCGACATGGCCATCCACCCGTTCGACGCCGTGCGGTTCCTCCTCGACCAGGACCCGGTGTCGGTGTACTGCGAGGAGTTCAACCCGTCGTGGAGCTGGTACCGCGGGAATGCCGCGGCCACGGCGGTGTTCACCATGAGCGGCGGCACGCGCTACGTGTACACCGGCAGCTGGTGTGCCGACGGGCTGGAGACGTCATGGAACGGTGCGTGGCGCGTCAACGGAGCCGGCGGTTCCGCTGCGTGGGACGGGGACGGCGCGCCGGTCTCCGCGCTGGTGCCCGACGGCGCTTCGGCGTCGCCTGCTCCGGCCTCGCACGACGAGGAGATCGCCGGTGCGCTCGCGGAGTTCGTCGCGTCATTGCGCAGCGGTGAGGTGCCGTCGGGTGAGGTGCACTCGAACGTGCTGAGCCTCGCGATGGTGGAGGCCGCGGTGCAGTCGGCGACGTCGGGGCAGCGGGTCCTGATCGACGACGTCATCGAGGAGGCCTACCGGTCCGCTGTGGCATCGGAACGGCGTGCGGACGTGCGCGCTGCGCTGGAGTCGTGGGGCTCCGCGAGGGCGCGCGTCGGCGAGGTTCAGGGCGCCCGGACGGTGTGACACCGGGCTGGTGTCGGGACGGCGTGATGGCCGGGCTGGTTCAACCCGGCCATTGCCGTTCGCGCCTCCACCCCGCCGACTGTCCCTGCCGTCGTCACTCCGGGTCCGCCGCGCATTCACCTCCCCGCCATCTTGGATTCGTACACAGGAAGGAACACCACCGATCCATCACCCGGGAGAAGCATGCCTCCGTCCAGTCCGTTTCATCGCGCGCTCACGAAGCGCGCTGCCGCCGTGGTTGCTGCCGCCGTCACCGGAGCCTGCCTGTTGGCACTCCCGGCGGAGGCCGCCGTCGTGCCCGAACCCATCACCTACTCCGCTCCCGGCGCGGCGCTCGGCCTCACCCCGCTCGGCTCGTACGAGAGCGGCGTGTTCGACGAGTCGGCCGCCGAGATCGTCGCGTACCACGCGGGCACCAAGCGCCTTTTCGTCGTGAACGCGCTGCTGGGCGCGGTAGACGTGCTCGACGCCACCAACGCGTCCGCGCCGAAGAAGCTCTTCACCCTGTCGGCACCCGGCGTCGCCAACTCCGTCGCCATCCGCCCGGACGGCCTCGGCATCATCGCGCTCGAATCGACGGTCAAGACCGACGCCGGGTCGCTCGTCTTCTTCGACGCGGCCGGTGACGGCGCGATTCTCAGGTCGGTGCAGGTCGGGGCGCAGCCGGACATGGTGAGCATCTCCAAGGACGGAACGCGGGCCGTCGTCGCCAATGAGGGCGAGCCGAACGACGAGTACACCGTCGACCCGGAAGGCTCCGTCAGCGTCGTGTCACTGCCTGACACCGTGTCGGCTCCACAGCAGGAGGCCGTCCGCACCGCAGGCTTCGGAGCGTTCGAGGCCGGCGGAGGCAAGGCACTGCCCGACGGCGTCCGCATCTTCGCCGGGATTCCCGGCTCCGCGCGTCCGGTCTCGGAGGGGCTCGAGCCCGAGTACATCGCGATCGACGGCGATACCGCCTACGCAGCGCTGCAGGAGGCGAACGCCGTCGCCGTCGTCGACCTGGTCTCCGCCACCGTCACGGACATCTGGCCGCTCGGCGCCAAGGACCACGGGCTCCCCGGCAACGGGCTCGACGCCTCCGACCGGGACCCCCGGGACGCGCCGACGCAGAACATCCGCACCTACGAGGGACTTCACGGCCTGTACATGCCGGACGGCATCAACGCCTATGCGGCGGGCGGCCAGACCTACCTGGTCACCGCGAACGAAGGGGACGCCCGCGAGTGGGGCAGCTACGCTGAACCCGCCCGCGTGAAGGACCTCGGCACCGGCGATCTGCCGCCGCTGTGCGCGACGAGCCCCCTCGTCGGACTTACGGGTGACGCCCTGCTCGGTCGCCTGAACATCAGCACCGCGAGTGGCCTCACCGAGGCCGGTTGTTACGACGAGCTGTACGCGTTCGGCAGCCGCAGCTTCTCCATCTGGACCACCAGCGGACAGCAGGTCTTCGACTCCGGGCAGGACTTCGAGGAGATCACCGCCGCCGCCAACCCGGAGTTCTTCAACTCGAACCATTCCGGTTCCAACCTCGAGGGGCGCAGCGACGACAAGGGCCCCGAGCCCGAGAACCTGGCCATCGGCGAGGTCGGCGGGCGTACGTACGCGTTCATCGGCTTCGAGCGCGTCGGCGGCATAGCGGTCTATGACATCACGACCCCTGCAGCCAGCACCTTCGTCACCTATGTGAACAACCGGAACTTCGCCGAGTCCGTCGAGGACGGCGGCGACCTGGCGCTCGCCGGCGACCTCGGCCCCGAGGGGCTGGCGTTCATCCCGGCGGAGGGCTCTCCCACGGGTCAGCCGGTGCTCGCCGTCGGCAACGAGGTCTCCGGAACCACGACCCTCTTCGGTATCAACGACCTCACGGCTCCGGAGACGACCACCCTCCAGGTACTCGGCATCAACGACTTCCACGGGCACATCGAGGCGGATGGCGCCGAGGCCGGCGCTGCCGTACTGACAGGAGCGGTCGACGCGCTGACGGTGGAGAACCCGAACACGCTGTTCGTCTCCGCAGGTGACAACATCGGAGCCTCGACCTTCACCTCGTTCATCTCCGAGGACAACCCCACCATCGACGCGCTCAGGGCAGGAGGGCTCGACGCTTCCGCGGTCGGCAACCACGAGTTCGACAAGGGCTTCGCAGACCTCACCGAGCGGGTCCTCCCGCGCTTCGGCGGCACGCAGTTCGGCCTCGGCGCGAACGTCTACGACGCCGCAACGGGCGAACCGGCGCTCGATGAGTACTACATCGAGGAGGTCGACGGCGTGAGCGTCGGCTTCATCGGTACCGTCACCGAATCCACGCCGTCGGCCGTGTCACCCGCCGGCATCGAGGGCCTGGAGTTCGGCAGCCAGCTCGAGGCGGCCAATCGGGTCGCGGCGCAGCTCAAGGACGGCGACGACGCCAACGGCGAGGCCGATGTCCTGGTGCTGCTGGCCCACGACGGATCCGAGACCGCGGACTGCGCGACCATCGCCACCGAGGCGACGGCATACGGCGAGCTGGTCCGTGGTGCGGACGCCGGGATCGACGCCATTCTCTCCGGACACACTCACCAGCAGTACAACTGCTCGTTCCCCGTGGCCGGCCGGGAGGATGGCCGCGAGCGCCCCGTGCTGCAGTCGGGCCAGTACGGCACCACGCTGGACCAGCTGCAGATTGAGGTGGACCGGGCGGACAACTCGATCGTGTCGGTTACCTCGGCGCTCCTGGCGCTCACCGCGGACGGGAAGCCGCTGTACGCCGCGAATCCCGAGGTCGAGGAGATCGTCGCCGAGGCCGCAGCCGCTGCCGAGGAGCAGGGTGCACAGCCGGTCGGGTCGATCACCGCGGACATCCTGCGCGGCGGCGTCAACGGCTCCGACCGCGGCGTCGAGTCCTCGCTGGGCAACCTCGTGGCGGACATCCAGTTGTGGGCGACGTCGAACGAGGAGTTCGGCGGCGAGCCGGCACAGATCGCGCTCATGAACCCGGGTGGCCTGCGCGCGGACCTGCTGTACGGCGAGGACGGCGTCGTCACCTACAAGGAGGTGGCCACGGTGCAGCCGTTCGCGAACACGCTGTTCACGATGGACCTCACGGGTGCGCAGCTGAAGCAGGTGCTGGAGGAGCAGTGGCAGCCGGAGGGCGCGTCGCGTTCGAAGCTGCACCTCGGCATCTCCGAGGGCTTCACCTACACCTACAACCCGGACGCTCCGCGCGGCGAGCACATCGTCTCCATGAGCTTTGAGGGCGCGCCGATCACCGACAACCAGGTGTTCCGGGTGACGACCAACTCGTTCCTCGCGGCCGGTGGCGACAACTTCGTCACGCTCGCCGAGGGGACCAACCGGGCAGACACGGGCCAGGCCGACCTCGCAGCGACGGTCGCGTACTTCGAGGCGTTCAACCCCGTGGAGCCCGCGCCGCTGGGACGCGCGGCGGTTGCTGGTGAACCCACGCCTCCTACCGACCAGCCGACCGATCCCGCGACCGATCAACCGACGGGCCCGGCAACCGATCCGGCTGGCGATCCCCTCGCTGACGGCGGTGCCGGGGATGATTCCGGCAACGGTTCCGGGGATGACGGGTCCTACGGATTCGGCGGAAAGCTGGCCCAGACCGGCGCCGACGTCCTGCTGATCGCGGGGATCGGACTCGTCCTCGCGCTGCTGGGCGGCGTGCTCCTCCTGCTCCGGCGTCGACGGCACGGCATGACCGAGGGTGGCAGCCCGCAGGGCTGATCCTCCACCCGACACGGAAGATCCCCCGGCGCGTGCTGCGCCGGGGGATCTTCACGTTGATGCGGGTGTACCGGTTGCTCGGCGCCCGCTTGGAACTGCCTAGGAGGCCTTGGTCTCCAGCGGAGGCGTGGACGCTGGTGTCCCTGCGTCGTCGCCGTCGTGCGCTACCGACCGGCGCGTCACGAGGCTCACGATCACCAGGGCCGCGACCGCGAGGGGAAGGGCGACGACGACGGCGTTGATCTCGGCGGCCCGGCCCGAGGACTGCCAGACCACGGTCGCGATGCCGCCGACGACCATTCCGGCGATCGCGCCCCACGACGTGGCGCGCTTCCAGAACAGGGCGGCCAGGACCACGGGGGTGATGGCCACGCCGTACATCGTGTACGCGTACATCTGCAGAGCGAGCACGCTCGGGAAGAACTGTCCCATGACGTAGGCGAGGACGGTCACCGCGAGGACGGCCCAGCGGCCGAGCTTCAGGGCACGCTGCGGATCGCGGGAGCTGTTGCGGCGCTGGAGCACGAGGTCGTAGACGATGTTGCCCGAGCAGGTGAGCAGGTAGGACGAACCCGTCGTGACGATCAGCGCGAAGGCGCCGGCGAGCAGGAGTCCGCCGATACCCAGCGGCACCAGGTCCGTGCCCGCGAGACCGAGGATGGCCTGTCCGGGTTCGATGTCGGGCAGCAGGAAGGACGACGACGACGCCAGCAGGATGATCGTGCCCAGGAGAACGACGGCGCCGACGAAGAAGCCGATCGTCGCCTTGCGGGCCGTGCCCTCACTCCGGCCGGCGGCGAGTCGCTGGTGCATGTTCTGGTCACCGAGGATGAGCAGGAACAGGGGCAGGAAGTAGCCCAGCAGCTGCACGGGGGTGAGGGTTCCGGTCAGCGACGTCAGGGCGGGGTCGAGGCGGTCGACGTAGCCGCCGATGCCGCCGACGTCGGCGATGAACACGACGGCCAGCGTGCCCACGAGCGCAAGGACGATGATGATCACGGAGATGAAGTCGGTCCAGGCCACGGACTTAAGCCCGCCGCCGAGGGCGAGGAACGTGATGAGGATGGCCGCGACGATCGTTCCCTGGGCGGTGCTGAGAGGCGTGATGATGCTCAGAATCGACCCGGCGCCGGTGAACTGGTAGGCGGTGATGCCCACGAACGCGACGAGGATGATGACCGTCGCGAGGATGCGCACGGGCCTGCCGAAGCGCACCTCGAGCATCTCGGGGATGGTGTGGTGCGACAGCCGCCGGACCTTGGTGGCCATGAAGTACAGGCAGATGATGCCCACCACGGTGCCGGCGAAGAAGAAGATGCCGGCCACGGGGCCGTAGGTGTAGACGAAGCTTGCGCCGCCGATGATCGAGCCGGAGCCGACGAACGTCGCCAGCAGCGTGCCGGCGAGGACGGGCGCCGGAAGGGAGCGTCCGGCCAGCATGAAGTCTTCGCCGTCGGCGACCTTCTTCCTGCGGCTGAACCATGCGCCCACCAGGACCATGAGCAGGATGTAGCCCACGAGGATGAGAACGTGCACGGGTTGCATGGGGGAGAACCTCTCACTGATGCCCGGCGGACGCCGGTTCTTCAGAGCAGTCTGGTGTGATCCAGCTCCCATTGCAAATAGATTCTGCAATAGTTGTTGCAATACTTCACGAGGACGAAACACGGCCGGACGGCGGCCGCGGCTCAGATGGGGTCGACGAGGTCCAGTTCGCTCCACAGTTCCTCGGTGTCCCGCAGGGCGGTCATCGTGCGGTCCGGGTCGCTGGAGGAGAGTTCGGCCAGGAGCGCCTGAACGGTCGCGACGGCGGCGACGGTGGAGGGCATGAACGTCACGCCTTCGCTCGGGACCAGCAGGGATTCCTCCGCCAGGTCGGTGATCGCCGTCTGGCGGTCCGCGATCGCCACGATGCGGATGCCGCGCTGTGCTGCGACCCGCACCACCTCGAGGACGAACTTGCTGGCCCGCCACAGGTTGCAGCTCACGAGGCAGTCGCCGGGGGAGAGCATGCGGAGGCGGTTCACGAGCGCGGTGCCCGAGGAGGTGTGGAGTTCGATGTCTCGGCCCATCCACTGGCCGACGTGGGCCAACTGGAACCCGGCGGCCGCGTAGCTGCCGGTCGCCAGGACGATCGTCCGATCGGCGGCGGCGAGGATGGCCGCTGCGCGGGTGAGCTGGTCGGGACTGATGCTGTCGGCGAGCCGCGCCATGTTGCGGGCGTCGTTGGCGAGGGAGGAGCCGGCGAGTCCGATGGGGGGGACGACGCGCTCGGTGAGCAGCTTCTCCGCCGTCAGCGACGCGAGGTAGCGGTGGCGCAATTCGGACTTCAGCGCGGACCACCCGGAGAAGCCGAGGAACTGGGCGGCGCGCACCACGGTCGCGACGTTCACGTTGGCCCGGGAGGCGAGATCCTGCGTCGACATGAAGGATGCGCGGCCGGCATCGGTGCGGACGATCGTGAGGACGGCCTCGATGCCCGGACTCGGCTTCCGCCCGAGCGACAGCCCGTCGAACCATTCCGCGATCTGCGCCATGCCGCCCCCTCCGGTTGTGCAACAAGTGTTGCACCTTCGGTTGATTGTTGTGAGTATCAGGTCAGGCGTATTCCACATCCCACTTCGAGGAGCACCATGCCCGCCCCACAACACTTGCACATCACGAACGCCACGATCCTGGACATCGCCGAGGGCAGCGCGTCCCCGGACTCGAGCATCCTGGTGGAGGACGGCGTCATCACCTGGGCCGGCCACGCCGCCGAGCTTCCGGCCGATCGCGCCACGGGGGAGACCATCGACGCCGGGGGCAAGTACGTCATGCCGGGGCTCATCGACGGGCACGTGCACGTCACTGCGGGGACGGCGGATCTGGCCACGATGGCGGAATGGTCGCCCACCTACGTCGCGGCGCACACAGCCCGCAACCTCAGGGCGATGCTGCACCGCGGGTTCACCACGGTGCGCGACGTCGCCGGAGCGGATTTCGGTGTGGCCATGGCGGTCGAGGAAGGCCTGTTCGAGGGCCCGCGCGTGATCTTCGGCGGCAAGGCGCTCTCCCAGTCCGGTGGGCACGGGGACATGCGCTCGATGGGCGCGAGCGTCATCGACCCGCACCAGTGCTGCCCGTCCATCGGCATCGTCTGCGACGGCGTCGACGCCGTGCGCAAGGCTGCTCGCGATCAGCTGCGAACCGGTGCGCACCACATCAAGGTGATGCTCTCCGGCGGGGTGGCCTCGCCCACCGACCGCGTGGACTCCACGCAGTTCTCCGAAAGTGAGATCCTGGCCGTCATCGAGGAGGCCGAGGGTGCCAACCGGTACGTCTGCGGGCACGCCTACACGGCGCGCGCGGTGAACCGCGGTCTGCGCCTCGGCGTCCGCTGCATCGAGCACGGCAACCTGATCGACGACGAGAGCGTGCGGCTGTTCGTCGAGAAGGACGCGTACCTCGTTCCCACCCTCATCACCTACGAGCGGCTGAAGGCCGACGGCGAGGCCGCAGGACTGCCGGCCGCGAGCCGAGAGAAGGTGGACATCGTGCTGCACGCCGGGCTCGAGGCGCTCGACCGCGCGAACAAGGGCGGCGTGAAAATCGTGTTCGGGACCGACCTGCTGGGCGCCATGCAGATCCACCAGAGCGAGGAGTTCCGCATCCGCGCCCAGGTGCAGACGGCGCAGGAGGTGCTGCGGTCAGCGACGCTGACGGCGGCGGAACTCATCGGCCTCGAGGGCAGGCTCGGCGTCATCGCTGCCGATGCCTTCGCCGATCTGCTGATCCTGAACGAGAACCCCCTCGACGACGTCACGGTGCTCGCTGACCCCGAGTCGTCGATCAGTGCCGTCATCCAGGGTGGACGGGTCATCGGCGGCTAGGCCATCCCCGCGAGGAGCCCGGCCGGTGCCGGTCGGGCTCTCCTTCGTGGCGATCGCTGCCGGCTGGGGCCCGGCGGCGTCAGCGTCGCTTCGCGTCCGCAATCGGGTAGAGGTCGGTCGGGCTGAGCAGTACGGACTCGATGGAAGCCGTCAGCGCGCCGTCCACCTCCGACGCCGCCTTCGCGTCGATCCACCGCGGATCCGCTGCGAACGCAGCCCAGTTCGCCTTCGGGTCGCCTTCGTGCTGGAGCAGGTACACGAGGACGTCGTCGGTGCCGACCGGCGTCCAGTAGCCGAGGCTCCTCATGTTGTGCTCAGTGAACACATCTATGGTGTTGTCGCGGAAGCGGGCCATCAGGGCGTCCAGCTTGCCGGGGTTCGCGGTGTAGGTGCGCAGTTCGTAGGTCATGAAGACTCCTGTGCTTGCGATGAGGATGATTGGCTTGGTCGCTGCCCCGGCTCAGCATAGGCAGCTGGTGACAGCGGTTCGGCTTCGACGTCACCACCACCTGGACTGGGGCAGTTTCGAGAGCAACGTCGGGGTCAGCTGCCCGAGTCGGAGAGCTGGTTAGCGAAACGAAGCAGTTCCGTGCCCAGTCGGCGGGCGCGGTCCGCCATCGCATCAGGTGCGGGATCAGCAGGCGACACTGGGGAGCTGCCCTGCGACACCGGCAAACTTCCTGTCGGGGCTGACGGGGAAGGCTCCCGCTGGATGTCGATGTCGAACACCACATGGTCCGGGTGGTGCCAGGTTGAGAAGACCTCCACAGGCCGACCGTCCTGGTCGAAGCTCGTGCCCTCGAGCAGGAGCACGGGCGACGACGCCTCCAGCTGCAGCAGCCGCAGCAGGTCGCGGTCGCCCGGCACCGCCCGGATCTGCCGCTTGCCGGAGGTGATCTGCACACCGAACTTCTCGCCGAGCACCGCGTGCAGGGAGGCGTCGTGGAGGTCCTCTGCGGCGAGCTCGGCGAACGTCGGCGTCGGCAGCCAGGTGTGGATGACGGCGATCGGTACGCCGTCGGCCGTGCGCAGGCGCTCGAGCGCGAGCACCTGCGGAGTCCCGAGGACGGCGGTCGACGCATCGGCGTCCTGCACCGTCAGCGACAGAACCTCGGTGCCCACGTTTGCGCCCGTCCCGGCGATCTGTGCCGACAGCCCCGTGGTGCGGTGCACGAGGCGGTGGTGCTCCTGCCGCGGGGCGACGGTGCTGCCGCGACCGCGTCCCCGTTCGATCAGCCCTTCATCGGCGAGGGCACCGAGGGCCTGGCGCACCACCGACCGGGACACCCCGTACCGCACCTGCAGCTGAGCCTCGCTGGGCAGCGCGGTGCCGGGCGGCAGCGAGTGGTTCAGAATCTGTGCCCGCAGGTGCCCGCGGAGCTGCAGGTGCAACGGCTCGCTGCTGCCAGCGTCGAGCGGGGTTCCCGCTGCATCAGGGATGTCTGTTCCAGCCATGAGGTCCGCTCCGGTTCAGGATGAAGTCGAGCGCAAGACGGTCCGGTAGGGCAAGAGCTACTCGCCTGGCTCGTCCGCTGGTGACGCGCCGTCGTCGAGCTCTTCGGTGACCTTCCCGTCGTGGACCCGCTTGAGCTCGATGCCCTCGAGGTAGCTGGGCACGGGAGGGTCGAGGTCTTCGTCGCTGGTCATGCTTCCGATCCTAGGTGCCGCGCCCACTCGAGCCCCTACTTCTTCTGCGCCGTCCGCCACACGTGGTCCCAGCCTGGGGCCAGTGCGGCAGCTCGCCGCATCGACAGCACGAGGCTCGCCTCGCGGGCAATGCCCTGGCCGGCGATGTCGAACGCCGTGCCGTGGTCCACCGAGACGCGGACGACGGGCAGGCCGACGGTGATGTTCACACCGTCGTCGCCGTAGACCGCCTTGAAGGGTGCGTGGCCCTGGTCATGGTAGCAGGCGATGACCATGTTCCACTTGCCCTTGACCGCGGCGGGGATGAGCGCGTCCGCGGGGATGGGCCCGTGCACGTTGATGCCCTTCTCGCGGGCGGCGGCGACGGCGGGGGCGAGGATGTCGGCGTCCTCGTCGCCGAACAGGCGGTTCTCGCCGGCATGCGGGTTCAGCCCAGCGAGGCCGATCGGCTCGTCCGGATTGCCGAGCGCCTTGGTGAACGCGCTGACCAGTTCGATCACGTTGGTGGTGCGCTCGGGCGTGACGTCCTCGATGGCCTGCCGCAGGGAGACGTGGGTGGTGAGGTGAAAGAAGTAGAGGTCGCCCGCGGAGAGGACGAGGCTGAAGTTCTCCACGCCGAACTCGTGCGCGAGCAGCTCCGTGTGGCCGGGCCACTTGTGCCCGCCGGCGTGCATCGCGGCCTTGTTGAGCGGCGCGGTGACGATACCCTGCACCTTGCCCTCGCGGGCGAGGCGGCAAGCCTCGACGACGAAGCGGTAGGAGCCGTCACCTGCGGCGGGGCTGAGTTCGCCGAGCTTCACGTCCGCGAGCGACGGGCCGGTCTGCAGGAGTTCGATGACGCCTGGTTCGTTCGTCGCGTCCTCGATCGAGGACAGCACGCGGACCTTGTCCGGGTCGCCGCCCACATTGGTGACGCCCTGACGCATGGCGGCTTCGTCGCCGATGACGACGGGCCTGCACTCCTGCCGGACGTCGTCGTGCCCGAGGAGGGACTTCGCAGTGATCTCCGGTCCGATGCCGGCGACGTCGCCGAGGGTGACGGCGAGGGTGGGGATGCTCATGAGGATGCCTCCGTGGAGTGGGCGAGGGTGGGTGTAAGGGTTCGGGTGAGTTCGGTGACGGTGTCGAGCAGTGCGGTGACCGCTCCGAAGCCGCCGGCCTTGGTTACGACGATCTTTCCAGCCGCGGTGCCGCCTTCGACGATGCCGACCGGGATGCCCTCCTGGATGGCACCGGTGATGCGCAGCGCCTGGGCGCGGGTGGCGTCGAGGACGGCGCGGGCTCCGTCGCCGCCGACGAGCACGAGGGCGCCGACAGATGCACGGGCGAGGGTCTGCTGCACCACCGACGCGAGACTGCTCGCGATGGCAGCGCCGCTCAGGGTGAGCGCTGAGCCCCCGACGGCCTCGGGGGTGGTGATGACGACGACCCGCGGCAGGGACTCCGGGACCTCGAGTTCCCCGGCGGCCCACTGCGCGAGCCGGTTCGGCTGGTCGAGCAGGGACTCGTCGGGCTGCAGGACGCGAAGGTCTGCCGGGTCCAGCTGGGCGCGCAGGTGGTCGGTCTGGGCACGGGCGACGTCGTGCAGCGAACTGACGACGACGACGATGCGCTGTCCCTGCCGGGCAGGTGCGGGTTCGAGTGAGGCCTGTACTGCCCCGGCGTCAGCCCAGGCTGCCGCCATCGCTGCGGCGAGACCGGCGGACCCTGCAGGAATCGCCGTCGGGCCGGCGACGACGAGGGCTGCCGCGAGGGTGCGGAGATCGTCGTCGGACGCCGCATTGACGACCACGACGCCGTCGCCCGCCGCGTCCCGCAGCGCCTGGGCGTCCTGCTCGGGAGAGCCGCTGAGGCTGATCGTCGTCGTGCCGGGCAGGAGCTGCGAGAACTCGCTCGTCGGAACCGGGGTGACCGGGTCGCGGCCGGCGGGGGAGTCCTCGACCGGTCCGCCGTGCACGCGCAGCAGTCCGTCCTCGAGCGTTCGCCCCATGGCCGGGTAAGCCGGGCATACGACGGCGAAGGAGCCTGGATGGTGCTCCTGCCACGCGTCGAGAGCTCCGGCGACCTGTGCCTGAACGCTGCCCCGCATGGTGGAGTCGATCTTCAGGTACAGGCGGTCGGCGCCTGCGGTGACGAGGTTCCTGATGGCGCTCGCCGTCGCCTCTCGGGCAGTCGCTGAATCCATGGCGCGGGCGTCGGTGTTGACGGCCAAAGCGCTGCCAGGCTCCACTAAGTCTGGGAGCAGCTCGCCCAGCAGCAGCCGGGCGGACCAGCCGGTGCGGGAGAACTGGACCACGGAGTCGGTGGCGCCGGTGACGTCATCGGCCGCGATGCCGACGATGGGTGCGGAAGGCGTCACAGCCGGTCGTCGTCCTGCGTCCGACGGGGTCGGTCGACCGGGGCGGACGGATCACCCGCGGGCGGAAGTTCGGAGGCGGAGGTGGGGACGACGCCGACGGCGTCGTCCGTGTCCAGCCCGCCTTGGCGCTTGAGCACCCAGGTGGCCAGCAGAGGAGCGAAGATCGCGGTGACCAGCACGGCCGAGGCGACCTGCGCCGTCGCGACCTCCACGAACGGGGAGAAGCTGGGGTCCGCTGCGGCGACGATGGCCGGCGTCGCGATGGAGTTGCCGGCCGTAGTGGCGGAGGCGATGCCGATGCCGGCTTTCGCGCCGCGGCGGAGGATGAAGCGATAGCCGATGTAGACGAGGGCGCCGGTGATGAGGGTGGCGGCGATGCCGACGAAGATGCCGCTGAGACCGCCGGTGATGACGTTGCGGAGGTCGATGCCGGTGCCGAGGGCGAAGGCGAAGAACGGGATGACGATGTTCGGCACGGGCCGCATGACCTCGGTCCACTTGGCGTCGAGGTTGCCGACGATAAAGCCGAGGATCAGGGGGATGACGGCGGCGAGCAGGGTGAGGAACGGGATGTTGCCGAGGCCCGAGATGCCGAGGAAGAGCAGGGTGAAGAAGGGGCCGTCGTTGATGGCAGAAGCCATGTAGGCGCCGCGGTCGCGGTAGTCGCCGTAGCGGCCGGTGAAGGCGAGCCAGAGGCCGCCGTTGCTGTTGTCGAAGCTTGCGAGGAGGGCGAGGATCGAGATCCCGAGGATGCCGTCGATGCCGACGAGCAGACCGAGGCCCGCGACGAGGGCGGCGGGGATGATCGTCTTGAAGAGCAGGACGACTCCGGTGGTCGCGAGCACGGGGCCCGAAGCCTTCGCGGTGATCTGCATGCCGGTGGCGAAGATCAGGACGGCGATCAGCGGCAGGGCCGATTCGGCGAACAGGGCGGTGGTGAAGCTGCCGAGTTCGAGGAAGCCGGGGGCGAACGTCCCGACGATCGAGCCGAGGATCAGGGGAATGAGCATGAGGCCGCCGGGGATGCGGTTCATGCCGTCGAACAGGGGGATGCGGGACTTCGGAAGCGATTCGGCTGCCATGGCGAATCTTCTCTCTGTGTTGACGGAGGAATGCGTACAGCTAGTACGGACAAGATGTACCAAGGCTACGTGGAGTGTGGCGGGTCACACAAGGATGGCTGGAAATTTGAGCATTGGACGTCCAGGCGAGGCGGCCAGGGGTGTGATGAGAGCCGGGACTGGTTCGAGCTCATCATCGGTGGGGGACCAGGACCAGTACTTGTCCTGGGTGTCTTGAAGGTGCAGGACGATGCTGGGTTCGGGCTCCAGGTGGGCCAGCAGTGGTGCGGGCAGGGGGAGGGTGTACCGCTCACCGGGGCCGAGACGTTCGATCTGGGTGCAGGCCAGTTGTGCCGGTTCGAAGTTGGCGATGTTCTGGACCCGGCCGTGTCCTGCGTTGGTGATGACCAGTTCCTCGCCGAGGACGAAGCGGTGCTCGAGGGTCCCGTCGACGGCTTCCCGATGGTGATCGATGCGCACCGAGACGAGCCTGACGTGGGTACGCTTGCGCTGGACCCCCCCTGTACCGGGGGAGCTGCGAGGGCCACGACCCCGATGAGAACCGGAACCCCCCGAACGATCAGCAACTCCATTGCTTAATCGTGATGCCGACCGCAGCGCGCCTGGCACGCTTCTGATTGATGTCGTAAAAATCGACTCCTGCACTCCCCACCGCCAGGTGGAGGTGATCCTGGCGGTGGGGAGGGCGGTGGCGATGGGTATGTGGTCACGGCGCTGAGTTGGGCGAGGTCGAGTCCCGTGCTGTGGGTGATTCCCAAATTGGGACCTGTTATCTCGAGGATTACCCTGCTTTAGCTGGGTGGAGAAGCGCTTCAGCTGGGGCGTTCGCTGGCTCTATCCAACCGTCTAGATGGTAATCGAAGAGGGCGATTCCCAGTCGCCCTGCAGACTCGTAGGCGGCCTTCGAGTAGCCGGATCCCGAAAAGAAGAGTTTGTACTGGAAGTCACCACGTGCGGCTGCTGCGCCGTAGAACCTTTGGATGAGGGGGCTTCCTGCAGCAACGGCTTCACGTTTCACCTGCGCTACCGCCCGTTGGGAGGCGACATCGATGCCGCCGTCAGCCCCTCCGTTCGTGACCCTTGCGTCGGGATGCCCCATGTAGCGCATCCATTCGGCCGCGTTTTCCTCCGCATCCTGCCAGGTGCGTATCTGACGCGAGGGTGGAGTTAGCCCACTGGCTAGCGAAGGCTCATCGACTGGCGAAGGCAGATTGGCCAGCGGACGCCTTCTGTCCGGCGAAGGCGTCCGTTCCAGCAGTTCATGCAAGCCAATGAGGTAGCTGATCTCCGGGCTGTCTGATGTGTGAGCGAAAAGTGAAATGACAATAGAAGCCATGCTTCGGACCCGGTCTTTATGGCACGTATACGGCGAAGTGTCCACCGTCGAGTTGTGGGCCACGACCAGGTCGAGCCGGAGTACATCGAGGTACTTCCGCGGAACTCTATCTCGAAGTTCATCCGCAAGCTCGTGCCGCAACTCGACCTCAGGTAGCTGCAGCCTAACCTCAGGTAGCTGCAATTCGATCTCAGATAATCCAAGTTCCTCGATCGTAATCTCTAATGCTCTCTGATGTCGGCCTGATATACATCCTTGGCAATCACAGATTTCAGCCAAAGCCCGAGAGCGCCAGATCGTCCCTACGCTTTTGATTCCACGTTTGGCATTGACTCTGTACTTGGGTTGTTGCTGCCGTATGTAACGATCTAGATCGTCCAGCACTATTGAGGCAATAGCAGTGAAATCTGCGCCCTGTGCTTGCTGTTCATATACCCGCCTCTGAACCTCCGCACGGCGCTTCGCGAGATCTTCATGGGCGAGGTCGTGCCTGTTGGTGAGTTCGTTCAGAACCTCGGCAATCAGCTCCGTGGATGCAGTCCACGAATCACTCGGTACTCCTGCTGGTGGAGCTGCTGGAACCGGTCGACTATCGCCGGCCAGGAGGCGCACGGCTGGCCTGGAAGCCGAGTGCTTATTGTACTCTGCGCGAATCTCGGCTGCCCGAGGTCCTTCAACAAACGGCCAGAAATGGGATGTTAAAACCTTCGCCACCGCAGCATTGATCGTCCCCTCGCTGAGCGTGCCCCTGCTGAGCTGCTGCCGCATCTGAAGGCCTACATCAACTTCAGTCGACTTGCCGTTTCCTGGCTGCAGCAGGTTCAGAGCACCTGTAAGCCAGTCAATCTGGGCTGTTAGAAGGGCCTGGATCGATTCCTGGTCCTCATTGGCTCGATCACTGATCCCGCCTTGAGCTGCCCAGAATTGCTCCCAGGTCGAGGTGGACAAGTGATCAAAGACTCCAGCTTCCGCAGTGTTCGACAACTTTGGAGGTTGCAACCCAGTCCTTGCTGTTCTCTCATCCGGTGCGGCTGCTACTGAGGTGCTCCCACGGAGCAGAGAACGGAGCAGAGGTGCCACGAAGTACCTTTCAAAACGACTACACGAAAACTCGGGCTACTCATTGGTGGCCTACAAAATCATACGGTGGACCCTCACAATTCTGTCGATCACCGAGGGTCATCCTTGCCAACAATCAACGCGCTGCCCCTGGTGGCCGTCGTTCCGCACGTCCACTGCAAAAGGCGTGCCTTCATCCCTGCGAATGAGTATTACGAGTGGCAGAAGAACAAGGACGCTGGTTAGGTCGGTCGGCAGGTCAGCGTTTGAAGAGGGCCAGTTCGATCTCGTCCGCCCAAACCGTTCGCTGCATGTCTGGGTTTGCGGAGGCTTGGGTGGCCCAGTGGGTGAGGAGGGTGCAGTATCGCTGGTAGGTGTCAGGCCACCACCCGGCGGTGGGGGCGTCCGGCCATACGTCCCGGCGGAGGTTCCGGGTCACGACCTGGTCAAGGATCAGGTACCTGGGTGCTGTCGTGCTTCCTTGAGCGAAGTAGAGGAATTTGGTGGAGAACGCTGGCCCAAACCACGGAATCCGCCCTCCACCCCGGTTGGTGGTCAGAAGGCTGTAGGCCTCGGCGGTTGGGTCACCGTTCCTGACGGAGGTCCAGGCGCAGACGAGGCGTTCACCAGCTGTGTCCTGGTGTTTGGCGAGCCCGTCCAGTCGCTGATGCAGGCGAGATGCCCGTGTCCCGAGTCCCCAGGCGAGGGAGTAGTAGAGCAGCTGGAAGGCGTTCTCCACAGTCCGGTCCTGGTCTCCCAGGTCGAACACTTCCTGACGGGTCACCGTGGTCCGGCCCCCACTAGCGAGCTTCCCGGTCATCGCGGGAAGAGCCCGATCGACAAGGGCACGCCGCCACCGCTCACCATCAACGGCAACAGCATGACCCAGCACCGCCTCCCTACCGGGCAGGGTGGACAGGACGTCATCGGGCAGTAGTGCCTCCTCATTGATCATGAGGCGACTCTAGGGCGCCGGGCCGACACCTGCATCAAAACAATCCCCAAGCCTCGGTGAGATACCCCCACACTCCAAAACGACTACCCCAAAACGGCACACCCCAATGCGAAGCCTCACCCGGACACCGGCACGGAACCACTAACGTTCCCCTCCACACCCACAGCCCACCCAACCACCTACCTTTATCAACCACCACAACCTCCACCCCCACCGCACCCCGCCCCCTTCTACCCAAGGCGAGCTCCACGGTCCAACTCAAGAGGCGCGAAGAACCACAAGACACCCACACAGCCACCCAAACTCCTACCCCCTTCACTGCACCGCGCTCGCAGGATGGGTTGTGTCAGGAACAGGGCGGGTATGCGCTGTACTGCTCGCGTTGTGGTGGATGTTCCCCGTGATGGGGTGGGGGTTGAGGTGCCCGGCTGGGTGAGCTGGTGACCACTTCGTGAGGTGATGCTCAGCCCGGTACCTAGCGCACGGGTGTTTAGGTCCCGTGGAGTGACTGAAATGTGCCCCGGGTGAGCTCTGGGAACAATTTCAAGACAATGCGAGCCGGCAGTTCAGGTAGATAGTTTTTTCATGTTTCAGTTGGCCTCAGCAGGAAAGTGTTCACACATGTAAAGCATGTCTACCTGCCCCATTTTCGGGAAGTGTTCACCAATTTGAAGAGTGCCTCAGAGGATAAGACACGATCATTTGCATTTTCGTTGTCCGTGTTCTAGTCTCACTAGCATGAAAAATGACGATGAGCTCTCCGAAGGATTACCAATAACTGATGAGTACGGTGATTCTCATGGGTATGATGAGCGTGATGGGGATGGTGATGCGCTGGAATGGCGTGATGCAAAAGCACCGTTATACGGACCTCTCGCGAAGCCGCTTATCGGAATGCCCTCTTCTGTTGTTACTGTGCTCGCATGAAGGTACAAAAGGCTACGATCCCACTGACGATAAAGGCAAAGCTTGAACGAGATCTGCTTGCTGCCGGTCGAGAGCTTTCAAAGGCCTTCAAGATCTATGAGCAGGCGGAGATCGCGCTTCGGACAAGCCCGGATTGCCTTCTTCGCCCGGACGAGTCCATGCAGTTTGAAGGCATGTCCCGGTCCTTCGACCAGGCCTTGGGCGAATGGAGGCGGGCGATTGATCTGGTGGAGACTAACCCCCGCGTCGCTGAGCGAAGCTCCCGGGGTCGCGCGTGGAGAGATCCTCTCGACCCGGGTGGTTTGCACTATTTCGTCTCCCTAGCAGGGCCAGATGACCTCGACTACCGTACGCGTCTGCAGCAGGCATGGGAACGCGAGGAATTCAGGCTAGAGGCCATGGAGGAGGATCTGGCGCAGGTTTGCGGCCGCGCCACAAGGAACGGAACGCCTTGCCAGAGTCTCGGAGCGTACTGGCCGGGAGGCGCGCGCAAGTCCGGGTGCACCCGACACATGACCCCCGACGAGAAGGCGCAGCTGTCTGCGCTCTGGGACGAGGTCGTCGCGACAATCGACTGCCCGGGCTGCGTTTCGCGTGCAGGTGTCGCTTGCGATCCAGACAAGATGGTGCCGGTAGATGGGTTTTTCCCCACACCGAAATCTTTTAATGGCCGAGTCGTCCACACACCTCGGCTGAACGCCTTCGCGTCGTCGACATAGTGCCGGACAAGTTTAAGGGTCGTCCGGATGTCTCGTGAGGCAAAATTCTGGGCAGCTTTGGTCCGGTTGATGAGGGCTAGTGGACAACTTGGCTGCGAGGGAGGGTAATTCAGAACGGTCGCTTCCACCGGATGAGGACCAACACGAGTATCAAAGCGCACACTGGAACGCTTCCTGATCATCAACTTCGGACGATCATTTTGTAATGTGAGCGACCGATCTGTTCACGTCCCGCAGCACAAATTCCTCCGCTGGACGTCTATGTCGAGAAGACATAAATAACGTATCGAAGTCTCTGCCGTCATTTAGGCTGTAAGTCCCAGATTGACTCACGCAATATTGCTGCACTCCTGCGCTTTTCCTGCACCGTCAGGAGTCCAACCTCTCTTACGACTAAGAGATAGATGCATCTGTAAGAACCCTAGACGAAGGGCGTGGTAGAACCAGACGGGCGTCCTGTCTGAGGCGACTGGATGGTGCGGTAGGTTACAGCAAGCCAAAGGACATACATTGCCTACCAAGGCAGCGGGCTCGGTTCGACGAACTGATCCTGTTTCGACGAAATCTTGATGACGTTGATTGGGCTGCTTTTCGGCGGCCAGTACCTGCCGGTGGCGGGGGCGACCTTCACATGGGCGCGCGACGTATTTGGAACAAACTGATCAAAAATCCTTTGGTGGATCTCTACCCCTGCGTCGGTCCGCGTGGCTCATCCTCACCAGACGTTGCTATCAACCGTTTCGAAGACTTCCGATTTTGTCGGAGTCATCACCTATCGTGCCCGCTAAGGAGGCCAAAGTGGCAGACATCGTATTAGAACTGAACAGGGCCCAAGCAGCCTTCGAGCGCCCGGCCCTTGGACTGCTTAACCAGAAAAATGCCTCGCTCGTCGTGGCGATCTTTCGGGTGACGTTCTCCCGCGAGCTCACGCAAGTAGTCGCGACAACCTTCCACTCCCATGTGCGGGGCTTACTAGAAATTCTTGGAACCCGCGGCTACGAGGATCTCCCCGACGCGGCCCAGCCCCGCCAGTTGTGCCGGGAGTGGGTGAGGCGCAAATGGCTGATCCTTGACTCCCGCGAAGACGGGGAGGAGTTCTACGCACTTACCTCCCACGCCCAAGACGCCATGGACTTTGTGCAGAACCTCGGCAGCGAGCGTGCCCTCTTGTCCGAGTCCCGCATTCGTACCATCCTCGACGTGGCACGGCAGAGCGCCATGGACGCAAACCCTGACCGGGAGGAGCGCCTCCAGCGGTTGAACCGACAGATTATCGAACTGCGCGCTGAACGGGACCGGCTCGCCAAAGGAGGGGTAATCGAGATCGCCTCCGACGACCGGATGCTAGAGACGTTCCTGAACCTCGCCGACCTACTCAACGACCTACCCTCTGACTTCAAGCGGGTCGAGGAACTGGTTACAAAGATGCACCGGGAAATCATTAGTGATTTCCGCACGGACGAGCGGCCCAAGGGCGAAGTCGTCGGTGATTACATGGCCCGCTCCCGAGATGCGCTGAACAACTCCGTCGAGGGCCGGGCGTACCAAGGCGCACTGAACCTACTCGCCCGGGAGGCGATGCTCGCTTCCCTCCGATCCGACATTGAGACCATCCTCAGCCATCCGTTCGCCCAGTCTCTATCGCGGACCGACCGGGAACGAGTCACCGCGCTCGCCGGGTTGCTGATGCGCGGAGTGGAGACCATCCAGGAACAACAGCGTCACCTCACCGCTACTCTTCGTACCAATCTGGTCCAGCGGGAGGCCCTTCGTAGTCAAGAACTGGACTCGGTCCTGAACGACTTAAAGCATCAGCTGGCCGAACGGATCGGTAGGTCCGGAGTACGTACTCGCACGGCGCTGCCGCTGACTCCGGCCAAGCTGGAGGTCGCTACCCTTCGCGAACGTTTCTATGACCCGGCCGACCATGCGCCCCCGCCCCCGTTAGAGGACGCCATAGATGATACCGGCGGTATTTCTGCCGAGGACATCCGACAGCAAGGTGGGCCGTCTTTCGCCCGGTTGCGTTCGGCGCTGCTGGAAGGGTTGGCGGGGGACCACACGGTGAGCGCCGCCGACATATTCAATCGCCTGCCCGCGGCCGATCGTCGTCCCGTCGAAGTGCTCGGAGTCTTGTATGTGGCAGGCGAAGCGCTAACTCGCAGCGACGGCGAGGACGTGTTCGAAGCGGTACGCAGCGACGGCACCCGCGTCGCTTACCGGGCGCCACACCTAACTTTCACCGACGAGGACCGTGACGCCCTCACCGAAGCTGAGGACACCCAATGACACACCCAATAGATTCTGACCTACCCCAGGAACCCGGGGTCCCGGAGGAGGATCCGGCCAACCTTGATCTAAGCCCTGACGAGGAGTCCGACGCCGATAGCAGCGGCGTGTTGTTCGAAGGCGACCGGGGTGAGCTCACCCTGGCCCAGCGCAAAGCGTTAATCGTGCTGCTCAAACGTAAATACCTCGCGGCCGACAAGAACCCGCGTGAGTGGAAAACACTGGTCGATTCCCGCGCGACGATCGAGATGCGCTTGAACGAACTCTTCCAGGTGCTCGTGCTCGATGAGGAACGAAAATTTGCCTACAAGCGCAGTGCCGTCTCGGAGGACGGAGAAACGTTCCCAACCCTGCTGCACGACCGCCAATACACCTTGGAAGAGACCGTGCTGCTCGTCGAGTTACGCGAACGCTACGCCCGAGAGTGGTCCAGCGGCGCAGCAGCAGTGCACGTGGACCGAGAGGAACTCCTGAGTCTGCTGGCAACTTACCGGCGGGCCGACAACACAAACCACGTCGACACCCGCCGCCGGGAAGTGAAATCCATCGACGGGCTCATCGATGAAGGCATCTTGATCAAGGTCGAGAGTGACGCGGAACGCTTGCGAGTCGCCCCGGTTATCAACTCAGTCCTCACCGTGGAGAAGCTGCACGCACTGCGGCAATGGGTCACCAACGATATGGAAGACGGTACACAAGCATGAGCGGTACTCCTCTCTTCACCTTGGAAGACACCCCCCAGTGGTCTCTCGAGCAGAAACAACTGGTCAACTGGGGCACCTTTCACGGATACCACCGCGTGAACTTCGACCGCACAACCCTCATCAGCGGGCCCTCCGGCACCGGCAAGTCCACCCTGCTCGACGCGTACACCGCACTGATGATGGACTCGAACACCCCGTTTAACGGCGCATCCAACGAAGGCAAGGGCAGGGCCCGGGGGAAAGACCAGCGCAGCGTCCTGTCCTATATCTGGGGCACCGTAGACACCGTCCGAGACACGGACACTGACGAACTGGTCAATGACGTCCTCCGGGGCAAAAACACCGCCACATGGTCCGCGATCGCGGCGACCTTCCGCAACAACGACGGCCGGGCCTTCACCGCCATCCGCCTCTACCACGCCCGAGTCGGGGCCTCCGCCGCCGACGGGCTAACCATGCGCATGCTCACCAAGGACGGGACCATAAATCTCAAAGACATGGAGGAGTTCTCCACCGACAAATTTCCACCCCAAGCCCTGACCAACCGCTACCCAGCCTTGCAAAACCACCACACCTACACATCTTTCGCGCAAACCATCCACGCCAAGCTCAACATCGGGCAAAACGGAGACGGCGCCAAAGCGATGAAACTGCTCGCCCGGATCCAAGGCGGCCAACACGTCAAATCCGTAGACGCGCTCTACAAACAGCTCGTGCTCGAACGACCCGAAACCTACGCCAAAGCCGACGAAGTAATCGGCCACTTCGACGACCTAGCCAAAACCCACGACGCCATGCAGACCGCCGCACAGAAAGTTCAAGTACTCGCACCGATCTCCGGGTATTACGAGGACATGACCGCCGCACAGCATGCCCGCGACGAAATCGACACCTTCCGCCTTCACGCCCACGGGCCCACCCCGTTCCTGCTCTGGCAACACACCACCGAGAAGGCCCTACTCGACGAAGCCTCCAACACCAACAGGTCCGCATACAAAACCGCAGCGGAGAACAAACGCACCGCGCTCGCCGAGGAACGGGAGCTGAAGCACCGGGTGCATCAGAACCGAGAAGATCAGCGTGCCAACGGCGGTGACATGCTGGAGCGAATCGATGAACGCCTGACCGACCTAAGCGTCGAACACGATGAGGCCGCGGAAGCTCTGCTCACCTTCACCAGCCGCACGAAGGCGCTAGGCCGGTCGGCCCCGGAGGACCGGGATGAGTTCGACGCCCTGACCGTGAAAGCTCAGCAATTCATCGACTCCTTCGAGGAACGGAGTAAAAAGCTCACAGAGGAACTCGACCAGGTCAAACGCGAAGGCTGGAAGGTACAGGACGAACGGGAGGACGTGAACAGCGAGTACCAATCCCTCAAGAACCGCACCACCAGGCTGCCGCTGCGCTACCTCAACGCTCGGACAGAAGTGGCCAAACACACTGGGATGGACCCTGCGGACCTGCCATTCGTGGCCGAACTCATTGACATCTCACCCGAGAACGAACAGTGGCGGCAGGCCGCCGAACTAGTCATGCGCGGCTTTGCCACCGTGATGCTCGTCGACCGAAACACCGCCGACAAACTGCGCCGCAGCATCGACTCCCTGCCGCTACGCGACCGGATCAACTTCCGAGTCGCCGACACGGGTCGGCCTGGCTCGGATATGCCCACAGGCACGTTGGCCGCTACCCTCGATTTCGCCGACTCGCCCTTCCAAGGCTGGCTTCAACAGCAAATCACCAAGCAGTTCAGTCACCAGCTCGTGCAAACCGCCGAAGACTTCACGTCAGGCGAGAAATCGCAAGTGACCGCGACCGGACAGACTAAAGACGGCGACAAGGGCGCGCACGGCGGCAAACGCGGCGAGTTCATCATCGGGTTCTCCAACGAAGCCCACCGTGAGCAGGTCGAACAGCACCTGAACAATCTGGACAACGAGCTCGCCATACTCACGAAACGCAACAAGAACCTCGACGAGCAGGGCAGGGACCTCCAACTCCGCCGCGAAGGCCACCAGTACGTGCTCGACACGGTCTGGCAAAACATCGATGTTGCCGCCGTAGATATTCAGCTTGCCGAAGCCAGCGCCGAACGAGACCGCATCCAAAACTCCAACGACAAGCTCGCAACCCTCGAAGCCGAAGGCAACGCTCTCGCCACGAAGCTCGAAGACGCCACCGTGCTCCGCGCTAACTCTGGTACAGCCATGAATACTCTCGACAAGGAGTACGGCAAGCTTGTAGACCGACAAGACGCCCTGGCCCGGGCGATCGATGACGCGGAGGACACCACGATCCTGACCGCCGAACAGCACGCCACCCTCGACGCCGCGCTCGCTGAGTACGGGGTGCCCGGCGACCTGGACCAGCTTACGAGCTCCTTCAATAGGGTTCGCCGCCACCTCGGGGAACGCGCTGCCGCCGCGAGTGACCGGGAGGTCAAGGCTGCCGAGGCGCTGCGGAAGGCGTTTGAAACCTACCAGCGGCTGTGGGAAGACGGAGACCTCGGCAAAGACGTGCAGTCCTACCCGGACTACCGCCGCATCCTCGACGGACTCGTCGCCGAAGGCCTCCCCGAACGCCGGCAAGAATTCAAGCGCGAGATGGCACTGTGGTCTGGCCGAGACCTCGTCCCCCTAGCCTTCACCATGCGAGACTCGATCGACCGGATCAGCGATCGCCTCAACGCCGTCAACGCCATCCTCGCCAACATCCCATTCGGCCGGGATAAAGACCGCCTGCAAATTAGGCTCCGCCCGCTGAACATACCGGAAGTCACCGCATTTCTCCGGCGCCTGCGGAAGATCGCGGAGACCGCGACCGACGCAGACATCTCCACTGACGAAGAAACCGATACTCGGTTCAAGGACATTGCCTCTGTCATCACTCTGATCCGCACGCCAGATACCCTGCCGAAAGGGGCGACCAACACCCGGGAGACGTATCTGGACGTGCACCGGCACATCGTAATCACCGCCGAGCGGATTGATACCAACGGGAAGCAGCTCAGCGTCTATGACAGCCTTGGCGGAAAGAGTGGTGGGGAAACGCAGGAACTCATCGCGTTTATCGTCGGTGCCGCGCTGCGTTACCAGCTCGGGGACGAGGAGAGCAGCACCCGGCCCCGGTTCGCCCCGGTCCTACTCGACGAGGGCTTCATCAAAGCCGATGCCGAGTTTGCCGGACGCGCAGTTGGGGCGTGGAAGAAACTGGGCTTTCAACTCATCATCGGCGCCCCGCTAGACAAGGTCAGCGGTATCGAACGGCACGTGAACCTGGTCCTCGGCATCAACAAGCCTGACCACTACTCGCGAATCAGCCCGATGCGGGAAGTTACCAACACCATGGAGCTGGAAGAGGTAAACGATGCCTCTGAGCTGGAGACAGTATGAAAACCCCTGAACAGGTTGTTGCCGCACTGAACAGGTGGATGGAGGGAAACTGGCAGCGGGCCGTCCTAGACCCAGCTGCCGACTGGCCCCGTCGGCTAAGCCTTGGCGCACTAACCGGCAAGGCACTGGAAGCCGACTTCCCGTCCGCCATGCGCTGGGCACACCACTGGCGTGATTTAGCAAGTGATTACGGGGTAGAACTTGATGAAAGCCCCCGCCGGGTACACGGCACCGCTCAAAAACTACCCACCCATTTGAGACTCCCCGACCCCGACACTGCAGCTCGACTGCTCGGCGGTGAATGGCCGAACCTGTTTCGTTCAGCCCGGGAGCGTACCGCGATCACCGCCACCTGCTTTCCAAACGCGGACCTGGCCCCGGTCTTGCGCGAGCTGACCACCTTGTCCCAAGTCGACTTCAACCTGCTGCTAAGTGTTGCGTCATGGTTTCAGACCCATGACGCAACAGGCCTCACTCCACGGCAGGTTCCCATTGAGGGGTTGGACGGCAAGTGGCTCAACACCAGTCAGCACCTCGTCCGCCATCTCAGCGGCCGGGGAGACCTGGGCCTCGTAAACCGTCCTCGCACCGTGCATTACACCTATCTTGACCCGATGCACCTGAAGAATGGCGGCCGCCGGCACGACAGCATCACGATCGGTGATAACGCAGCCCCCGCGTACCAACCAGACACGGTAATCATCACCGAGAACAAGGACACCGTTCTTTTTTTCCCGTACTTCGACCACGCGATCGCTATTCAGGGCGGCGGGGACGCGGGGCCAAAGCACATTTCGCTCGTGCCCTGGGTCACTGCCTGCGACACAGTCATTTACTGGGGTGACCTCGACGCCGACGGATTTGAGATCATCAACGACTACCGCAGCCGGGGACTCGATGTCCGCACCGTCCTAATGGACACAGCCGCTCTCGCCCAGTATAGGAGGTTCGGCGTCCGCGAAGACCGGAAGGGTAACAGCCTGCTCCGAACTCGGAGAAATCTGCCCCTGCTCACTCACGCCGAACTCGCCACCTACGAGATTCTTACTGATCCGGATTGGAATGGACCATATCGTGTAGAGCAGGAACGAATACCCCTCAACGTCGCGCATCAACTCATTTCGCAATCACGCTACGCGTACCGCAACCCGTAACAATGAGTTACCTTTTCGGTTACAGCGCAACGCTCGAGGCGAATTGTATTACAGCTTTCGAAACTGTACGTGATCGGGGACTCTCCGATAACCTAGCGAGTTGATGGCGCTCGAGCGCCAGTTAGTGTTCGGCTACAGGCCCTTAGAGTGCTCACCCGAAGCACCCCGACCTAGCTCGGGCTTCCACTCGCAGTTCACTGAAAACCCTTCATCTACTGGGAATTTCTTGGCACAGGGATGAGAACGAGGTGTTCACGTACGAGTCGCTGGTTTTTATGCACTGTTGACCTTCCTCAACCTCGTCGGCGACTTTCCCGTGAATACGGAATAGCCACGTGACAACACCAGCGCTCCAGAGCAACGCACTGACAGGCTCGATGGGGCGGGTCGGTGCCTGCGGGGACAATGCGGCCATGGAGTCGTTCTTCGCGCTGTTGCAGAAGAACGTTCTAGATCGCCAGCGCTGGGCGACCCGGCAGGAACTGCGCTTGGCGATCGTGACCTGGATCGAGACGACCTACTACCGCCGGTGCCGCCAGAGCGCCCTGGGTCACCTCACTCCTATTGAGTTTGAGACAATCCAAACCGGCCTTCAAGCGGCCTAAAAACCATCAACCCCGAGAATCAACGAAACCCGGGGCAGTCCCTAGTGCGGGGGAGTCGGCAGAGGGTTGGGTGCTCAAGTAGACGTGTACTCGTTTCGAGGTTCACGTGATGGGAGTGTGCGTGCTGTTGTTCTGTGTTTGGCGCGGAGTGCTTTGAGTATTGGGTAGTAGGGGTGGTGGCTGTTGCCTTGCAGGTTGAGCGGTAGGTTCAGCTGTTTCATGGCCTGCGTTTCGGCGAGCCAGGGTGCTGGTTCCGGTGCCCATGTAACGCGGGCGTGTTAATGCATCCAGTCGGTGATTTCGCGTTCGCCGTCAGGGGTGAAGGTGAGTCGGGTACCACTGCCGACTCTGCGGAGCGCGATATCTAGGGTTTCGGTGAGGTGGCAGCCTAGGGTGAATCGAAGCGTGGAACCATAGGCGTTGCCTCGGTAGTGATATCGGATCCGGTCTTGGAGCGTTTGTTTGCTTGGTGGGCGTCCATTCCGCGGCGGCTCTTTCGGAGCAATCCCTACATAGAGGAGCACGCTGTCGCCGACAGCGAGACAATCGTTCGGGTTCACACCGGGTGGCAGTTCGTCGAAGTACCACGCGTAGATGCCCGGGGCCTTGTCGACCGGTGTTGGTCGCATGAGTACCTCCTCGCGGGAGTACAGGTGGGTTGGAGTTAGCAACCGTCCGATTATCTCGGCAGTATTGTCGATGGTGAGCCCTCCGTTCCTAATCAAGCGAGTCTAGACGAAGAATGCCCGCACGAACCGAACCGGATGCGCATCACATGGTCGCCTATTCGGTCCCCTTCTTATCGGGTGTCCGAGGGGCTGAGTAAACGGCTACTAGAGCGACTGGTGTCCTAGCGTGCGAATGCCCGACCCCGTGTACAGCCCCGAAGCCCCGAAGTCCTGGAGTACATGGATGCGTACGGAGTCGAACAATGGTCCCAGTTGTGCATGTTCCGTTTAGGTGATCTGGTTGCTGCATGGTCGAGCTGGCGGGGCTCGAACGGAAGCATCGCGGCTTCTAACCGTAGGCTTCTTAACCGTAGGTTTATGGCTCAAAGGCAGGGATGAGAGAGAAGTGAATAGCGACAGTACCGGCAAGCTCAATCTTGGGCACCTTTTCCGCGCGGCCGGCTTGGACCCCGATGATGTGATCGTAATCCGGCACACCGCACGCGGACTTGCCGCCGACGCTGCAATGGCCTGGGGAGAATCTTTGCGGGACTATACGCGCACCCAGGGCCGCAGATATAGCAAGCTACCCAAGGTCCCACCCCGGATCTGGTTGGTCTTCCTAGGGACCACAGGCCTTCTCGGCCGGTTCATCACGGCCTATGAGAACCAAGGTGAGATTGAATCTGAAGGTACCGACGTTCAGCGGTTCTTCGACCTGACACCCTCAGAGATTTTCTCCGCCCATAAGGACAGACTGGTCATCGAATGGACGGCCGACTCGGTGAACTGGGCAAAGGTGGGGGAGCAGGCGGAGAACATTCCTATCGTCGAGATTGCTGACCGCGCGCAGGTTCCTTTTCCGGGGTTCGATTCCATCATCGTCGACTTCGAAACACTGCAAAAAGTCACCGCGGACTCCCGCTACCGGGAGTGGCAAGCCGCCCTCGCCTCCGTGAAAGGCGTCTACCTTATCGCGGACATGTCGACGCGTCGGCTCTACGTGGGGAAGGCCGACGGTGCAGATGGATTTCTCGGCCGCTGGAGCGAGTACGCAAAGACCGGCCACGGCGGTAACGCGGCCCTGCGCGAACTGGACAATATCGACCTCACCCATCGGAGGCATTTTCAGTTCAGCATCCTGCAAGTCTTTTCGCCCAACGCCCCCGCACGTCAGATTGACGACGCCGAAACCCACTACAAAAGAGTCCTGCTGACGCGGGGCGAGAGCGGTCTGAACCGCAACTAGGACGGGTCTAGGAGACGTACTAAGGGGATTTCTGTCATATGTTCCCTTGTCCTCGTACGAACCTCCGCTGGGCACTCCCGGGTGTCGACAGTAGGGAGGTTCGTCATGAGTTGAGCGGGTGACGCTGCCATGTCTGCCAAGCCCGTTCGAGGGCTTCTGGGTGTGGCTGCGCGCGTAGGTGCTGGAGGTTCTGTTTCGTGAATCCGAACTGTGCAGCGGCTGGACCCTTTCGGCTTGTGTGGACGGCGAGGGTTTGCGGATTGATTGCCCAGTAGCCCCGGTCGAGGGCGAGGTGGTGGTTGGCGCATAGTGGGAGGCTGTTGCGGGGGTCATCGGACCCTTTGTTCTTCTTCGGCACCAGGTGCGCGGCTTGCACGAGTCCGGGTATGTTCATGGTGCAAACCGCGCACCGTTCCTCGTATCGTGCCAGTACCGCAAAGGCGAAGCGTCGCTGGTTCGGCCGGGTCGCACGGAGGGTCTGTGCTGTGCCATTCGGCGTTTCGTCGGTTATCGAGAAGGGATTCTCTGCTGCATGGTCGGGTGGTATTTCGTCATTGGTGAAGGTGACGAGAAGTGCCTTCAAGTCATCGTTGAAGTCTTCGATATAGCCGCGGTACACGGTCTTCGTTCCACGGGCAGCGGTCGTGTTCACGAATACCGGCATACCGAAGGTGTAGGCCGCTCGGGCGGCTTCAATCTCTGAGCGGTCTCGGCCGGGGGCGTTTGTTGATGGGAAGTGGTAGACGACGCCCGTTTCGGTGAGCTCGTCCTCGTAGGCCGTGCCTGTGTGTAGGAAGGTCAAGGCAATACCGGCTGGAGAGACCGCGCTGACGGTTCGCGTTTTATCTGCGTAGATGCATCGTTGCCCGCTATGGAACCCCAGCTCATTGACGAGCTGCGGTCGAACTTCGGTCGGGCCGCCCTTGGCTCGCAGTTCTTCCCACATGCGAGCTCGTCGCGATCGTTCCGCGCCGAGGCTCTCGTCTTCGATCGTCATTTCACCGCGTCCGGCCGGGGTAAGCCTCCACCGCTGGTCAGGCGAGGGATGAGCCAAACCTTCACGAACCATCCGGCTGTATTGAGTGGTTGTCCGTTTGCGCCAGCGAGGCTCATCGCCAGCAGCGCTGGGGAACGGCTCGTGATCCTGCGGCGTCCACGAGAAATCTTCGTAGATGCGGTTAAGCGCAGAGGTTGCGGTGAGAACGCCGGTGGGTTCTGCGTTGAGTACAGCGAGAATGCGGCGGCGCAACTCGGGATGCTGGGTCAGGGCGGGAGGCATAAACGAATGATGCCCTGCAATTCGAGGAAAACGGGGTAACCGGACCAGCGAGACACGCCGCAGGAAGCACGCGATCGTCGTAGCGTTGCCGCCCTTAGGGGCTGGTAGGTCAAGTCTGAGACGCTTACTGCCTCATGGATGATGGTCGGACGGTACTCAAAGTGATGTGAGGGACAGGGGGTTATGGGCCTTTGTTGCGCCGTTGGCTTGGGACGGGAGGATCTGAACGGTCGGCTGCCACCATCGACGGTGACATTGGGTGGCCTGCTGAAGCATTTGGCTTTGGTCGAGGACGACTGGATCCGGATGATTTTCCTGTGCAGGGACGAAAAAGCCCTGCAGTCGTGGCGCAGCGCGCGGTGGGATGAGGACCCGGATTGGAAGTTCCATCGTGCCGCTAACGATTACCCCGAGTACCGGCACACCTAGCCGAGTAAGCGATGGTGGTCGGGTAGCCGCATGATGCAGTGGAAGACACCGGCGTCACCATTGAGCAGTCCCACGCCGGCGGATACCCCGAGGCGGTACTCACCGGCGTCGGGGCTATGACCAACGCACGGACGAGAGCACCGAAGACTATTACGCGCGGGTACTGCGACTGTGGGATATCGCGGACGTACTTGAAGTTCCAGTGACCGACCTACTCCTCGCACCGGATTCGTCAGCCAAGAACATGCCATACCGGGGCGGCCGGCGACCCATGGTCCGGTAGCCCGGAGAAAGTTTGAGCCACTTACCTTTCCGCAATTTGCCCCAGCCCGCGACGTACTCTTTAGTCCCAAGTTCCTGCTAGGGCCCCCGAATGCTTGCCGGCCGCGCGTTAGGGCCGCAGGTTGGTGCAGGTCTTTTCGTTGATCAGTGATTGATTCAATCCGTTGTCATCGGGAAGAACCCATATTGTCCTACGCCCTCGAGGTGCGTGAACTGGACATCAATTGTTTGTTCACCTAGCTCCTCGAGCGGGTCTGTGTTTTCCATGATGATGACTTGGCCGTCGAAATTATGCTGCAGATCATTGTAAAAAGCTGTCGCCACATTCCGGTCAGGCCCTTCTGTTTCCGACGCATCCGGTGCGCGGTAGGTGATGAGTGGCGAATCGAGGACGATGAATCCCGGATGCGGCAGGTCACGATCAAAGCAGTATTGCGCGAGAGCAACTGTGAAGGCTGCATGGAGAAGAGATCGGACTCCCTTGCCGTGGGCGGAGCGTAGTTGCTCTGCGGAAACAATATCCTGTGCCGTCCGGTCGTAACGCACATGCGCCCAGTCAGGGAATCCCCAAGCTTTGAGTCTTTTCGCTATTTCCTGGGAGAACTCATTGATGGGACGAATGTCCATGCCGGAGACAGCATCTGTAACCCCTGTTGTCACCTCGGTAGCAACTTGTAATCTCAGCGCGCGGAGCTTTGCAACTTGGTCGTGCAGTCCAATTACTTGTTCGAGTGACGATCGGGCTGCCAGCAAGTCACTAAGGCCCACCTCATGGGGACGAAGAGATTTGTCCAATTCAGCGAGTATTTGGGCTTGTCGCTCGATTTCTTGCTGCAGCCTACGAGCCTCGTCCTGAAGGCCCTGTTGGTTTCTTTCCAGATCGCCCAGTGTGAGCAGTAGGTCATCGAGCAGTTGGCTGGTCTTCTCTCTTTCTACACGGACAGACTGGTCAAGGTGTGTTGTCTCACCATGGTGGACGGCCTTGTGCTGGTGTTCTGACTCAGCGCCACAGAATACGCACACGCCGTTGGTGAAGTACCCGAGGAGGTTTCCAGCTTCTTTGATTGTGTCTAGCCTCGCCAGGTCCGATTCGTACTTGCTTCTAAGAAGTGTGAATCGCCCGCTGAGAGCCGACGTTTCCGCGGCTCTCAACTTATTTGCCCTCAAACGAGTTTGGTTTCTAACCCTTGAACTCGCCACGAGATCTTGCTGCTTCATCCACTCCTGCAGTGACGCTGACTGATCTTCGATCGATTTGGAAAGCCGAATCAGTCGAGTCTGAGCTTCGTCAACGTCGGGTGCGCCGTCAAGCCGTTCAGTCACATCGCCGATAATTCGGTCAACAACGTCAACCTTTGCGGCACTCAGTTTTCTCACTTCCTGCTGAGGAGCAACCTCCTCTAACCCAGAATCATCTTCGTTCTGTAGCAGGAGCTTCAGAACAGATAGCTCCCTCGTTTTCGTTGTGTATCTTCCCTTCAACGCAGGCGGTGTTTCAGCCTGCATCTGTGATTCATCAACGATGGTGAGGTGGGCAATGTCGCGAAAGCTTAGAGAAGTCGTTGCGTTATTGACGTTGGTCCGAATCCTACTTCCAGACAGCCCGAGCTCATGCAAAAGGTAGCTGGACAGGCTGGACTCTCCGTGTTTGGGAGCCAGCCATTCATCCGGTGCAGGCACGGGCCCCTTTCGGATGTCGGAGTGATATAGGCCGATTCGTCGGGCGCCTCTAACGGATCGTTGTAACGTCACTGACTCTCCCGATGAAAGGACAAGACCTAGCAGGGCATCTGAGTACCCTGAGCGCTCTGGTATTTCTTTGAGTCCGCCACTTCCAAGAAGGAAGTCAATCGCATTCACGATGAAGGACTTGCCGGTGTCTGAGGGGCCCCGCACCAGAGTCATCTCAGGGCCGAAATCAACAGACGCGGGTGGAACATTCGTACCAATGAAGGTCAGGTGGGTTAGCTGAAAACTACCCATATTATTCATCCTCGGGCAGGTGCGTGACGGTGAAAAACTCCTCGGTCCAGTTCCCTAGAACGGAGCGCATTCGATTCCGAATTGAAGCTTCATCAGCAGGCAAGAGGAGTGCGACGATCCACTTTGCTCGCTCGCGAAGACCGCTCGCATAGGGCGTTTGCAGGAGTGTGGTGAAACCATGAGCCTCCTCGCTCGCCCGGAACTGGATGCCTCGGGTGTCAAGGGCTAACTCGGTTAGGTCGGACCTAATGAGGATCTGAAGGCCCTCCTCGATTAGCTGTCGCTTCATCGCAAGTTCCCCCGAACGAGCAGGGAGTGGTGGATGGAGGCTGGCGGGCCCGCCCAGGTCGGCGCTATTCAGGACTCCGTGGTCGAGGAGCACGAGGCTACCGACATCCAAAGCTTCTGGATACGCCTCGGTTAGTACGAACAAGGCACGTAACCCCACTTCTAGTGGGCTGTTCAAGACTTGAATCATGACCCCGTGACCCAGACAAGTTGGTCTTCGTTCGCGAGCTGGTGGCAGATGCCTTTTCTGTCGTCCATGCTTGAGACCGAAATCAGGGCATGGGCGCTGAGGTCCAGTTGCCCCACGAGGGTCAACACTTGATTCAAGCGAGCATAGCCTGTTGGATGCTCCGCTTCGACGACATCGATCACTCCGCTGTGAATGTCGCCCTGCAGCATTTCGAATGTGCCTTCCGGAACGCTGTCCCGGGCATAGAGGCGAAGAGATTCAGCCTGATAGAAGCGAATCCTTTGGCGGAGGAAATGCTTTCCAAACTCTGGATCTTCGCCCACAGTGCTGGGTACGAACGCATGATCCGGACGCCTTTCGGAGTAGACGTCGATAAGTTGCTCTACATACCGAGTCTCCGCCTGCGCGATGGTTGCTGGCGGCGCCTGTCCAGGTGCTGCCCTGTCGGGCATCTGTCCGCCGAAGCGGGCCGCGTGGTATCGAGTTGTTGAGTGGACATCAAGTGCTTCCGCAAGCTCCACCGACCGGAACATGGAGAAGTCAATTGAGTCGGCGAGGGCGGACACTGCTATGAGTTCAGCGCTTGAGAGTTCTCGAACGAGCCGGTTGTTAGGGTCCATGTGTGCCCGGAACTCTTCCTTCAACCGTGTCGGCGAACTCAGAAGCTTATTCAGCCCTGATCCGCAGCCCTTTGGGGCTAAAAATCTGTATGTGTCAGGGAGCGTGTAATGGCCGGCGGCAGTATGGTGGAGGACCTTCAAGATTTCCGGCAGAGCATTTCCAAGAGTCAGTGCCTTCGCGTAGTGCTTGCCTTGGAAACAATCCCATGGCCCGTCGAATCCGTCAGCGGTTTTGAAGGCAGCGACATCTGCCCCTCGATCGTTCGCGCCCCCAAATCGCTTGGTCTGGACGTATTGCTCGTCGAGGCCGGTTGCCCACTCACTAATGAACTCCTCCCACTCATCCGGAGAGTAGAAGTAGATCTGCTGCTTTGGGGGCATTGGAGCGCCAGTGAAGGGTCTGGGACTGCCGCTCACACTTCCGGGAGCGGCTGCGTCCACAAGAACGGGAGGGGTGAGACGCCCCCCAATAGGTTCAGAAATTTCCGTCACGCGCGGATTCCCCATCACTATTGCTGTGTATAACGGTCGTTTGAGTAAGCGTAGGACGTTTTGGTGCCGCTGCTTAGAGAAACACCCTTAGGTCTCCTCAAATCCGGACTGATCGAACTTAAGGGTTCGCGCGTTTTCGGAGACAGTGCGAATCTTGCACTCGCTGAAGCCATCGCTGTCTGTTGCTTCGATCTCGATCCGGACAACGAGGTCAGTACTCTTGCCCGCACGTAGATGCGCTATGACTTCCTCGGCGATGTTCTTGAAGTCGAGCGCAATCTTGTCCGCATTCAGCGTCTTGACGCCGTAGAAGCGCGTCGGCCCGGTATTGTCCGGCGGCTGCGGCGAAGCGGGCCCGGCCGGAGCGACCAGACCGCGGGAACCTACGGGGGCTTGGGGGCCAATCCAGCCAGAAGGCTCGGTAGTCTCATCAGTAGTGGTTCGGGTAGAACCTTGCTCTGCAGCACGCTGCTTCTCAGCGATGTCGGGTTTGACGAGAAGCAGGGAATCACTCGCCGCCGGCGGAGCCACGGGGTCGGCTGGAGTCCAAAGGCCGACATACCGGCCCGTTGAATCGTCATAGCTGGCAGCTAGGGCGAAAGCGTCAGTCTGCCAGATCATGGGCATGTCGACGATCCCCGAGTCCAGGACGCTCCTGTCGCGCAGACGTGGCATATACGGGTATTGGCTATAGAGACCCCAGAGGGCGCCGAGAGAGACGTGACCGTCCTTCCAGATCTGTGGCACCTTGCTGATCGCCAGCCGGATCGTGGCTGCAGCCTGACGGGTGGAAAGGTCGCCGTCATTCCCAAGCCGACGCGAGGCACGGTCGGGGAGTGATTCAGACTGTCCTTCGACCTTGGTCTCGCGGATCAAGAATGGTGCGCTGGCCTCAGGCTGGGCTGGGACCAAGGCCCAGGTGAAGGTTTGCAAGAGACGCGAAGTGACGGTCTGGTTCGCCTGGGCCTGGCGTTGTGCTGCTTGGTTCTTCTGGTTCTGGGTGAGGTCGAGGTCAGCTTCGTTTACCAGGACGTGAGTCCAGCCGAGATAGTCGCGGGTAGCTGTATCGAGCTCCTCCAGTCTTGCCTCGTCAGCAGCAAGGTAGACCAGCATGTTGCGATGGGTCCGGTTAGCGCTTCCGCGTTGTTCGGTGGCCCTCTGTGCAAATTCCTTGGCGACGGATTCCGTCCCTCGCTTATGAGCTACCTTCGGGTGAAGAATCACCAGTCGGGCCTCGTCCGTGTCTGGGATGTCTGCGTTGGTTTCGGGACAGACATGGACTCCGCCGAAGTCGCCGCGGGTCCTGGCTTGGCTTTGGAGTCGCTTGACGATCTCGGCCCAAACATCTTCTTTATGGAGGCGCTCAGCCTGGTCCTTTGCTGTGCGGGTGATGTTGGGCTGGAGGTCGTACCAGTACTTGCCTGAGCCTGAGTAGAAGTATGTCGCTCGGTCTCCCAGTTGGGTGAGCGCAGCGTGGAAGTTGCCGGGAACATCGCCCGGGATTGCGGTGCCGACGAACACCCGTTGAGCCCCGATGCCCTTGTGTACGGAGCCGGGGGCAACGGTTGGCGCAGCACCGAAAAACACGGTTCGCGCGAGGCGTTTGGTAAGGGCACGTTGCCCGAACAATGGTTTTTCGGTGTCGATGCGGGCCGGTTCCGAATTTTGCCCGTCGACATCGGCGTCGATGGTGGCCTTCCATGAGTCCTGAAGATACTGAGTGAGTTCGGCATTCACGTTGGCGGTCGCCAGCGGGATCGAACCTGGCATGATCAGCGGAGAGGCGTCCTCGCCGATCCACAGGGCGTGGATCACCGTGCTCATCAGCCGTAGTACGCCGCGGGTTCGCTGGAACCGCTCCAAGGAGGACCATTCCTCGTATAGCGTGTCGAACAGCTCGGGATGGACCGGGTAGGTCTGCTTAATCCGGTCTTCGTAGGCCGGCTCGCGCGCTTCCCGTGGGAAGTCGTCCGTGTACTTGCGGTACATCTCAACGTAAGCCTTCGCAGTGGCTCCAATGGAGGCCAGGGCTGTGGCGTCGGCCTGCTTGAACAGGCGCTGCTTGACGATGTGATAGGCCTCGTCCGAGGATGCGGGACGCCACTGGTCGGCGACCCTGCGCACTACGTTCTGGAGGCGTTTGAGAGCCTCCAGCCCATTGGCGCCGCCGACCTCCTCGGCGTTCCCCGCGGTGAGCATTCCGCTGTCGTTGCCGCCCTCGGAAGCCGGGATCGAGATGGCAAGCAGAACACCTGAGGTGCCTTTGCTGGCTTCGGTCAGGGACTGAGCGAAGGTGAATTGGTCGTCGAAGGTGCCACCCGCCAGGTCGTCGCGGCCTACCAGAGAGCGGGCGTAGGCGACCCACTCGTCGATCAAGATGACTGCGGGGGAGTGAGCCGCCAGCAGGTCATGAAGGGCGGCACCCGGGTGGGTGCGGTCGGCATCCGATTTGGCAACCATCGCAAAGGCCTCGGCGCCCCCGAGCTGCCAGGCCAGTTCGCCCCAGATCGTGTTGACCTGCGTGCCGTCGTCCTTGATCACCCCCGACGGGCTGAAGTGGTTGCCGACAATCGCCACACGGTTGATCTTTGCACCTGTGTAGCCATTAGCGCTCAGCAGTTCCTGGGTCTCCTGCGGGAAATTCCCGACGGGGAGGCCGGCCGCGACATGCCATAGCGAGAGCATCGAGTGCGTTTTGCCGCCACCGAAGTTGGTCTGGAGGTTAATGACCGGGGAGACGTTGTCGTCGCCGGAGAAGCGTCGCACTGCGCGACCAATCAAATCGCGCAGGCCCTCGGTCAAGTAGGTGCGTCTGAAGAACTCCACCGGGTCGGCGTAGTCCGAATCGACCTCGCCGCCTGTTGCGACTTTGTAGAGGTCGGCGGCGAACTCCGAGGCATGGAAATTGCCTGTCGCCACGTCATCATGCGGCTGGAGCACCTCGCGCCATGGCTTCAGGCCTGAGGCTTCGGGGTTCGTCACTGCGGCCTTGAGGACCTTCTTGTCGTCCTTGTCTGCGGTTACACGACGCAGGTTCAGCCGGATACCACGGACCTCCTCCGCCTCAGCTGTTGCACCGACCAACTTCAACAAACGTTCCCCAGTGTCGAGGGAGCGATAGGCATCATCGTCGGTGAAAGTGCCGTTGTGTGCCCAATTGTTGCGCACCTCGCGCAACTCGATCGCGAACGACTCACCAGCCTTGCCGAGGGTTTGGTTGAACGGATACCAGCCCTGCTTGTAACCTCCGGTGATGTTGCCTTCGGTCAGGATACGGAATTGGACTTGAGGGTCCCGTGGGTCATAGACCTTCCCGGCAGGCACTCCGCTTTTCAGATCTTTGCCTTGGACGAGCTTGGTCCACTCAACGCCCATCCCGGAATTAGTCTGACCGATTACGGCCGAAATGAAGTCGTCCAGTGCCGGAGCCATCACCTGAAACATCTGGTCGATCCTGTCGCGATTGCTCAGAGCCACCTTAGTCCTCTCCGTCGAAATTGAAAGCGTCTTGTGTCGTGGTGGGCTTTTTCTGCGTGCGAGCGACGTTGAGGATCTCTGGCCAGCTCGCCACAAGGCTGTTGAAGGCCAACGCCTCTTTGGTCCATCCCCTGCCTTCAGCAATGCGGAACAACAGGTGAGCGAGTTCCTTGACTAGATCCGCATCGATCGCGCTGTCAGTCCTGTTGAGCGCCTCCTGGAGGAAATCGCCCGCCGCCGCAATACCGTCGCGCTCCAGCACCTTGATCAGATGGTGGAGCGCCTCCCAGTTGCTGGTGTGCGAGTCCTTGAACACGTCATAATCCCATCGCAAGTCAGCAGACTTGATGAGCTGTACGTTGCCCGCTCGGCTCGTCAGGATGCCTTCGCGATCCAGGGCATCGACGTTGGTGTTTCGTGCACGAGCAAGGTTGTCGGCGTCACCGAACTTGCCCACGCCGTAGCCGTGCTGGCGGTACCAAGCGATGGCGAACCGACTAGTCGCATCGAAATCACCTTCTTGCTCATTGAGCACCTGGTCTAGGACGCCGTTGATACGTGCCAGGGCCGATCGAACGGTCATCTTGCGTCCGTCCGGCTCAAGCACGGCTCCAAATCGGCTGAAAACGGCCATTCCGGGGCCTATCGCCGCCTGTGGCAAATCGACTGGAGCAATTTGGCCCTGCTGCAGTTTTCGCAACGCATCGGGCAGCTCGGCCTCTAACGCGGTGATGAATCCGCGTCGATCCGTAGTCGGGGCGTCGGGCTCCCGCGGTCGGAGCGAGAGAACGATGGATGATGCGAGTGCGTTCGTACCCACACTGATCATTCGCCCCCCGCGCTCGCTCCGCATAGGCCAGGTCGAGGTGATCTCCCATCCGGATCGAATCATTCCTTCCAGCAACGTCTCCCAACCAGTGGAAGCCTCACCACGGTCATCGACTTCACTCTGCTTGAAGGCGTAGTAGACGGTTATCGGGTAGTCGGCAAAAGCTGCCGTTCGAGCGTGCGCAAATATCTGCCGGAATCCATCTTCGAAGAACTGTTCTGCCCCATCCCGGCCGCCGTGCCGGTATGGGTTGGCTACGAGTTCCCCGGCTTTAGGCACTAGCATCGTGGAAAGCAGATCTGAGTGAACGGTCCGGAGGGATCTGCGGAGCCAGACATAGAAGAAGTCGGAGAGATCCGAATATCCGATGTTGTCGTAGTAAGGCGGGTCAGTGCTTATGAGCATGCCGTCGAAGGATCGGGATCCGGCATCTTGTTGACTTGCCTCGCCAACACCGTTCGGTGCTATGTTCGCAAGCGCTTTCGACATGGTTGCCAGGGCGACGCCGACATCGCCGGCTGCTCCTGCGAATGGCGACACTTCGACAAAGTCCCAGGCCATCGGGATCGCTTGCCGAGCGAAAAGGTTTCTTGCCTGGTCGCGGGAATTCGACCAAGTCACAATTGAGTTCATGAGGTCGGTCGTTCGGCTGACGCCTAAGCCCAGGTACGTGGCAATGGCATCGGCGTAAGCAGACTCACCACCGTCGGCCAATACCTTCTGCCTCGCCTCGGTCACAAGGTCACTGAGCGTCGTTAGCGCCACCAGCTGCCGATTCGTGAAGAGATCCGACCACTTGTTCATGCCGTAGGCCTGAACGCGGAAGCTCGGCGCTTGGGGAGGAATCGAGGCGTCAGGGGCATCATCCGGTCGCCGCACGTCGGCAGCAGACATCTGTTCGTCACTCGCCGAAACGTAGGTTCGCTGACGCTCCCCTCCAGCGACGACTCCCATCAGCTGATGCCCGAGGCCTCTCGCGCGCGCTTGAGCGCGAATGTACTTTAGATCGACTGCTGAATCACAAGCGACACAGCGGGCGCCATTACGACCGACAGTGCCTTCCTCGCCCGGTCTTGGACCTCCAGCCTTCCCCAGATGAACTTGGAATCGAACAGCCTGGCCACTAGGGGTTGTTGCATCGGAAACAACCGTCGGGACGACATAGGCCTCATTCCCCTTCTTGGTGCCCAACCACCACGATCTAACAAGAGGCATTTCGATGCCGCAGGCAGGGTTCGGGCACGTAGTGGTCCGTGCCCAGAGCCAAGCGATGACTTTTGACTTTGTGCCGTCACTCATTCGCACCATTGGATAGAGGTGACCGATGCGCTTCTCCGCTTCGGTGCGCATCCACTGGCCGTACTCCCGGACGTCCGCAGCAAGGCCCTCGGAGCCGGACCATGAACGGAACTCGGAGTCGGCGCGACCGGGAAAAACTGGCGGCTGGTTCCGGAACTTCGGCGGTATTTCGATCTGGGCCTTGTTGATGAGAACAGCGACCGGGTTCAGGTCAGATGCATGTGCCACTAAGCCAAGTCGCTGAGCTTCTAGTGGGATGGTTCCACCCCCGGCGAAGGGGTCGAGAATCTCCGGCGGTGCGCCGTCTGCCGATTTGAGGATCTCGGCGTGGGCCTCGGCGAACAACTTGTCGTCTCGGATGTTCTCCCAGACCACGAGTCGCTCGATCAGGTCGTGCAGCCGTTCGCGCTCCTTGCGTTGCAATTCCTCGGTTGGAAATTGCTCGGGGTGCGCGCTCGGGTCGTCGACTAGTTGGGCAAAAAGGACTGCGCGTGCCGCAGCGAGAGGACGGCGCGCCCACCACAAGTGCAGCGTCGAGGGGTGTCCGTGCCGGATCGATTTCTCGCGCGCCGACTCTCGGTTGATCGCCTCGAGAGGCAGCGCCACCTCGATCAATTTGCGTTTCTGCACTTACCTGTCGACCCCTCTGAGTCCGGAGTGGACTCGCCTATGCGACCGCATTCGCGGTCGCGATTTCCCGACTAACTCTAGTGGGGCCAAAGACAGAATCAGTCCACACAGAAATGTGATGGTTAACGGGCAGTATGCGGGACTAACAGCAACTCACGCTCTCCTCGTCAGAAGGGTTCGGTCCCCTTTGCCCACATCTTGGCCCAGTCGCCGCGGATGCCGGTGGCGTCGAAGTCGCCAAGGTCGGTCGTGGCGAAAGGATTGTCGAGGTAGCGGACTACGTCGTGGTGTGCTCCGCGTTGGTCTACCCGGACGAGGGCGAGACGGTAGCGAGGGACGGCATTCTTACCGGTCATGACTTCGTTGTGGGTGATGAAAAAGTCGTTGGCGCCATCGATGCGTGCTTTAACTTCGATCCGGTAGGTGTCACCGTTCGCTGCTGTGGAGAGGATGTCGAAGCCGGGGTTGTTGAACGCTTGCTCAACGGGGTGCCGACCCAGGCCGCGTTCCTGGGCCATCACAAGGTCAACGCCGCGACGCTCGACCTCTTTGGTCTCTTTGGCGTGAATAGGGGCCGTGGGTGGAAGCTCGTCCTCGAGCATGGAGACGGGTAGCACGAGCGCCGCGGTCAGGATATGCGGAGGTTTGGTGGACATTAGGGCCTGCTGGTCGAGCAGTTCCAGGCGCTGGCGCAGGCGGAGATCCAGCTCGACGGCCTTTCGGTTAAGACTGTCAGAAGATTCCTTTGCCTTCTGGCCGGCACGCTCGTTCTCTGCCGCGACAGCGGCGTCAAGAAGTAATCGGTCACGTTCACTCTCGAGGCGGTTGCTTACGAGTTGCCGGGTCTTGTGGAGTTCGGCGTGACGGCGTGGCTGGATTTCGGCAAGGTAGTCCGGGAGGCGGTTGGAGATGATCCAGCTCTTGGCTTTGTCTTCGGCATGTGGCAGCCAGGGGAGCTGCCGTGCGGCTGTGGTCGCAGGGGAGTTCGGAGCTGCGACGCAGTCCAGATAGGGTGCGGGGCCCGCGGGGGTGACATTGCCGTAGCTGTCGACGTTGGCGTAACCGAAGCGCCTGGCCACGCTGGCGCCGGTGGCATCAGCGACTTCTTCGATGACCCCCACTAGGAGATGGGGTTCTTCGAGAGTTGACGAGACCAGGACTGTTCCCCGGTTCAGGGAGCCGCCGAACTGGCGTATGGCTTCATCCATGGCGGCGTCGTGTAAAGGGTGGCCGGGAGCGAGAAGATCCGCGCGGGCGAGCCCATCGGGCTGCACGTACGGCAGATCAAAAGTAACCCTGTCGTATCTGGTCGCAATCGGACCGTGCTTGCTGGAGCGGAGGTGGACCGGCACATTCGCGATCTCGTAGCGCCCCTTCTCCCGCTTGACGATGCGTCCGCCGAGCCTGGTGAAGGCGGCCTTGAAGGCCAGCTCGATATAGTGCGGCTGGAGCCGACGGGCTCGGGCTTCGTCCATCGCGGCACGGAGCGCAGCGAGATCTGCCTCCGCGAGGTGCTCGGAGGCGAGGGCTCGTTCCTCAAGGAGTTCTTTGAGGCCGTCACCGACGCTGGCGTTGATGACCTCGTGCATCTTGGCCTTCACCTCAGGCTGCTCGCCGTACTGGATGGCGTCCAGGAGCAGAGTGCGTAGCGGGGTCTCACTGAACGCTTCGCCGAGGACGTCGAAGACCTTGCCCCCGTACGCTTTGCGCTGTTCCTCGATTTTGTCCAGCAGGCGAGTGAAGACCTCGCCCTCGCGGGTGTTGGCGGCGACGAGGTTCCAGAGACGGCAGACCTCTTCCTGGCCGATACGGTGGACGCGACCGAAGCGCTGCTCAATCCGGTTCGGGTTCCAGGGGAGGTCGTAGTTGACCATCAGGTGTGCGGCTTGCAGATTGAGGCCCTCACCGGCCGCGTCGGTAGCGAGCAGGATCTGGCAGTCCCGGTTCTTGGTGAACTCCTCGGTAATTTGGCGCCGCTCGGAACGTCGCACCCCGCCATGGATAGCCCTGACCGCATCGGGTTTGCCGAGCAGCGAGCCGATGCGGGCCTGGAGGTAGCCGAGGGTGTCCCGGTGCTCGGTGAAGATGATGAATTTGCGCGGTGACCCGTGGTTGTCTGTGATGAGCGCGTTGTCCTGAAGGATGGTGGACAGTTCAGCCCACTTGCGGTCGGTGCCGGCGTCGCGGACATGCTTCGCTGTGTTCACCAGCCCGGTAAGTTCGACAAGTTCTGCGTTGAGTTCTTCGACTGTTTGGGCAGCGGTCGCCGCGTCAACGAGCTCTTCTTCCAGAGCTTCGGTTTCCTCGGCGTTGAAATCGTCAGCGTCCAAGCCGTCCAGTTCGATGCTGGGTTCGGACTCGGTGTAGGTTCCGTTGAGGATTTCCTGCTTTTTGCGTTCCAGGCGTTCGGAGCGGCGCACCAGGCTCTTATAGATTGCCTCTGGACTCGATGCGAGACGCCGTTGGAGGACGGTGAGTGCGAAGCCGACGGTGTTCTTGCGTTTGCCGCCGACTCTGTCAGCGCGGTTCATGCCTTCACGGACGTAGCTCGTAACCTGCTCGTAGAGCTCGTACTCCAGCGCGGTCAGCTGATAGGGGACGGTTTCGGCAATACGCTCCGGGAAAAGCTTCTTTCCCTCGAAGGTCAGCAGGTCTTCTTTGACCATCCGGCGCATCAGGCCACTGGTGTCGGCCGTGGCCCTGTTCTTGCCTTCGAAGCGGTCGCGGTCAAGCAATGTCAGGAACAGTTGGAAGTCTTCTTCCTTACCGGAATGCGGGGTTGCCGTCATCAGGAGGAGATGCCTGGTGATCTCTCCGAGTAGTTCACCGAGCTGGAACCGCTTGGTCTTCTCCAGCTTGCCGCCGAAGTAGTGGGCCCCCATCCTATGGGCCTCGTCGACAATGATCAGGTCCCATTCGGTCTCTTTGAGTTGGGCCTGGAGTTGTTCGTTGCGTGAGAGCTGGTCCATCCGCGCAATCAGCAGCGGGTTGGATTCGAACACGTTGAAGTTGACGTTGGCGTCGATCAACTGGTTTGTCAGCAGGTCGAAGCGCAGCCCGAACTTGAAGAACAGCTCGTCCTGCCATTGCTCCACCAGCCCGCCCGGGGCGACGATCAGGCACTGTTTCACGTCGTCCCTGAGGATGAGTTCCTTGATGTAGAGCCCGGCCATGATCGTCTTGCCGGCACCTGGATCATCAGCCAGGAGAAATCGGAGCGGAGTGCGCGGCAGCAGTTCGCCGTACACGGCTCGGATTTGGTGTGGCAGGGGCTGCACGTCGCTGGTGGCCACGGCCAACATCGGGTCAAATAAGCCGGCCAGGGAGATTCGCTGAGCTTCGGCCACGAGTTTGAAGTCACCTGCGCTGGCATCGAAAGCGCGGCTGCCGGTCTGCGCGACGCTCAACGCGTCCTGGTCCTTGCGGAAAACGACCTGCTGGCCGAGGCCGCCGGCCGCCGTTTTGTAGGTTAGTTCGAGGGCGTCCGCGCCGTGCCACTGAGCGGCGATGACCGTGATGACCTCGGCGGGAATCAATCCCGCAATTCTCAGTCCGGTTTTAAGCTCTTCCAGCAGCATGATGGGACCTTCCGATTCGACAGTCGACTCACCTTACCGGACCCGTCAGACAAAGCATCACCGGATCGTCGGTGGCACTGCACTAATCTTTGCAACAACACCTAATCAATGAAGGGCCGCCGTGGAACGAGACGAACGTCAGCGACTCCGTGTTGTCTCTGAAGAGGCCACACGGTGGCTCGCCCAAACTCGCTCAATTCTGGCTCACCGCTCGATGGTGGAAAGGGCAGGTGACGAGGCCGTCGCCACCCTTCGCAGCAGAACTGTGGAAGTGCGTTGTGACGACCGGCCCGCCTGGCGAATCCTGCCCCTACGTCCCACTGACACGGCCCAGTTGGCTTGTGCAGCACGGCAAGCCCAGCTTCCAGCCGTTAGCCCGGAGGAGCGCAGAGCGCTCCTTAGCCTGACGACAGACGTCGCGGCTGCCATCGACGACGCAAAAGCGATCCTTGGTGCACGCCGGTTTTTCCTAGGCGCCAAGAGCCGGGAAACCGGCGCCAGGGCTGCCACCTTCCTAAATCAATACCACAATTGGGCTTTTGGGGCCGCTGTCCCTCAACTGCTGGATCGCCTCGGCCGACAAAGCGGCACTCCCTCGACGATTCCACTTTCCGCAGCCCTGGCCGATTCTGTGGGGGTGGGTGGCCGGCTTGATGACCTTGGCAACAGCCAGCACCTGCTCCCAGCCGCAGCCGTCGCGCACCTGCCCAATGCTGTCGAGACCATCAATGCCGCCTTACGTGAGGAAGAACGCTTCCGCAGCGCTGCTATTGCCGCCGGCGAGGCCGTCCGGAAGCGCGAGGTCCGGCGACTACTGGCCGACATGCCCGTGGAACGACTTAAAGAAGCGACGCGGGATCGTTTGCGCATTGGGCCGCTGACAGAAGCAGGCCTTAGCACCGTCCAGGCCGTCCTCGACCATGGGGCCCAACTGTCACAGCTTTCGGGGATCGGCGCAACGACTGGGACGCGAGTGCGCGGGGCGGCGCAATCGCTTTGGCAGACAACATACGAAGAAACGCCCGTCCGAATCGATATCAAGAACCGCATCCCTGAAGCGAGTGAGCTACTTCAACGGCTCGCCGCTTGGGACGCAGTACGGCAGACCAGGACTGCGAGCGAAGACCTGGCGCTGAAAGACTCTCTGACTCCTCTGGCTCAGGCTCTTGATCACCACGTCGCGCACGTTATCGTCCTAGCCTGTGAGCGCCCCGTATCGGAATTTACCCGAGCAGTGCAGGCGGTCACTCGGCGCTCCGCACAAGTCGCGTCAACAGAGGCTGCGGCTATAGCTGAGGATCCTTGGGCCGACTTCTTCCTTCGGCCAGCGGACTACTTCGCGCTTCTCGCCGAACTTGGCTTCATCACCGAGGATGACCAGAAGGCTCACGGCGACCTCCCTGACGATATTGTGGAGGCTGTACGGAGGCTCGAACTCGATACGCAGCACTTGTCAGCGTCGCTGCGTGGCTACCAGAGCTTCGGCGCCCGGTTCGCCCTCGTTCAGCGCAAAGTGATCATCGGCGACGAAATGGGCCTGGGAAAGACCGTTGAAGCACTCGCTGTGCTCGCCCACCTTCGTTCCAAAGGGGTCAACCACTCACTCGTAATCTGCCCGGCCGCTGTCGTGACCAACTGGGTGAGAGAGGTCCGCGCCAAGTCCAAGCTCCGGCCACACCGTGTGCACGGGCCCTCACGGGCGGCAGCGGTACGCAACTGGCTCCGCAACGGTGGGGTTGCCGTGACCACCTTTGAAACCCTTGCATGGTTTGAAACCCATGTTCCTGATCTGGTTACCCTCGGATGCGTCGTAGTCGACGAAGCGCATTACATTAAAAACCCCTTTGCCCAACGCTCCCAGAGGGCTGCGGCGATGATCAGCCGGACGGAGCGCGCCGTTCTCCTGACTGGAACGCCATTGGAGAACCGCATCGACGAGTTCCGAAATCTTGTTGGCTACCTCCGGCCCGATCTCGTAGTTGACGGCGGCGACCTGGCACCGCACCGTTTCCGGCGCCAGGTCGCGCCGGCCTACCTTCGCCGCAACCAGGAGGATGTTCTCACCGAGCTCCCCGAGAAGGTCGAGACAGACGAATGGCTCCCCTTCTCGAGTGAGGACATGGCCGCTTACGTCAATGCCGTTGCGGCGGGGAATTTTATGGCCATGCGCCGGGCCGCAATAACGAGCGGCGCCAAGTCCATGAAAATGCGACGCCTCGTCGAGATCGTCCAGGAAGCTGAAGACAACGGTCGCCGGGTCATCGTGTTCTCGCAATTCCGCGATGTTCTTGACCAGGTCGCCCAAGCCCTCCCCGGCAGGGTATTCGGTCCGCTGACCGGATCCGTGCCAGCCGCCGCTCGACAGGAGATGGTTGATCAGTTCTCAGCCGCGGGACACGGCGCAGTGCTTGTCTCCCAGATCGTCGCCGGCGGGGTCGGTCTCAATATTCAAGCAGCCTCAGTGGTCGTAATTTGCGAACCGCAACTCAAGCCAACGACAGAGTGGCAGGCGATCGCACGGGCTCGACGCATGGGCCAGCTGGAGACAGTCCAGGTCCACCGACTGCTCTCCGAAGAGGGCGTCGACCAGAGAATTACCGAGATCCTCGCTCGAAAGCAGCAACTTTTCGACGATTTCGCCCGCGTCAGCGAAACAGCCGACAGCGCCCCTGAAGCCTTCGACATCTCCGAAGCAGAGCTGGCACGTGACATCATCGCCTCAGAACGAGAACGCCTCTTCAGTCAAAAGGCAACAGTTCCAAGCGACATTTCGAACTGACAGTCAGGGTCGCACCCATTCCTAAGGCTCATGTTCGGAGCGGGACTACTCGGCTGCTACCGACCCGACAAGTCATCTATCGCTGCGATGCCGCTAGACGGCTCCCTTGGATCGGCGTTCGAGTGCAGCGGGGCCTCTCAGGCAGAATGGGCTCACGTGCGGCAAATACACGATGTCCAAGGCCACGGGGGACCTTCTGAGCTAGTTTGAGGCCAAAGAGGTCGAGGGAAGCCGGCCGTCGAGCTGGATCATAGCGCCCACCCAGACTGCGCCGATCGTGGGTCGGTTCGCCGAATCCCCACAATTTATACGGCTTGCGATGCCGCCAATAATGCACCCCGCAATGAGGTGAAGTGGGCAGTTGGGTACAACTCTCCAGCTTTAACAGCCGTCCTGGCTAGCCTAGATGTTCTCCTGCAGAGATAAGAGACAGGCGGGCCTCATCACTGATGGGTTGCAGAAAAACCTTATTGTCCTCGGAAAGCTCACTCCCCGGCTGTGGTTCTTCAAGTTTCTGAGCTCGGAGTCTCCAGCCTTCCGGGGTCGGCTCGTAAGCTGCCATATGCCGGAGGAACGTAGTATCCGCCTTCTTGCTCAAGAGGGCCATGTCTGTCTTGCAGGATCATCGAAACGTTTTTCTGCTGCAGCCTCATCGAGCTTGACCCGCTTGAGGAGCTTTAAGTCCTCCTCCGTATAGCCCGACCCCACATTTGGCTGGCGGGACGACGTGATATTCGAGACGCCCCTCGCAGCACGCCAAAGGAAAATAAAGCCGGCAATCAACGGGAAAAATAAACCGACAACATAGCCAGTAAGTGGGGAAGGCGATCCTTGCTGGATAAGCATTGCCGGTACCACCAGCGCGCCAGATATTCCTCCCAGGAGGAAAAACCATCCGCGCGCTCTGCAGTACCGAGGGTCCTCACTGAACTTTCTGGCGTGCTCAAAAATTGTAGCGGTGACGCCAGTGGCAGTGATGACAGCCATGAACTCTAATGCGAATGGATTCATATCTTCCCCCAGAAAGACGCGTGAGGACCGGCGCAGTCGTCTGGTCCAGAAACCACCTTACTCAGCACCGAAGCGGAAATGCGTCGGGTCCCGTCGAACGATGGAGGCGACTTGGGCTGACTGCGCTAAGACATTCACAAGAGCGCCGATACTCGGTTGGTGAACACACCGCACTCGACTTCGCCTCGCATAGAGGCGTGGCTGGGATTTATTGAAGAGCATGAGCAACATCTGCGTCGTGCAGACTCATTCAAGGTCGCTGCAGAACACCAAGTAGAGTTCCAAACTCTGTATGGCATTTGTGAGCAAGCGATACGCTATGCGGGCGCATACGTCGTTCTATACCGCGCCGGGCGCTCTCGTGAGGCTGTGGCCGTCGCTCGGCGGGCCCTTGAGCACGCCTTGACGGCACAGTGGGCGCACTTCGACGAGAGTGGCCCTGACCAGTTGATTGAGGGGTACCACCATTCCCGTCAACGCGCATTCCGAGCTGTTACGGAATACCTAAACAGACCGCAGGATGAGATGCACGCGGTTCTCGACTCGGTTACGAGCAAGGGAAAGCGGCTGATCCGCGTTACAGACATGATCAGTCAGATCGACTTCAACGGCACCCAAGACCGCTTACATGCAGCAGTCGCAGATCATTCACGTAACAGGGGAGACGGTAACAGCCTTCTTGGACCTGGACGACGAGAAGCAGTTCGTAATTCTGACGGAGGCAACTGACCCTTACGAGCGCCAAACGGCACATTTCACAGCGATGGCAACGATGTTCGCCTCATGGGTGCTTGACTCGCTTCGAGTCGGCACACCTGGTCTTGCGGAGTTGGATCACCTTTCCGATGAACTTGTTCTACCGCTGAACGTGCGTGCTTGATCTGGCGTCTGCCACGAGACCGACAGGAATCGACCAGTCCGCACAAGGGGCTGGATCGGGTACCTTGAGATGCGGGGGGGGGGGGTGGGGGTCGTTCATGGCCGTAAAAGAAGACGATGTTAAAAACGCACACATGGTGTCGAAGGGCTATATCCGCGCCTGGGCAGACAGGAGGAACGTCGTCGACGTGCTCGATCTTCAGGACGGCCGCGGCTATCCCTCGTCTTATCTGAGGGCCACAGTCGTAAGCTACGCCTACGACCCCAATGTCCTCACTCGAAACCTTGAGCGAGACTACTCACTTATTGAGGACGCCGGCACTCCGGCTCTCGTTAAGATGCGCGAAGGGAAACCGTTGACGACGGCCGAGGCGCGCGCCGTGATCGCCTTCTTGGATATGCACCTTGACCGAGGACGATATGCGGATCGAACCAAGGTCCGAGCCCCCGCCGTCGTACTGAGAACAGACGGACGGATCGAACATACTGAGCTTGCCCTCGGGGACGCGTTGCTCCTGGCGCAGTCCTTACAGGAAGTCCTCAGGCTGACCACGCTGGGACTGGAACGGTGGCCGTGGCAGGTGCGGGAGGCAAGGGGACTCGCCACCGGAGATGGTGCGGTCCTGCTCTGGCCTACAACGGACGGTGCCGAAATCTCTACCGTCTCCTTCCCAATCTCCCCCACCCAACTACTGGTGATCGGAGAAGATCTCCCAGACGACGTACCTCTTAATCCGCTGCTTGCAGAGAACAGCAAACGGTGGATCGTCGGAGCTAGGGGATCGCTCGATTTCAGCAAGGCTGCGGTCATCGCGGCTAAACGATCTCAGAAATGATCTTGCAGGCAGTGAAGCAGGCCTAGCCTCGTTCCGGGACCTGGTCTAAGTTGTTACTCCTGCAGGCGCTGCAGGAGTTCGCTTCTACTTTTCGAAGGCCACCTGCCGCTGGCCATCGACTTAAAAAACGCCCACGTATCGGTGGAGTTATGCAAGGCAACTTCCATTGCCCGTTGTGCCTGCCCATTCAAGTTATCGAGCCAATCGAGGATGGCCGTCGCTGGTGTGTACTGATCCATCCATGCCGTTGCATGAAATAGCGCGGTTGCAACATGTGTGGCGTCCTCATGTTCACCGTTGTTCACCAGAACCCGTAGAACTCTCACCACCCAAGACAACAAGGGATCCACTTGGGACTTCATATCCAGGCCGCTGTGGTCTTCGCGCAGATTATCCAAAGCATCACTGACACCCATGACTAGACCTGGGCGGTCCGCCTCAAACCATGCGTCGACCCGTGACTGATCGAGTTTTGGGAGTGCATTGACAACTTGGTTGCGCCGGTTTGCCTGACTGACGTAGGCACTAACCTGTGGCCAATTCCCGGTTTCGAGAAGAGAGCTGAGGCTGGTGGTACTCGCCGCGGCTGATACCTTTACAGCCTCCAGAAGAACATCCAGATTTGGGTAGCGGTTAGTCGGCTTTGGCGCGGTCGCTCGTTTGAGTATCGCACTGAGCTGGGACGCGGGCGGATACTCAACGTAGCCGAAGGTCGGGTGTACTCCGGTGAGCATCCAGGACACGATGGCGCCCGCCGCATAGACGTCGGAGGCGGCTGTAGTTTTATGCCCATCTTGATACTGTTCGGGCGCCGCCCAGCCGTCGGATCCGGTCAAGCCGCCATCCGCAGTTAGTCGTGTCCTGGTGAGCCCGGCAGGGTTCCTGACGATACCGAAATCGGCCACAACCCATCGCGCACCTTTCTCATCCACTAGCCAAAGGATGTTCTGCGGCTTTAGATCACGGTGCACCTGTCCGGCGAGATGAAGCGGACGAAGCGCTGCAGTGATCGCCTCTAGGACGCGCAATGACTCGTCAAAAGAGGCCGGCAGGGTGTCCTTCTCCTGGTACAGCGTCTTGGCCGCAGCTGGCATGGAGTACCAGCTGGCTGTGTCGTCGAAGTCGAGCAGCGGTATGACATGGTGACCCGCCGCGTCCCTAGTCCCCTCGATCTCACGCTTGAAGCGGCGTTCACTGTGGGAGTCGCTGGCCGCGAGCTTTAGCACGACAGTCTCACCAGAGGGGTTTTTGGCGCGCCAGACTTGAGCCGAGGAACCTTCATGGACCTTAGATGTCAACTCATAGCCCTCAGGTATCACAGGTCGGCTCCCGCAGTTATTGAATCCATCCCTCCCAATTTAGTAGCCAAAGTCAAGATGACGAGGGTTTTGGTTGTTCCGCTAAGGATGCTCAAGGATCGAGGACGCAAAGAGAGGCGTACTCAAACGACCGAACGTCCGGGGCCCCGACCCATCAACCCAAGTGCGCGGCCAATCCCACGAGTCGCCAGGGCTCCCTTATTTCGCGGGATTTCCGTGCACTGTTCGGGGTTGACGGCCCCACCCTCGATCGGCTGCGACGGCCGGGGGCCCGTCCAGGCGCCGGCGACGCTCTAGTTGGGGAGGTTCGTGCTCCTGCGGCCGCCACGGTGGCCACGGCCCCCCCCCGCCCGCCCGGCACCAGCCGGTTCAACGTGTCCTCTTTTGCCGGGTCCATCATTCTGGCCGGCGCGATAGTCGATGCGTTGCTAATGCAGCCAGACCCCAGGACGCGTTCTTCACTGTCATTCGGTTTTCTGTTGCCGGGGGCTCAATCACCGCCAGCGGCAGCGGGGACCCGCCGAAGCTCCTCCAACCGCTGCTGCCAACGCTGCGTGTCCTGCGCCTAACGCGTCGTAGGCGTGTCTCAACCCAGGGGGACCGCCAGCGCGTCCCGGTACACGGGGAAGAGGGTCCCAGGGTCCCTCAGCGGCCCGTCGGCGACCGTCCGCCAGCCATGATCCAAGCGCCCGCTCCCGCGCAGTTTTCCCGTGCCTGACCGGCAGCAGGGACTGCACTGCTATGGGCCGTCCGGTAACTCCGCAAGAGTTAAAGAGGTCAGCAAGCCTCACCTGCGGGAGCTGCTTCTGTAGGGCTAGGGCTTGGAAACCAGGGGCAAAGCCAAGGGCCCTTTGGAGGATTTAGGGGGCTCGGGAGGCCATCCTAGGTGACGAAAAAGTGACGAAACCGTCGATGATCGAGCGACATCTGAGGGAATGTACAGGAATCCGGAGACGTCAACTTAACCAGCGAAAAACCCCGGAAACCCCTAAAACAAGGGGCTGTCCGGGGTTTATCCCGAGCTTCCTATCAGAATCGAACTGATGACCTTTTCATTACGAGTGAGAGGCGCTGACGGTCCCGGTGCGGTACTGCCCTACGACACCACCGGCATCACGGCCGTCATCGAGGACAACGGCCGTGGGTTCGAGGGCCAGGGGAGCACGGATTTGAAGGGCAGCCAGCTCGGCCTGCACGGCATGGCAGCCCGGGCTCACTACCTGCGGGGCGAACTCCACGTGGAGTCGACACTGGGCTGGGGGGGGGTGGGGGCATCCGGGCGCAGGTACCGTACTCCTCGAACGGTGACGCCTCCCGCGAGCGGTGGAAGGTCCTCGTCGCCTGCACCCAGCCCCTTCTCCGGGCCGGGCTCGTCCGGCTGCTCGAGACGTCCGAGCCGTCGGTGCAAATCCTGGGCAAGTTCGGACGCTCGAGGACCTCACCGAATCGGTGTCCCTGCTGCAGCCGGACATGATCGTCCTCGATGAGCACCTGCTGGCCCGGTATGCCGAAGCCCGGGCCATGGACGCGGATACTGTCGAGCGGCCGGTGGTCGCCGTCGTCGACCATTTCGCGGACGAACTGCTGGCGGCCGCGGCGTCGTCGGGCGTGCGCGGCTTCCTTCCACTTTCTTCCACGCCCGCGGAGGTGGCGCGCGTCGTCGTCGCCGCCGCTCGGGGGACGCCCTGCTGGACGAGGCGATGTTCACGCGGCTCACGGAGAGTCGCGCGGCGGAGACAGGCGAGACGAAATCCTTGACGGCCCGCGGACTCGAGGTACGGGACCTCGTGGCCGAAGGGCTCGCGGACAAGCAGATCGCCACGCGGCTCGCCATCTCGGTGAAGACGGTCGAGAAGCACGTGAGCGCCATGCTGCGGAAGACCGGGGCACATAACCGCACCATGCTGGTGGGGCTGCAGCACCAGGTCAGGCAATCGCGAACTCCAGGTAGGCGGCGGCGCCGGTCCTCAGCTTACGTACTGAGGCGCCACCAGCACGCTTGCTGGATATGCGGCTCGGAGAAGGGCTACGACCCAGCGGCGGTGGCGTCGAGGATGAACCGGGCTGTCTCCTGCGGCTGGTCCCAGTGCGGGAAGTGCCCGCAGTCCTCGAAGACGTGCAGGGTGGCGTCCGGATAGAGGGACATGGCGACGGCGGCCTCGCTGAGCGGGGTCACCCTGTCCGACCGGCCCCAGCCGAACGCCAGCGTGCCCTTGACCGTCCCCTGTGGCGCGCCTGCCTGGCGCGGTCCGTGCGCGAGAGACTTGCGCGCTTCGTCAAGACTGGGTGAAGTGGCGAATCCGCGAAGCTCCGTCAGGACGAGGTCCGGATCGAGCTTCCAGGGGGCCGCGGAGAACTGGGCGAGCAGCGCCGTCCGGCCCGCTGCCTGCTGAACGAGTGACGGCAGGACGGGCTGGAGCCGCCGTACCAGTGCGATGGACGCGGTGATGCTTGCGTTGAAGACGCGCACCTGGATGTCATTCCAGAATCCTCCGGAATAGAGGGCGACGACGTTCCCGGCGTGACCTCGCCGCGCCATCTCGACAACGATCCGCGCGCCCATCGAGCTTCCTACGATATCGGCGTCGCGCAGGTTCTCCTGCTCGAGGAACTGCTCGACGGCGTCGGTGAGGGTAGCGACAGTTACCTCGCCCGTGAGCGGCGCGCTGCGGCCGAACCCCGGAAGATCGATCGCGATGACCTCGCGCTGTTCCTGCAGCAAGGGGGACCACGGGGTCCCAGTTCCGAAGGCCCGAGCCGAGCCCATGTACGAGGACGAGGGGCTCCCCAGCGCCGGTTCGTTCGGTGTTCAACATGAAGGGGCCTTTCGTAACCAGCGCGAAAGGCCAGTCTATGCGGGCTTACAGCGGTGCAGCCGATCCCTGCGGTCGTGAGGGCCCGGGCTATCCGTCCTGGAGGCGACTCCCGCAGGACGAGGGAATTCTTCTGTGAGAATGGGCGCATGAGTTCGACAGAGACCCGCCATTACCAGGAGTCCGTCACGATTCAGGCGCCGGTGAAAAGCGTCTACGACCTGGTCTCCGATATCACCCGCACCGGCGAGTGGAGTCCGGTGTGTACGCGGTGCTGGTGGGAGGACGACGCCTCTGCAGGGCAGGTCGGCGCCTGGTTCACTGGGCGCAACGAGCTCCCGCACCGCACCTGGGAGACCCGGTCGCAGGTCGTGGCCGCAGAGCCAGGTCGCGAGTTCGCCTGGGTGGTCGGCGGCGATCGAGTCCGCTGGGGCTACACGCTGACGCCGGCCGGCACCGGGACCACCCTGACCGAATCCTGGGATTTCCTGCCGGGCGGCATCGCCATGTTCGAGGAGAAGTTCGGGGACGATGCGCCCGCGCAGATCCTTGACCGGACCCAGCAGGCACTCGAGGGCATCCCGCAGACGCTCGGCGCCATCAAGCGCATCGCCGAGTCCGGCACGTCGCGCGAGGATGACCGGTCCTAGCGTGCTGCGGCTGACCGTCAGAGCACGGTGTCTTGAATCAGTCCGATCGACGAGGAGATATAACCTTGAAGTGACGTGTCCAAGCTCTGATCTTCGGCACGCATTCAATTCATCTCTATGGGGGTACTTCTTTGGATCCATTGGGCAGCATGAGCCCCGACGCACTTCGCACCATTCCATGGGTGGCAGCGGCCCTCGTCGCACTAGTCTTCGGCTTTTGGCGTCCACGCAGCCTCCACTGGATCGCGGTCGGAGCAGTTCTTCTCTTCGCTGCTTTGAACGCGGCCGCCGGGATCTACGTCCTGAGCAACTTCAACGATTCCCGGTGGTCCCCGGGTCGCGATCAACCGCTGAGCGCTCCATCGCTCTCCGAAACGCCTCTCGTGGGGGAGTTCCTAGTGCCTCTGGACGCCGCTATGGAAGGGGTAGTGGGAGGGGTGAATGACTTCCGGTCCTTCCAGCAGGCTCTTCCCATCGTGCTCGAGTTCTTTGCTGCTTCTGGATGGGCGTTGCTGGTGTCATTCCCCCTCGTGATTCTCGCCGCGGGCCTCGGTTTCCTTGCTGCACAGCGCCGGAAGGCGGACTTCAGGAAGTTCCGGGCGACGGTCGATTCGCTGAGGGATGAGCTCGAGCAGATCAAGTTGCAGCTCTCATCAGGAAGTACCAGTGCTTCGGCCATCCCTCTACGGGATGGCGGGCCGGAAACCAGATCCCAGGCGACGCGCGGGTGAGGCGAATTCGGCGATCGACCGCACCTCGTGCCACGTGACGTTGAGATGAGATGAATAACGGGAATCACCTACTCATCGCCGCCCTTCAGCACGTCGACGTGCACGTGGTCCACGTGCCGCAGGATCTCGTTGGCTGGAGCCGGTGCGTCGTAGGGGTGCCATCGACCCCGAGCGATGCGAGCACTCCAAAACTGGTCGTCGAAGATGACGTACTGGATGTCTAGCTCCTCGGCGTGCGCCACCAGCCAATGGGACAGCATCCACCCCGCGCGCCGGTTCTCCTCTGATACGGGACGGAAGAACACGTCGATTGCACGTCCGTCGTAATGCGTCGATTCCTCTCCGTGTCCTTGCCCGACACCACCCGGCGCGAAACCGCCCAGGTTCTGCTCGCCGAATACCTCGGTCATCGCCGTCCGTACCTGCTCGGCGCGGGGAGTCAGACCGGAGGCGGTCATCTCCTCCACCTGTAGATCCTCATCGACCGGGCCCCTGCAACTCAGCACCGGCCCTGCGTCCCCCGAAGGTCCTTGGGCTAAGGCCCGCAGCACGACGTCGTCGATGTTCGAGGTGTCGGAAGCCTCGGCGCCACGGGCTCGCAGTGCCACCGCAGTCGTCGCAAGCTTGGCCTCTTCGCGATCGAGCCCGACATCCCCGTCCGCCGTCTGCACAACGCAGTCCGCGGCACCAAGGAGTGGGCCGCCACCGGAACGCAAGCCGCCCAGGAGGCTGGGCCCCAGGATCGCCAGCGCTGCTGCGATGGCGCCGAGCAGGAGGACAGTGACGAGCGCGCGGACCGGGCGGCGTCGATGTCTGGCGGTTGCGCTGCCGGTCATGTCCACTGTCCGTCTCCAGACAGTCGGGGGACGGGAAGCGTAGGCTGCCCGGTCGCGTCGTGCCCGCGAGCCGGAACCGCGGCTGACTTGCTCATACGTCCGATCCATCCTTCGAGGCACGTCTCCTTCCTAGCGAAGTGGTGCCATGCCTCTCTAAGAGTTAATCGACCCTCAGCGTCATCGGTTCCCTTGGAGGCCAAGCTAGCGATCACAATGAGGAACGGTTTCACCCCCGGTAGGGGTCAAGAGATGCAGGGGGAGCGGAGAGAACATCCCCGGAGCAGTCCCTATGCAATTAGTCGAGGAAGTAGGCGTGAATCTTCTCTTCGGAGTCCAGGATCTCTTCAGCAGGGACGCCGCACCGTTGTGCAAGCTCGGCTGATCCAAGGAGCGCAACCTGCATGTCAGGCGAGAAGGCTCGTTCGAGCAGTACGAGATAGTCTGCCATGCTCTCGTCCAGCTTTTGTATGAGTTCCTGGTGCTCGGCGGTGAGTTGCTCGTCGAGGACGCGTTGCTCGTCCAGGTAACGCTCGATCAGCTCGGTCTCTCGCTTGGAGAGGGACGATGCGACCGTCCTGTACATGATGGTGCCGACTGTGTTGCCGATGACGGCGCCGAGTACGGGAACGGGTATGAGCGCCTGACCGACGAAGGAGGACAGCGCGCTGACGGCGGCTTCCAAAGACAAGAGCTCTGCGTTTTCGATGAACTCGAGCTCGTCGATCTCGCCTCGGCGAAGCTTGTTCGCCTGCTCTGCGATACCGAAGGACGCAGTGACGACTGAGCTGGCGACCGCGGCTGACGTGGCCGTGAAGTTCGTCAACGCATAGATGCTGGAGCCTCGGATCCCACCTTTGCCGAAGCTCAGGCCGGTTTCGCCTGCGATGTCGAGCCAGTCCTGCTGAGTGAACTCCCGAAGCTGCTTCCCTTCCCGCTTCTTGGCGACTATGGCCAGCACGAAGGCTGTCCCGCCCTCGAAAGCGGCGGCTGTAACGGTCGCCGATGCTCCTTCTCGCAGAGTCGGCCGGCTCTCCTGATATGCGTTGTCACGCAGAGACCGGTCAGTGGAACGAAGCGAATTTCCCTCGGCCGTCATAGTGGACTCGTAGGTGCCCTTTTGGACTTGACGGTACTCAAGCGTCGAAGGTTCGAGCGATTCAAGGTCGATCGACCCCTGCCGGAAGAACGCGTCGATCCGTCGCCAGTCCGTGAAGGACGGCCCATCGCCGCTGCGCGCCAGCTTTCCTGCTTCCTCCGGTGACATGGAGCGCAGGCGTTCAACCATTTCAAAGTGGTCACGGGGAATCTGGTACTTCCCGCCGTTCTTCACGTAGTCGGGGTACTTTTCAAGGTGCTCGGCGATTGCTCCCAGTGAGAAGCGACCTCCCGATGCGACAAACTTCTGCTGGATGTTCACACCGTTGCGGATAAGGTCCACGGGCCCGTTGTCGTTGACCCACTGGTAGACAGAATCGTCGCCGAGAATCTGCTTGCGGGCATTGCCGATACCCACCTCCGCGAGCTCCGCGATGAAGCCGTGCATGCCGTGTTGACCTCCGCGATTGGAGGTGACCACCTCGAGATCGATCCTTTTGGCAGCTTCAGCGATGCTGCTCAGTGCGTTCAGGAGGTTTTCATCCTGCTGTCTGAACGAGGTCAGAAGCTGGTCAATGCGTACCTGATTGAGGTAGTTCACCCAGGAGGCAACGGCCTGCTCCTGGTTGCTCTTGATGAACTTCGTGAAGTCATTCATCTCTGACGACCCACTCAACTCGCTTAGACAGCAGAGCCGCGCACGACTTCGTGTTGTTCACGAGGGCTGCCAAGCGGTCCTGCTGGGACAGCGAAAGCGAACGAAAATCAGCGCCAAAACACGCCAACGCTTCACTATAGGAGCCCATCAACTCGATACGCAGCGCCGTTGTCTTCTGAAGGAGATCATCAATCTGAGCGTCGCCGCCCTTGACCGATGCGATGTTTCGTTTGAGCGCAGCTAGCGCTTCCTGCTTTGCCTCCCGAGTCTCCAATTTCTTCTTCGAAAGCAGTGCGATGGATGCGAGGAGGGAAGCCCCTGCGACGGTCCATCCAACAGGGCCGGCCAGCGCCAGCAAAGCGCCGCCTGCGGCAGTGCCACCACCTCCGGCAGCCAGGGCGCCACCGCCCAGCCAGGCGAGAGCGGCGTTGCTCGCAGCCGCCCCGGAGAGAGTGGAAATCGCGGTGCCAGTGGACGCAGCACCGAAAGTAGTGGCAACCCACATGGCAGCCGTCGGTGCAACGCTTACGACTGCAGCTCCCGTTGCAAACCCGGCTCCAGCGCCGGCAGCGGAACGCTTCGCAGCTTCGAGATCCTTGCGTGCAAACTCCTCCGCATCCAGGAACTGGGCTCTTTGGGCGTCGATCTCACCCAAAGAGGCCTCGAACGACTTCGGCGTGTTCGCGATGCTGTTCACCAGCAATTCAACGAGCTCGATCAGGTCCGCCGAGCGTTCGCGCTGGCGCAGGAGTGCACCTCCCTTATCGCTCATCTCGGTAAAGGCGACGTTGTACTCCGCTATGACCTCTTCGTAAGGGTCAGCTGCCTTCAGAACCAATTTCTCAACTTGCTCTTTGGCGCCTTCTGTAGCGCCTTTAGCGGCCTCTTTGACGCTTCCAACCTGCTCGGCGATGTGCGTGGAAGCGCCTCGCAGGGCTTTGCCGAGGTTGTCCCTAGTGCGGCTCACGCGATGCCGTCCTTGACGTAGCTCACAAGACATTGCTCAGCCATTTGTCCCCATCTCCATTTCCATCTGTTACTCAGAGAAGAGTATCGACTGCAGGTGACAACGATCACGAGCAAGCTCGCTAAATTACGGGAGAACCATGCTTGCCATATGGGCTGACCGCCGTGAACTGAGCCCCTTCAGGTCGCGTCGACGAAGCGAACTGCGCCAGAGGGGTTTAGCGCTGATCGTGATCAATACTGCCCTAACTGATCGACGTCCCCTTTAGGGTGAACACGGCGGGTCGGGTGGCAACCGGGCCCGTCGTCGGGTCCCGCTCGAAACCAATTACTGCTGGTAAAGGCCCTATGCTTCGAATGGCCGTCTGGTTACTCGACGGCATCGCTGATCTCGTTTCGACCTATGGGGCTCCTATCTCTTCGTCATCCTTTCCGCCTGCCCGTAACCCGTTGTCGACCAAGCCGAAGGTGCGCACCTCGACGGCGATCGTCGGTGGCGTGGCCCTGTTCCTCGTCGTCATCGGTCTCATCACCAGCGGCCTCAGCGGCGCACTCATCATGGCCGCGCTCTTCGCCCTCTTCACGGGCCTCTACACGCTCCTGACCAACCGGCCGTCCTGGGTAGGGCTGGCCGGACGCGCGGCGGGAGCGATGACCGCAGGAGCCGCCGTCGTCGTCCTCCTCGTTGGCACCGCCATCGCGCCGGCGTCGGAGTCGGTCCCCACGGCCGTCGCCGAGGCGACCGAGCAGGCCGAGCCGACCAGCACGCCGAGTGCCAGCGCATCGCCGACCGCGACTGCCTCGGCCAAGCCGACGCCGTCACCGACGCCCAGCGCGACACCATCGGACGTCGCTCCGCTCGACTCGGGCACCGTCGCGACCGTGGCCGGTTCGCCGCGGGCGCCGTCGGAGCAGCCTGCCGCCAACACCACGGCACTAGCCCTGCTGGAGACGCTGCCCATCAAGGGCCGCGCACCGAAGACCGGCTACGACCGGGAGCAGTTCGGGCAGGCCTGGGCCGACGTCGACCGCAACGGCTGCGACACGCGCAACGACATGCTGAACCGGGACCTGACGGACATCGTCCACGCCAACTCGGTGCCCTGCAAGGTGCAGTCAGGCGTGCTCGACGACCCCTACACCGCGACCGTCATCGCGTTCCAGCGCGGTCAGGCGACGAGCACCAAGGTGCAGATCGACCACGTTGTCGCCCTCTCCGACGCCTGGCAGAAGGGTGCGCAGCAGCTCACCCTCGACCAGCGCATCGCGTTCGCGAACGACCCGCTGAACCTGCAGTCGACCGACGGACCGGCGAACCAGCAGAAGGGTGCTGGCGACGCCGCGACGTGGCTGCCGCCGAACACCTCCTACCGCTGCGAGTACGTGGCGCGGCAGGTCTCGGTCAAGGCGACCTACGCGCTGTGGGTTACGCAGGCCGAGCACGATGCCATGGTGCGCATCCTCTCCGACTGCAACGGCATCCTCGCGCCGACGAATCAGGTCGCCCCCTCGATCGCCCAGCCGACCGAGCCGGTGCAGGCTGAGGCGCCCGCGCCGGTCGTGCCGGAGCCCGTAGCCCCGCTTCCAGTCGCTCCCGCACCTGCCCCGGCCCCCGTTGCTCCTGCTCCGCTGGCTCCTGCCCCCGGTGCTCCCGAGCCCGTAGCGCCGGCACCTGCGCCAGTAGCCCCGGCCCCGGCTGCTCCCTACTACGCCAATTGCTCGGAAGTCCGCGCGGCGGGCGCGGCACCCATCTACGCCGGGACGCCCGGTTTCCAGCCGAAGTTCGACCGCGACAACGACGGCGTCGGCTGCGACAGCTAGCGGCAGCACCAGAACCAGCGAGAACCAACGACGGCGGGGCAGTCACGCACAGTGGCCGCCCCGCCGTCGTTGCTCACCAGCGCTTCCCCCGCGACGTCAGGCCGGGATGTCGATACTGATGATGCGGTCGTCGCCCGGCTGCGGCTTACCGCGCCCGCTGGTGTTGTTGGTGAGCACCCACAAGCGGCCGTCCGGTGCTTCAATCACCGCCCGGAGGCGACCGTACTCACCCATCAGGTACTCGGTGCTGGTGGCGGGGTCGCTCACGGGAACAGCGCTCAGCCTCTCCCCGCGGAGGTTCGCAATGAAGACCGTGTTACCGGCCACCGTGATCCCGCTCGGACTCGCGTCGGCCGGGCTCCATTGCTGCACCGGATCCACGAAGCCCTCCTCGTCCGCGATGCCCTCGACGACCGGCCAGCCGTAGTTCTCGCCGGCCTCGATGACGTTCAGTTCGTCCCACGTGTTCTGCCCGAACTCGCTCGCGAACATGGTGCCGTCCGCTGCCCAGGCGAGACCCTGGACGTTGCGGTGACCATGGCTGAAGACGAGGGAGTCGGGGTAGGGGTTATCTGCGGGGACGTCACCGTCCGGCGTCATGCGGAGGATCTTCCCTGCGAGCGAGTCGAGGTCCTGTGCGCTGTCCGGTTCACCAGCGTCGCCCACCCCGGCATACAGCATGCCGTCGGGCCCGAAGGCGATGCGGCCTCCGTTGTGGTTGCTGCTCGACGGCAGCTCGTCGACGAGGGTCTCGGCGTCCCCTAGGGCCAGGGAACCGGGGGCGCCGTCGAGCGTCAGACGCTGAATCCGGTTGCCGTCCGTGCCGGTCGAGTAGGCGTAGAGGCGGTCGTGGTCGTCGACGGCGAGACCGAGCAGGCCACCCTCGCCGCCGTGTCGCACCCCCTCGACCGTGCCGACCTCCCGTCGGTTGCCCGCGCTGTCGAGTTCGACAATCCGGGCGGTGTCGCGCTCGCTGATGAGGAGGGTGTCGCCGAGGAATGCCATGGACCAGGGCAGGGCCAGGCCAGTCGTGATGTCCTGGACCTCGGCCGCTGCGCTTCCGCCGCCGGTGGATGCTGTCGGTTCCCCCGAAGCGTCCTCGGACGGCGCTGCATCACCGCCGGTCGTGCAGCCGGCGGCAAGGACGGCGACGACGAGGCCCGCGGAAGCGGCGAGGGAAAGGCGTCTCAGCATGGCTCGGCTCTTTTCCAGTGGGCTGGCAATGGCGGGTAAGTCAGGTAGCTATGCCCAATGTAAGCCGAACGCCGACGCAATAGTCTGGGAGTATCCGGTGCACAGTCCTGGTGGCATGCGCTGCTGAGCGCAGCCCTCAATGCGGGCCAACTGCGATGCCTAAGTGTCAGCAATCGGGGTTGGAGATCGCTGGCCGCCCGTCACCCCCGGCTGAAAGCCGGAGCGCTGACGCGTTCGAAGGGCGACTCTGCTGCGCCGGTCCAGCGGTACAGGTTGAGCACGGCGGTGTGCTTCGTGACGCCGTCCTCGACGACCCGCCCCTGCGTGGCGATGTAGAAGTAACCACCGCCGAGGGACTCCATGCCGACGTCGGCCGTGAAGTTCCAACCGCGGATACCAGTGGTCTCGTGCCGCAGCCCCTGTTGCAGCAGCGGAAGGAGAAGCCCTTCCTCGTAGGTGGGCTGGCCCTCGAGGACACCCCAGGTGGGGCGGGACGAGCCGTCGATCGCGTACAGCGAGTAGTTGGGGAACTGCTCCTTGACGCCCCTGTAGACACCCATCAGCCACGTGTGGGTGAAGGCGTCGTAGTTCAGGTTCTGCACGCCGTACGTGGTGTTGCCCGTGTAGACGAAGTACTTGCCGTCGGTGGTCGCCGGGCCACTGGTGTGCGGAGCGGCCTGCGTGAGGGGCTGCTCGTACTTCTTCCAGCGCGTGATGTCGTACTGCAGCAGCACCTGGTGGTCGTTGTCGTCGCGTTCGGTGTTGGAGTAGACGCCGTAGGCGACCGTGAGCAGCTGCTTGCCGTTCTTGCGCCCGAAGGCCGGCCCGAAGGAGACGCCGTCGATCCCGCTGCTGCCGTACCGGTGGTCCGGCGTGTTCGCGATGTTGCCGTCGAAGACGCCGTTGCCGTCCATGTCCGCGGTGAAGTCCTGCACCACCTCGTCGAGGTAGACCGCGGTGACGATGCCGTCCGTCTCTGCGTCCATGTCAATCCCGGTGATCTTGTCCACGTCGAAGATGGCGATGTAGAAGGACTCGGCCGCCTTGTACTCCAGTGACCCGTAGACGCGCCCGTCCTTCTCGTTGAAGTCGAGGTCGCCGAGGTGCCCGGTGAAGCCCGTGACGGTGCCGAGCACGGTGCCGTCGAGGTCCGTCTTCACGAGCATCGAGGTGAAGGAGTAGTAGACGAACTCGTTCTCGGTGTCGACGGCGATGCCCTGCACGTGGCCGGCGGGCCAGGCGCCGCCGTCGATCGTGGCAGGGAAGTCCTCGAGGGCGGGCTTCGCGGCCCCGGTGACCATGACGGCGGACAGCAGAAGGGTAAAGGCGCGGACGATTGCTTTCACGGGAAGGCTCCTCGTCGGGCAGCGGTGGTGTCGCTTCCACGCTGTCGAGGGCGAGTCACGGGCGGGTGGCCTCAGCGGAACCCCGAGGTGAACAGCCCGCGAAGGCTGGAAACCCGAGGGGCAAGAAAGCGTCACTCAGCGGACGGCGCCGTCAAAAACACAGGCTTGTCGCGACGATTCTTCAACGCATCGTCGCGCCACGGGAGCAGCAGCCCGAGGGCAGCGATCGGGTATCAGGGTGCGAGGTCCGCGACGATGTCGGCGGCCGGACCGCAGCGGGTGGCGCGATAACCGGTGCCGGCCCAGAGGTGCAGGGCCTGCAGGTCGTGGTTGGCTGCCGCGGCGCGGATCGGCGCGGTCATGGAGTGGATCTGCGGGTAGGCGTGGCTGCTGCGGTCGTGGCGGTCCATGAACCTGTTCCGCAGCCCGCGGGCCGGTCTGCCGGTGAAGGCCCGGGTGACCTTGGTTTCGGTGAACGCAGGGTCCTGCAGCGCGGAGCGATGGGCAGGGTTGGTCCCTGCCTCGTCCGCGAGCAGCAGGGCGGTCCCGACCTGGACGGCGGCGGCACCGGTCTCCAGGATCGCGCGGACCTGGTCGCGGGAGCTGATCCCGCCACCTGCGATCAGCGGAAGGTCGACGGCGTTCCTGATGGCGCCGATCAGTTCGGGGAGCGGCTCGATGCCGGGCTCGGCGGCAGGATCGAAGGTGGCGCGGTGGCCGCCGGCCTCCGGCCCCTGCACGATGAGGATCTGCGCCCCGCGGTCGGCGGCGGTCCGTGCCTCGTCCGCGGTGGTGACCGTGACCGCGGTGTGGATGCCGAGTGCGTTCAGCTCGTGCAGCACGTCCGCATGTGGGCAGTCGAAGGTGAAGGACACGACGTCGGGTTTCAGGTCCCGGACCACGTCGAGTTTGCCGTGTAGCGCGTCGTCGTCCCATATCGGTCTGCCGACCTCGACGCCGAACCGGTCGGCGTACTGCTGCAGTTCCTGCCGGTACGTCTCGAGCTCGTTCTCGTCAGGATTGTTGGCGGCGACGACGAAGAGGTTTACCCCGATCGGCGCCCGGGTGAGGTTCCTGGTGGCGGTGATCTGGTCCGCGAGCTGCTGCGGCGTCTTGTACCCGCCGGCGAGGAACCCCAGGCCGCCCGCAGTGCTCACGGCAGCGACGAGTGCGGGGGTGGATGGACCTCCGGCCATGGGTGCGCCGACGATCGGCCGTTCCAGCTCGAAGGGCAGGGACACAGAACCTGACGACGCCACGCGACTACTTCCTCTCCTGCGGGGCGAGTGACTTAGCTGCCCCCACCGTGCACCGGTCTGGCGTCCGCTGGGGGTTCGCCGACTTCCTGAATGGTATGGCCGCCACAGGCCGTCGCGGTGACGGTGGCCCGCTCGATGCGCGAGACGGTGAACCACCGCATCGCGTTGCGCAGCCGGCACCACCCGATCAGGTACCAGTGGCCGTTCCTCGAGGCGAACAGCACGGGTTCGACGTCGCGGGTGGTGACGGTCCCGTCTCCCGAGAGGTAGCGGATACGGACCACCCGCTGCTCGGCCATCGCCTCCTCCAGTGCTGACCTGACGGTGCGCGAAGGAGAGGCAGGCGCTGTGACCCAGACGCGGCCGGCGAGCTCCTCGGCTCGTGCCCGGGTTCGAGGATCGAGGACGTCCAGGATCTTCTGCATCCCGGTTGCCGCCAGATCGGCGTAGGGGGCGTCGGGTGCAGCGGACACGGCCGCCAGGAGCGCCACCGCCTGCGCCGGAGACAGGCTGACAGGCGGTAGGGACGCGCCTGCAACCAATCCGTAGCCGCCACCTGGACCTGGGCGGGACCATACGGGGGCGCCGCTGTTCTCCAGCGCCGTGAGGTCCCTCTTGATCGTGCGCACGGACACACTGAACTCGTATGCCAGCCGCTCGGCGGGAACTCCCCGCGTGCCACTGCGGCGGAGCAGCTCGGAGAGGGCATGGAGCCGTTCGACGCGCTTCACTGTTTCCAGCCCGAGGAATACATGACATAAATGGTGACATACCGTTGTCCATAGCGCCTGCAAGGGTAGGTCGATGACAACCACGACAAGCAGTCCGATCATCCTTCTCATTGCCGGCCACTGGCTGGGCGCCTGGGCATGGGACGAAGTGCTCGAACACCTGACGGCCGGACGATTCCGCGCGGTCGCGATGACACTGCCCGGTCTTGACCCGAACGATCCGGAGCGTGCGACGAAGACTCTCGACGACCAGGCCGCAGCAATTCAGGATGTCCTGTCCCGAGAGGGGGTCACCAGGGAGCAGCCCGCAATCCTCGTCGCCCACAGTGGTGCGAACGCTCCCGTCAGCCTCGTCCTCGACCGGCATCCAGAGCTTGTTCACCGGGTCGTATGGGTCGACTCCGGCCCGATGGCGCCAGGAAGTGTTTTCGCCCCGGACCTCCCCGTGGAGGTGAAGGAGCTTCCGCTGCCGTCCTTCGACGTCCTCGCACAGCAGGCGAGCCTCGAGGGCCTGACCGCAGAGGTCCTCGAGCGCTTCCAGGCCCGTGCGGTCCCGGAGCCCGGCCCTGTGCTGCGTCAGCCCGTCGAACTCACGAACGATGCCCGCCGCGCGGTGAGGACCACCCTGGTGTGCTGCTCGATCCCGAGCGCGCAGGTACTGGAGCTGACCCGCGCAGGCCATCCCATGTTCGCCGAAGTCGCCCACCTCGAGCACCTCGACGTCATCGACCTCCCGACCGGTCACTGGCCCATGTGGAGCCGCCCCCGCGACCTCGCTGAGGTCATCCAGTCAGCGGCATCTCGAACGAGTTGAGGGGGGACTGGTCCGTTCCGCCGGATGACCCTAGCCCCGCAGCACCCAGGCCGCCGCGTCGGGCGGAAGCAGTCCCTCCGCGGTCAGGGGTGACGACGACACGACGACGTCGCCGGCCGGGAGGCGCACCGATCCCTCGCCCATGGCGACCGCCACGAGGAACTGGTCATTGCGCTCGCACACGAGCAGCCCGCCGTCCTCGACGCGCCACGTGCCGCCGTCGTCCGGCTGGAGGACTTCCTTCTCGAAGAGCTGCTTCCGCAGTTCGAGCGCCGCGATGACGAGGTGCAGGGTAGAGCCGCCGTCCTGCTGGTGCGCCTCGACGGACCGCGAGCCCCACTCCGCCGGAGCGGGCAGCCAGGGTTCTGCCGCACCGCTGGGCGAGAAGCCGAACGCGTTGTCCGGTGCAACCGTCCATGGCAGCGGCACTCGCGCCCCGTCGCGGGACACTCCACCGCGCGTCCACATGGGATCCACCCGGGCCTCGAGCGGGACGTCGACCTCGGGCAGGGTGAGCTCCTGCCCCTGGTAGATGTAGGCGCCGCCGGGCAGCCCGAGGATGGCGAGCAGGCCGGCGCGCGCTCGCAGGGCTCCGCGCTCGCCGCCGCCGAAGCGCGTGGCCGAGCGGACGACGTCGTGATTCTCGAGCGCCCACGTCGGGGGCGCGCCATGCTCCCGCCGGCCCACCTCGAGGTCGGTGCCGACGGCGGCCCACGCCTCGGCGTCCCACCTGAGCTTCACGAACGCGTAGGCGAACGCCTGGTGCAGCTCGTCGTGCCGCGTGTAGCGGGCGGCGCGTGCCGGTTCGAGGTTGACCTCGCCGACGAGCACGCGCTCGGGGGAGTAGGAGGCGGCGACGCGGCGCCACCGTCGGTACACCTCGTGAACCTCCTCCTGGTCGGACACCTGCGCGTTGGAGCGCAGACCGTCCGTCACGGTGGTGGTGCTGGCGGCGTCGGGCAGTCCCTCCGCCTTGACCAGCGCGTGCGCGACGTCGACGCGCAGCCCGTCCACGCCCTTGTCGAACCAGAAGCGGAGCACGCCCTCGAAGTAGTCGCCCACCGCGGGGTTCCGCCAGTTCCAGTCCGGTTGCTGCGGCGAGAAGAGGTGCAGGTACCACTGCAAGTCCGTCTCGGAGGACGGGTCGGCCCGGCTCCAGGCGCGGCCGCCGAAGACGCTCTGCCAGTTGTTCGGCGGAGTGTCGCCGTCGGGCCCGTCCTCGAAGTGGAACAGTTCCCGTTCGAGCGAGCCGGGACCGGCCGCGACGGCGGCTCGGAAGAGGGGGTGCTCGGACGAGCAGTGGTTCGGGACGACGTCGAGGAGGATCCGCAGCCCTAAGGCGTGCGCGGCCGCCAGCAGGTCGTCGAACTGCTGCATGGTGCCGAAGAGCGGGTCGACGCCGCAGTAGTCGCTGACGTCGTAGCCCTGGTCCACCTGCGGCGACGGCTGGAACGGCGTCACCCAGATGCCGTCGACGCCGAGGGACGCGATATACGGCAGGCGGGCCAGTAGCCCGGCGAGGTCACCGACACCGTCACCGTCGCCATCCGCGAAGGAGCGCGGGTAGACCTGGTAGATGACGGCGGCCTGCCACCATCGACGCTCCTCACTCGCGTGGCGGCTCATGCGGCGGCGCCGACCGCAGAAGCCGGCGTGTGCCGACGGCAGTGCTGGGCTTGCATGGATCCAGCCTAGAACGTCGGCACGGGGATCCCGATCCCCCGCGCTCGGTCTCCGGATGTCAGACCGAGGCGGGCACCGGGCTGGGCTTGCGCGTGGTGTGCACCGGCTTGTCAGGAACGTGAGCCGGGCGGCGCTTGGCGAACTCGGCGCGCAGCTCGGGCAGCACCAGTTCGCCGAAGAGGTCCAGCTGGTTCAGCACGGTCTTCAGCGGCAGGCCCGCGTGATCGATCAGGAACAGCTGGCGCTGGTAGTCGCCGAAGAACTCCTGGAAGGAGAGCGTCTTCTCGATGACCTCCTGCGGGCTGCCCACGGTCAGCGGCGTCTGGGCCATGAAGTCCTCCATCCGCGGTCCGTGACCGTACACGGGTGCATTGTCGAAGAACGGGCGGAATTCGTTGATGGCATCCTGCGACTTCCTCGCCATGAAGAACTGGCCGCCCAGGCCGACGATCGCCTGGTCCGCCGAGCCGTGGCCGTAGTGGGCATAGCGTTCGCGGTAGAGGCCGATGAGCTGCTGGTAGTGCTCCTTGGGCCAGAAGATGTTGTTCGCGAAGAACCCATCACCGAAGTACGCGGCGATCTCGGCGACCTGCGGCGTGCGGATGGAACCGTGCCACACGAACGGGGCGACGCCGTCGAGCGGGCGCGGGGTGGAGGTGAAGTTGCGCAGCGGGGTGCGGAACTTGCCCTGCCAGTTGACGACGTCGTTGTCCCACAGCTGGCGCAGCAGGTTGTAGTTCTCGATGGTCAGCTCGACGCTGTCCTGCTGGTTCTTGCCGAACCACGGGTACACCGGGCTGGTGTTGCCGCGCCCGAGGATCAGATCGACCCGACCGTCGGCGAGGTGCTGCAGCGTGGCGAAGTCCTCGGCGATCTTCACCGGGTCATTCGTGGTGATCAGCGTGGTGGACGTCGAGAGCTTGATGCGCTCCGTCTGGGCGGCGATGTAGGCGAGGATCGTCGTGGGGGAGCTGGCGTAGAAGGGTGGATTGTGGTGCTCGCCCGTGGCGTAGACATCCATGCCGATCTCTTCGACCTTCTTGGCGATGGCGACGGCTGCCTTGATGCGCTCGTGTTCGGTGGGTGTTGTGCCGGTGACAGGGTTTTGCGTGATGTCACTGACGGTGAAAACGCCGATTTCCATGATTTCTCCCTATGGATTGTTAGGTTCTGGGTTGCCCACTGCCGGGCTGGCTCGGTGAGCTTGTGGCTACGATCTGCTGCGGAGCAGCTCCGAGCCGGTGAGCAAGGTGGTCAGCGGTTGGACCTCGTGATGTTGGCCAGCAGGTCTTCGAAGGGCAGTGATTCAAGGGGCTCTTCGTGCACTCGCGGTGCCGACGTCGCGCCGACCATTTCGGCCAGTTCGCGCGCAGCGCGGCGCACCCTCTTGTCCAGGGGTTGCTCGTCGTCGTGACCCGCGCCCCAGTCCTGCGGGGACGCGTAGACCGCGGTGGGGACGACGCGCGCACGCAGGTAGGAGAAGAGCGGACGCATCGCGTGCTCGAGCATGAGCGAGTGGCGGGCACTTCCCCCTGTCGCTCCGAGGATGACGGGCATCCCCTGCAGGGCGGTGTTGTCCATGACGTCGAAGAGCGACTTGAGCAGACCGCTGTAGGACCCGGAGAAGACCGGGGTCACCACCACCAGTGCGTCGGATTCCGTGATCCCCTGCAGCATCGAGGCCAGGGCGGGTGGGGCGTAACCGGTCACCAAATTGTTCGCGATGTCGACCGCGTAGTCGCGGGCCTCGACGTTCTCGACGACGACTGTCTCACCCAGGGCGGTCAGCTCTTCACGGACGGCTGTCGAGAGCTGATCCGCGAGCATCCGGCTGGAGGAGGGTACACCCAGACCTGCGCTGACGACGGTGATTCTCATTGCGGTACTCCTTCGACTTCATGCATTTGCATACACCCTACTCAACCCAAGCGTGGCCGGATAAATTCCTTCGACGGTCACCGGCGTCGTCGTTGTCCCCATCACCGCAGTGTTCAACCGACTCCTGCGTCTCCTCGCGGTCCGGACTCCCGACGCCCCCGTCAACTAAGCTCCGGTACTGAGCCCTCCGAAAGGACACCATGACCATCGACACCGCTGTCTTCGACCTCTCCGACGCCTCCACCACGGCGATGCACGAGCTCTACCGGCACCTGCACGCGCACCCCGAGCTCTCCATGCAGGAGACGCACACCGCCGCGTTCATCCTCGACAAGCTCAACCACCTGGGGCTCGAGACGTTCCTGTGCGGCGGGACCGGCGTCGTAGGGATCCTGCGGAACGGCGACGGACCGGTGGTCGGTTATCGCGCGGATACGGACGGCCTGCCCATCGCGGAGGACACCGGGCTGGACTACGCGAGCACGACGACGGGCGCACTCGCCGACGGGACGGAGGTTCCGGTGATGCACGGCTGTGGACACGATACGCACATCACCGTGGGCCTGACCGCTGCGCAGCTGCTGACCGAGAACCTCGACGCGTGGGCCGGCACGGTCGTGTTCATCTTCCAGCCCGGCGAGGAGACGGGTGAGGGGGCCGAGGCCATGGCGGAGGACGGACTGTGGGACAAGGCGCCCATGCCGTCGATCATCTACGGACAGCACGTGTGGCCCGGACTCACCGGCACGGTGAACATCAGCAAGGGCACGGCCATGGCGATGGCGGACTCCTGGCGGGTGACGGTGCACGGCAAGCAGGCGCACGGTTCGCAGCCCGAGCAGTCGATCGACCCGATCGTCCTCGGCGCGCACATGGTGGTGCGCCTCCAGACGATCGTCGCGCGCGAAGTGCACCCCATGAAGTCGGCCGTCGTCTCGATCGGGACGTTCCACGGCGGCCTGAAGGAGAACATCATCCCGGCGTCGGCGGAGTTCACCGTCAACGTGCGCACGTTCGACGTCGACGTGCGCGAGCGCGTCCTCGACTCCCTGCGGCGGATCATCAGCGCGGAAGCCGCTGCGTCGGGCGCGCCCGAGCCCGAGATCGAGGAGATCAGCAGCTTCCCCCAGTGCTACAACGACCCCGCCTCCACGGAGGACCTGATGGCCGTGCTCGGCGAGGTGCTGGGCGAGGACGCCGTCGTCGAGTCCCCACCCGTCATGGGGAGCGAGGACTTCGGCCTGCTCGCAGACGCAATCGGCGTCCCGAGCGTGTACTGGTTCTTCGGCGGGCACCCGCAGGAAGTGCTCGACGGCGAAACCGCGCCTCCGGGCAACCACTCGCCGTTCTTCGCACCCGCCATCGAACCGACGCTCACCACCGGCGTCCGGGCGGCGATGACGGCGCTGCTGTCGAAGGTCGGAACCGCCGCGTGAGTGGTGCCCTGCACGAGCTGTCCGCCGTCGAGCTGACCGGGGCGATCCGCCGTCGGGAGGTGTCGGCGCGGGAGGCGCTCGAGGCGCACTTCGATCGCATCGACGCCGTCAACGGCACGATCAACGCCGTCGTCACCGAGGACCGGGAGGGCGCGACGGCGCTCGCCGAGGCGGCGGACGAGCTGACGATGTCCGGTGGGGACCTCCCGCCGCTGCACGGACTGCCGATGACGCACAAGGACACGCACAACACGAAGGGGCTTCGCACCACGCAGGGCTCACCCGTGTTCCGGGACTTCGTGCCCACGTTCGACGACCTCATCATCGGCCGGCTCAAGCAGGCCGGGGTGGTGACGACGGGCAAGACGAACGTGCCGGAGTTCGCCGCCGGCGCTCACACCTTCAACGAGCTGTTCGGCACGACCGTCAACCCGTACGACACCAGCAGGAGCGCGGGCGGAAGCAGCGGGGGAGTAGCGGCGTCGATCGCTGCCCGCATCCAGCCGCTGGGCGACGGCAGCGACATGGGCGGCTCGCTCCGCAACCCGGCGTCGTTCTGCAACATCGTGGGCTACCGGCCGTCCATCGGCGTGGTGCCGACGGTGCCGACGCGCAACGCCTGGGCCTGGCTGAACCGCAACGGGCTGATGGCGCGCGACGTCGAGGACATCGCGCTGGGCATGACGGCGATCGCCGGGGCCGATCCCGCGGTGCCGTACGCCTACCCGGTGACGCGGTCCTTCAAGGCGTCGCTCCAGCGGGACCTGGCCGGTCTGCGGATCGGCTGGTCTGCCGACTTCGGGCTGGGCGTGCCGGTGGACCGGGAGGTGGTGCGGGTCCTCGAGGGGCAGTTGCAGGTCTTCACCGATCTCGGCGCCATCGTGGAGGAAGCGGCCCCGGACCTGCGCGGCGCGGACCAGGTGTTCGGGACCACGCGCGCCTTCGACTTCGTGCTCGGACTCGGTGACCTCGTGAGGAAGCACGGCGATGCGATCAAGCCGGAGATCCGCTGGAACGTGGAGGAGGGGCTGAAGCTGACGGCACAGGACATGATCGACGCCGCCGTCGCCAGGACGAGGCTCGACGCCGGCGTGCGCCGCTACTTCGGGAGGTACGACGTCTTTGTGAGCCCGACCGCGCAGGTACTGCCGTTCGACGCGTCCGAGCGGTACCCGACGTCGGTCAACGGCGTGGAGTTCGGGACCTACCTCGACTGGATGCGCTCGGCCACGCTGATATCGGCCACCGGCCTGCCCGCGGTGTCGGTGCCGGCGGGCTTCAGCGAGGACGGCCTGCCGGTCGGCATGCAACTGGTCATGCCGCACGGGAGCGACGTCGAACTGCTGCAGGTGGCGTACGCGTTCGAGCAGGCGACGGGCTGGGCGAAGCGGGCGCCGGAGCTGTAACCAAGCCCGGCTACGTCTTCAGCGGGCCAAGCCTGACGATGGACGGGTCTGTGGTGTCCTTCACCGCAGCAATTCCGGCAGCTGACGCCTGCGCCAGGCACCACTTCACGAGGCTCCCCAACGCCAGGCTGGCGAGGTTTCGGTTCCCGTCCAGCCGCTGCCCGACGAAGCCGCCGAACTGTCCCACATGGATGCCGCTGTCCCGCAGTCGGCCGTCGTGCAGCGCCGAGAGGAAGGCCGCGCGGACGTGGTCCGGTCCCGCGCCCGATGTCGGGACGTGCTTCACGACGTGCTGCCGCAGGTGCTCGTGAATGGACTGAGCCTGCTTCCCTGCAGTGGGGGCGGGTGCGTTTGCTTTTTCGTTTGTTGCCCGCGCGACCGGGACTGCACTTGCCGGAGATAGTGCCACCGACAGCTGCTTTACAGGAGGAGTTGCGGATGCAGTAGCAGCGTCTGAGCCAGGAGCAGCCGGTGCAGCAAGGGGTGGGATCAGTGGCCCGGCCTCAGCAAGCGCCGCCAGTTCGAGGTGCAGCGCAGCCAGTTCCCGATGAATGGCAGCAATACGCAACGTTGCCTGCGTCGTTGGATGCGTCGTCGGCTGCGCCGGCGCGGAAGCCGGGGGAGCGAGCTTCCGGCGAACCGCGGAACTGACCGAGCAACGGAACAGGTTGGCCAGGTCGACAGCGAGGTGGGCCCGCTCCGACTGACCGACCAGCAGGGGAGCAGTGGTGGCTCGCCGTTCAATTGTTTGGGCAAGCTCCTCGAGAGTCGCGTGCACGACGCCGTATCGCAGGCGTTCCTGCTGGGTCTTCCCGTTGACCTGCGGGCAGTAGACGCTCTGATACACGTTGATGGCGTCCTGGTTAGCCATGGCAAAGTGGCGCGGCGCAACGCTTCGACGGAGGACACGACGAACAGCGTCCAGCTGTCGCGCGACCTGTTCGATCGGATTAGGCACTTCCTTGTCGCCGACGAGTATCCACGGCCTGCCGGTGTCCTTCACTTCGCTGACCTGCGCGCTGTAACGCTTCCACTCACTGAGAATGAAGGTGCCCTTGTCCGAGTTGTAGAAGAGCCAGTCCACCTCTGCGACGGGCGTACCCGGCGAGTCCACCCTGCAGTTGCTGAATGCCCACACGTGGTCGCCCAGGGGTTGATGCAGGCGCGTCACGTCAGCGGGGGCCGCCGTGTGGGCGGCAGTGTTCGTGGAAGGGAAATGCAGCACGTTAACCGTCTTTCAGCGGAAGGGTCGGTCAGAACGGCGGAAGGATGCCCGCGGCCGAGGCGAGAACCGCGGCAGGTACCGAAAGGGCCCAGCAGAGGCGCCGTCGTCGTGCCTGTTCCACCAGCCGGTGCAGATTCTCGAACGCCTGCACCACGGCGGCGGGTTCCTGAAGCACCGACGGCGTTCGGCACCAGGTCGCGGGCTCGGCTGCTGCCGCCGCGAGCACTGCAACCTGATCGGTCGACAACACGACCGGCTTCCGGGTGAGCCAGCGCAGGAGCTCGTTCCGGGTCAGTACCGATACCGCGCGGTGCTTTTCCTTGACCGTGACCTGCTGCGCGCCGACGACGACGATCGCGGCCCGAGCCACGACGTCATGCCCGACCGCTGATGAAAGGAGCTTGCCGGCTCGTGCCGCCTCGTGCTCGGCGTTGCGGACGTAGGGGTAGCGGGAGCCGGCGACCATGAAGGTGCCCTTGGCGGTCCACACCTTCTGGCCGGGATGATGTTTGGCGTTGATCGTGAAGATGCCCGTTGGTCCGATCACGACGTGGTCGATGTCGGACGACTTCTCGCCCACGGGCACCGCGTGCAGGACGCTCCACTCGGGCCCGAGTGCTGCAAGGGTCCGCCCTACAGCCCGCTCACCCACCGCACCCGAGTACCAGGGACGGCTTTCGGGCTGCAGGGGAGACACTCCGAAAACCCGCGCCAGCAGTCCGCGCTCGTCCCTGGCTCCGTTGACCTCGAGCAGTTCCTCCATGACGGACTGCCCCGGAAGCCGGTGCGCCAGCTGACCCGGTTGCAGCAGGTCCGCGACGTCGGGCGCACCGATGTCCCCGAGTGGTACCTCAGCGCTCACAATGTTCCCCAGCCATGCGATGCCCCCCGAGCAAGAATCCGGGCGAGGCTCGCCCAGGTAGAACGAATCTACCGGGCGACCCGCAGCAAGGCGCGCGATGGATGTCCCTGATGAGGCAGGATTCCGTCAGCATTTCCGCAGTGCGAGCTGCGCGAGTGGCTCGGCCTGACCGGGCCCGAGGACTCCGCCACGGATGCAGCAGCGGAAGTGCTGGGCACCCTCGAGTCGGCCGTCACCGGTCTGCTCGCCTGGATCAGCCGACGCAGCGTCCGCTAGTCGCCAGCCCCGGGCGCCTTGAGCAGCGCGATCGCCCTGCGCAGCCCCTCCTGCATGCTGACGCCCTTGTCGTAGAGCCACTGCACCTGGATGCCGTCGAACACGCCGATCAGCAGTCGCGCCGCCCACTCGGGGTCGATGTCCGCACGGTACTCGCCGGACCGCTGCCGCGCCTCGACGTCCCTCGCGAGGTCGCGGATGACCAGTTCGTAGCGCTCCCGGAAGTACTCGTGCGACGCGTGGGACGTGTCGTTCGCCGTCGCCGACGCCACGGCGTACAGGCTGGTCAGCCCCGGCTCCTGTTCGTTCCGGGCCGCCACGACCGGCAGGTCGTCGACGCCGAAGACCTCACCCGCCATGCTGATCGCACGGTCGTCACGCTCGGCGAGAACCGCCTGCTGCAGCTCCTGCTTGCTGCTGAAGTAGTGGAACAGCGTCGCTTCCCGTACGCCCACGAGCTCAGCGACGTGCTTGAGCGCCGCGCCCTCGAAGCCTTCCGTCGCGAAGACGTCCGTTGCCGTTTGGATGATCGTCCGGCGTCGCTCTTCCCCTTTGGCGTAGGGCCCCCGTGTTTTTCCCGTAGTCACAGCCCCAGTCTAGGAGGGCATACAGGACACATTCTACGAAAACCTAGTAGCACTCAACTTTGGCGTGTACGCTCTACCCCAGTCCCAACGACGGGCCCTGACAAGGAGAGGCAACGTGGCCAACCTTCCAACCTTCATCCCCGAGGCAGCACCCACCCAGCGAGCAAGCCGGGCATTCATGATCGGTCTCCCGATCGCGAGCGCCGGCCTGTGGATGGCGGTCCTCGCGCCTGCACTCGTAGTCCTCGCGATCAAGATCGCAGAGCTCACCACCCCGGATACCCGCGCGAGCGCCTACAGCCTCGTCGCCGGTGTCGGCGCCCTGACCGCATTGCTGGCGAACCCCGTCTTCGGCCGACTCAGCGACCGCACCACCTCACGCTTCGGCATGCGGAAGCCGTGGATCGTCGGCGGGTCCCTCGTCGGTCTGGCCGGCCTGTTCATCCTCGGCTCGGCGAACGGCGTCACAGGCGTGCTGATCGGCTGGATCGTCGCCCAGCTCTCGTTCAACGCCGCGCTCGCAGCCCTGGTTGCCGCACTGCCGGACCAGGCGGCCCCGGACCAGCGCGGCAAGCTCTCCGGTCTCGTCGGCATGACCCTGCCGATCGGTCTCGTGGCGGCGGCCTTCTTCGCCCAGCTGTTCGACACCGCCTTCCTGATGGCCGTCGTCCCGGGTGCGGTCGGTGTGGCGATCGCCCTCGCGTTCGCCTTCACCTTCACGGACCGCGTGCTGGGCGAGAAGCCGAAGGACAAGTACACGATCAAGGACTTCCTCGGTTCGTTCTACTTCAACCCGGTCCAGCATCCCGGCCTCGGCTGGGCCTGGTTCACCAAGTTCCTCGTCTACATCGCCTACTGCTGTGGCCTGCTGTACATGCCCTACTTCCTCAGCGACCACCTCGGCATCGCGCAGGCCGACGTACCGACCCTGGTCTTCCAGCTGACCCTCGTCAGCGCGGCCGGAACCGTTGCCACCAGCTTCCTCGGCGGCTGGATCAGCGACCGTATCGGCAAGCGCAAAAACCTCGTGATCCTCTCCGCCGTCGTCATCATGGCCGGGCTCATCATCATCGCCACCAGCAGCGACTTCACCCAGGTCCTCATCGGCCAGGCCATCGCGGGCATCGGCCTCGGCTGCTTCACGGCGGTCGACGTCGCCCTCATCACCGACCTGCTGCCCGCCGACCAGACCGAGAACGCCAAGACCTTCGGCGTCTTCAACATCGCGCAGGCCCTGCCGCAGTCCCTCGTACCCGCCATCGCCGCGCCCGTCATCGCCCTCGCCGGCTACCCCGGCCTGTTCCTCGGAGGAGCGGTGGTCGGCCTGATCGGCGCCGCGCTCGTCACCCGCATCAAAGGAGTCAAGTAAATGACCGTCACAGCAACCACTCCCATCGCCGTCGATCCCCGCATCCGTGAGCTTGCCGAGAGCCTGACCCTCGAGCAGCAGGTGAGCCTGCTGACCGGCGCCGACGTCTGGAGCACCGTGGAGATCCCGGAAATCGGGCTCCGCCGCATCGTCCTCAGCGACGGCCCCGCAGGCGTGCGCGGCGAGGACTTCGACGAGCGCCACGACTCCATCAGCCTGCCGTCGTCGTCCTCTCTCTCTGCCGCCTGGTCCGTGGACCTCGCGCGCCGCTACGGGCAGGTGCTCGGCCAGGAAGCGCACCGCAAGGGAGTCCATGTGGTGCTCGGCCCGACCATCAACCTGCACCGCTCACCGCTCGGCGGCCGGCACTTCGAGTGCATGAGCGAGGATCCGGTACTCACGGCGCAGCTCGCGGCGGGGTACGTAACCGGCGTGCAGTCCACCGGCATCGGTGCCACCCCGAAGCACTTCATCGCCAATGACGCCGAGACGGACCGCTTCACGGCGGATTCGGTCGTCGCGGAGCGGCCCCTGCGTGAGCTCTACCTCGCGGCGTTCGAGCAGGCCGTCACCGAGGCCAAGGCCTGGCTCGTGATGAGCTCCTACAACTCGATCAACGGCACGACGGCGAGCGAGAACCCGCTCCTCGAGACCCCCCTGTCCACCGAGTGGGGCTTCGACGGCGTCGTGGTCTCCGACTGGACCGGCGTCCGCTCCATCGACGCGGCCAAGGCCCACCAGGACCTTGAGATGCCCGGCCCCGTAGGCTCCTGGGGCCCGAAGCTCGTTGCCGCCGTCAAGTCCGGCGAGGTGTCCCGCGAGGCCATCCTCGAGAAGGTCACCCGGATCCTGCGGCTCGCCGCGAGGGTCGGCGTCCTCGAAGGATTCGAGCCCGCCGTCACGGAGCAGCCTGCCGAGATCGACGGACGCTCCCTCGCTCGCGAAGCCGCCGTCCGCGGGTCGGTGCTGGTACGCAACGAGGGCAACCTGCTGCCCCTGGATGCCGCACGCCTCACGCGTGTCGCCGTCGTCGGCCACAACGCAGCCGAGGCCCGCACGCAGGGCGGTGGCAGCGCAACCGTCATGCCGCTGCGGATCGTCTCTCCGCTGGAAGGACTGCGCGAGGCACTGCCCGACGACGTCGAGCTCACCTACTCGCGCGGCGCGAAGGTGGCCGACGGGCTGCAGGAGTTCCCCCGGACCTCGCTCTCCAACCCGGTGGCGGGCGTCCCCGGACTCCGGGTATCCTTCTTCGACGCCACCGGCGCGGAGATTTCGGGCGAGGACCGCCTGGCCTCGCACCTCATCTGGTTCGGTGTCGGCATCCCCGAGGGCACCTCACGCATCCGTATCCAAACCGAGTGGACAGCGCCCGACGACGGCGTGCACCACCTCGGCGTCGGCACCGTCGGCGAGGTGAAGCTGATTCTCGACGGCGACGTGGTGTTCGACGGCGAACTCATCGACGAGCACGACGTCCTCGGGGCGGCCCTGTTCTCCCCACCGCAGAAGACCTTCCCCGTCACCACCACGGCGGGTCAGCGCGTCTCCGTGGAAGCGATCTTCACGCTGCCCGAGAGCCAGGTCATCCCGTTCTCCGCCATCCTGCTCGGTGAGGAAACCGTCGTCGACGACGCGGACGCCGAGATTACGGCGGCCGTCGAGGCTGCTCGCGAGGCCGACGTCGCCGTCGTCGTCGTGGGCACCAGCGCGGCCATCGAGTCCGAGGGCTTCGACCGGAAGGACCTCGACCTGCCCGGGCACCAGGACCGTCTCGTCGCCGCCGTCGCCGCGGTGAACCCGCGCACCGTCGTCGTCGTGAACTCCGGTTCTCCTGTCCTGATGCCATGGCGCAATGCCGTCGATGCCATCCTGCTCGGCTGGTTCGGCGGCCAGGAGTTCGGCGCCGCGATCGCCGACGTCCTGCTCGGAGCCGAGGAACCGGGCGGGCGCCTGCCCACCTCCTGGCCCGCGGCACTCGAGGACGTCCCCGTGCTGAACACGACGCCCGTGGACGGCAAGGTGCACTACGAAGAGGGCATCCACGTCGGCTACCGCGCGTGGCTGAAGCAGGCGGCAGACGGCGGAGCGAGCCCGGCCTACCCCTTCGGCTTCGGCCTCGGGTACACGTCCTTCGACCTGGGCGCAGCCTCGACCGACGTCGCCTCCGTGGAAGCGGGGGAGGACGTCATGGTAAGCGTCCCGGTGACCAACACGGGCTCCCGCTCCGGACGCGAGGTGGTGCAGGTGTACGTGACCCGCAACGACTCCGCGGTGGACCGGCCCGTCCGCTGGCTCGCAGGCTTCGGCTCGGTGACGCTCGAACCCGGCGCGACCGGCACCGTCGGGATCCGCGTTCCCGCCCGCGCTTTCGCACACTACGAGGACGGCTGGCAGTACGAGGCCGGACAGTTCCAGCTGCTCGTCGGCCGGCACGCCGAGGACGGCTTCCAGGAGCTGACCATCGAGGTCCGCTAGGCCGCAGTAGCAGGACAAAAGGCTCCCGACGACGTGTCGGGGGCCTTTCCTGCTATCCGTCTTCCATCGACGGCAGCCGCCGCCTTTCGTGCGGCTGCTTCAGCGCGGATCGGCCCTGACGCGGTGATAATGAGGCCATGACGACCTATTCCGGCACGAGGGAGTTCGAAGGCGCGACCTTCGTCAGGGCGAGCTTCAAGGGCGCCACGCTACGGTTTTCCGATGTGAGCGGTGTGACGATGCGCGGCGTCGACGTGGACGGGCTCGACCTCGACAGCCACGACCTCTTCTTCGGCAGTCTCCTCGTCAACGGAGTCGACGTGGTGCCGCTCGTGGACGCCGAGCTCAATCGGCAGTTTCCGGGCCGCGAACTGCAGAAGGCACAGACACCCGAGGGCCTACGCGAGGGCTGGGCCGCTGTGCAATCCGCCTGGCAGGAGACGGTGACGGACACGCCGCTGGAGCTGGTGGACGCCCACGTGGAGGACGAGTGGTCCTTGGCCCAAACCCTGCGGCACCTCATCCTGGCAACCGACGCCTGGCTCCGTGGCGGAATCCTGCAGGTGCCACAACCGTTCCACGAGATCGGCCAGATCTTCACCGGTGCCCGCGAGATGGGCTTCGACATGTCGGTCTTCCGCGCGGACCCGCCGACGTACGAGGAGGTCCTCGAGGTACGTGCCGAGCGGCAACGGCAGGTGACGGACTTCCTGTCCACCGTGACGCCGGAAATGCTCGGGGAGGAACGCGACAACCCGTGGGGTGGCGGCGACTGGCATCCCAGCGTGGGTGACTGCGTCCGCGTGATCCTGGAGGAGGAGTGGGCGCACCTGCGCTACATCCGACGGGACCTCGCCCGCCTGTCTTGAGCGGAGCGCAATCCAAGCGGGGCGCCACCCGTCCAGATGCGTCAATCCACGCGGACCGGCCTCAGGCGCTGACGGATTCCCGTGCCGGCGCTGCATTGCGCGAACGCCTCCAGCGCGTGAAGGCGGTGGGCAGCCACCGGCAGAGGGCCCAGTAACCGATCCCGACGGGCAGGCATCCGATCACCGCAGCGACCTGCCCCAAAGGCAGCAGGACCGGGTAGACGAGCCAGTGCGCGAGGTAGATGAACAGGGACGCGGCAGCCAGCCAGCCCGTCACCCGGCGCAGGACCGAGGGCACGGGCAGGGCGGGAACCCAGGTGAGCAGAAGGAGGCCGACGATGATCGTCGCCTCGCGGAGCGGGTGGTCGAAGAACCCCGGGACAGTGAGCGCCGCGACGGCGGTCACCGTCCACCGCTGGTAGGTGGTGCCGGCACGGGCCACGGCCCAGCCGAGGGCGAAGAGCCAGAACACGGGCATGGGTTTCGGCAGCCCGGGATCGACGATGTCGTACCGGCTGAGCAGGGTGACGGCCAGGAGGCCCAGGGCGAAGGCGAACGGAACGCGGCGCTCGAGGCGGTCCAGCCAGGGCACGGCGAGCAGCGCGGTCACGGCGACGAGTACGTAGACGAGCATCTCGACGAACCAGAAATGCCACTCGCTCGTCACCTCCTGCGGCCCGATCATGCCGTTGAGCAGGAAGATGTTCGCGATGCTGTAGTTGTCGGTCAGGAGGTACGCGACGGCGATGAACGCGACGGAGGGCACGACCACCCGGGCCAGGCTCCTCACCTGGCGCCTCAGCCGCGCCGGCCGCTCGCCGGAGAGCTGGAAGCGCGCGAAGTTGAATCCGGCGACGACGAACAGCAGATGCGCGGTGTGGAACGTGAACAGTTCCACGTGCGCGGCGACGATGCAGATGATGGCCACGGCCCGGAGCACGATCGACGGTTCCAGGAAGGACACGAGCCGCCGGCCACGGGGCTCCCGGCGACCCGACAGCTCGCCCACGGTCCTGAGGTGCCAGTCGGAGGGCAGCTGGCCGAGGGCAGCTTCGAGGCGGACGGAGAGGGCGACGTAGGAGAGCGAATCGCCGTCGAGCGACACGAAGGTGTCCGACGGTGTGACATCCGGACGGTCCAGGCATTCCGCGAAGATCGACGGCACGTCCGCCGGTCCCTCCCGCCGCGGGCCGACAGCCGGCGCCGTTCCCTCCGGCGCCGCGAGGTCGCGAACGGCAGGGTAGTCGATCTTGCCGGACGCCAGCCGGGGCAGGCGTTCCACCACCTGCAGGTCGACGGCGGCCCGGGGCAGTCCGAGGTCGGACGCGAGGACCTTTGCCAGCATGCCGGCATCCTGCTCGCCCTCGACCGCGACGATCAGGCCGTCGTCGGTGCCTGTCGCAGCAGCGGTCGCCCCAAGATCGGCCAGGATCCGCTCGACCTGCCCGAGGTCGACCCGCAGCCCGGCGATCTTGACGAAGCGGCTGCGGCGGCCCACCACCTCGTACAGGCCGTTCTCGTGCCGGCGGGCGAGGTCTCCCGTGCGGAGCTCGTGCACCTGCCGCCCGAGGGCGAGGTCCTCGGGGCTCTCGGCGTAACCCAGCATGACGTTGGGGCCCGAATAGACCAGCTCGCCGTCGGGAAGGCCCTCCACCGGCTCGATCCGGAAGGAGCCGCCGGGCACGGGAACGCCGATGGTTCCGGGATGTCCGGCGGCCAGGTCCGGCGGCAGGTAGGCCATGCGGGCCGTGGCCTCCGTGGCGCCGTACATCACGAAGAGGTCCCACCCGCGGCGCTGGCCCGTCTCGGCCCAGGCCCGCACCTTGTCCGGCGCCAGCCGGCCACCGGCCTGGGTGACGTAGCGCAGGCTCGGCAGGTCCATCTCGGCAAATCCCACACGGTCCAGCAGGTCGAAGCTGTAGGGGACCGCAGCGAACGACGTCGCGCCGCGATCGCGGAAGAGCTCCCAGAAGCAGGGGTCGACGACGGAGAGGTCCGTGAGCACCAGGCCCGCTCCGCTGATCAGGTGGCTGTTGATGACGGACAGGCCGTAGCAGTAGGTGAACGGCAGCGTCGTGGCAGCGCGATCGTCCGGGCCGATGCCCAGGTACTCGGCGATCGCCCGGGCGTTCTCCATGAGGTTCGACCGGGAGAGCCGCACGAGCTTGGGCGAGCCGGTGGACCCGGACGTGCTGAGCAGCAGTGCGAGCTCCGGGTGGAGGTCGTGGCGCGTGCCCGGTCGCCGCTCCTCGAGGGCGAGGCCGCCGTCGCTGGGGCGGAGCACGACATCGGGATCATAGGCCGCGGCCAGCGATTCCTGCGCGGCGGGCTTGTCGGCGGACGTCACCAGGAGGGGGTGACCGGCCGTCAGGGCCGCGAGGTAGCCGACGAGCGATTCGAGGTCGTTCCGCGCGGCGAGCATGACGAGGCGCCGCTCGGGACCGAGGCGACGGACGACGTCGTCCACCCGCTCGGCGAGCTCCCGGTACGAGAGCACCCCGCCGGCGGTGAGGACGGCGGGCCGCTCGCCGTGCCGGGCGAGGTCGGTGATCGTGACCTGGAAGAGGTCGGGGTCAAGGCTCATCGTGGTACCTCGGTCGGAACGGTGTCATCGGGAAACCCGGCCTCGCGCGGTGCGCTGCTGCCGAGTTTCAGGCTGTCGGCCGGCGGGGACGTTACGGCCCGGTCGCCGACGAGCAGGGTGGGGGAGGTGCCCGCTGCCACCGTCACCGCGACCGCGGTGCCGACGGGATAGCGGACGTCGTGCGGCTGCCATGAGCGCAGGGTGCGCCCCGAGGCGAGCCGGACGTGGTGGAGGACGAAGGCGCCGTGGTACTCCACGGACGAGACGCGGGCGGGGGCATCCGGAGCTGGCCGCAGGGCCACCTCGTGGGGCCGCAGGACGACGTCGACGTCGACGTCGCTGTCCGCCCACCCCGGGACGGTCGAGACGATCCCGATCTCGCACGTCAGCAACGCCCGATGCACATGCGCCGGAAGGAAGTCGGCGTCACCCATGAAGGACGCGACGAACCGGCTCGCCGGCCGCTCGAAGACCACCTCGGGAGCATCCGCCTGCTCGATCACGCCGTTGTTCATGACCACGACGCGCGTGCCCACCGAGAGCGCCTCCGTCTGGTCATGAGTCACGAGGACCCCGGTGGTACCGGTGTCCCGCAGCGTCGCCACGGTGTCCCGGCGCACCTGGGCGCGCAGCGACTCGTCCAGGCTCGAGAACGGCTCATCCAGCAGCACGACGGCGGGCCGGGGCGCCAGTGCGCGGGCCAGGGCGACGCGCTGCTGCTCCCCTCCGGAGAGCTCGTGCGGGTAGCGTTCCGCCAGGTGTGCCAGCTGGACGAGGTCCAGGAGTTCGCCGACGCGTGACCGGCGCTCGCCGCGGGACAGCCGGTCGAGGCCGAACTCGACGTTCCGGGCGACCGTCAGGTGGGGGAAGAGGGCGTGGTCCTGGAAGACGAGCCCGACCCGGCGCCGCTCCGGATTCACGAAGCTGCGGGCATCGGCGACGACGCTCCCCGCCACGCTCAGGGTTCCGGCGTCCGGCCGCTCCAGGCCGGCGACGAGCCGCAGGGTCGTCGATTTCCCGCACCCGGAGGGGCCGATCAGGGTCACCAGTTCGCCCGCGCGGATCGAGAGGTCCGCTGCCTCCACGCCCCTGGCGGAACCGTAGCGCTTGGTGACGCCCTCGAGGACGAGCGCCGGAACGGGCGCTTCCGGCCCGGACGCCGCGCCTTCCGCTCGTGCGGTCATGGCCGTACCCCTTTCGCGAGTCTGCCCAGCGACTCGTTCCGCCGGGTCTGGCGCACGAGCACGAAGACCGGGACGACGGCGACCGCAACGATGACGAGCGCCGGGAGCGACGCCTTCTCCCAGAAGTTCTCGCGCGCAAGCTCATAGACCCACACCGACGTCGTCGTGAATCCGAAGGGTCGCAGCAACAGTACGATCGGCAGCTCCTTTACGGCGTCGATCACCACCAGCATGAGGGCGACGGCGACACCCGGCCGGGCCAGGGGGAAGTGCACCCGGCCGAGGATGCGCCTCGGAGCGGCACCGAGGCTCAGTGCGGAGAACGTGACGGTGGGTGGGATCTTCTCGAGGCTCGCGCTGACCGACTGGTACGCCGGAGCGAGGAACCGGATCACGTAGGCATAGAGGATGCCGAGCACCGAGCCCGTCACGACCAGTCCGGTGCCGCCCGGAACACCCGCACGTTCCAAGGCATCATCGGCCGCGGCGAAGGACAGCAGGACCCCGATCCCCACCACGGCGCCCGGAACGGCATAGCCGAAGGTGGTCAACTGCGCCGCGAAGGAGACGAGCCGGCCGCCGCCCAGGCGGATCGCATGGCCGATCATCATCGAGAGCATCACGCAGCCGGCGGCCGTGATTCCGGCGACCACCAGGCTGTTGACCAGGTAATCGGCGAAGCGGGCATCGGTCAGTGCGGAGGCATCCGAGAAGAGCTGACCCGCGGCCCAGACCAGCAACTGCGCCACCGGGATGAGGAACCCGGCTGCGAGGGCGGCCACGCAGGCGGCAGTGGCTGCCCACCCCCGCGCTCCCCGCAGCAGTTCGGGCTGGACGCCCTGCCCCCGGCCTCCGTGCTGGTGGTAGCGGGCGCGGCCCCGCAGCGCCCGCTCACCGGTCAGCACCGCCACGGCGAACAGCAGGACCAGCACGGCGAGCTGTGTCGCAGCATGGAAATCGAAGGTGCCCTTCCAGACCAGGTACACGCCCACGGAGACGGTCTGGACATTGAAGTACTGCACCGTGGCGAAATCGGTGAGGGTCTCCATCATGACCAGGGCGAGCCCCGCGGCCAGCGAGGGCCGGGCCAGGGGCAGCAGCACCCGGCGCAGGGCGCGACCACGCGACGCACCCAGGGTGCGCGCTGCGTCGTAGGTCCCGGCGGACTGCTCGATCAGCGCCGAGCGAGCCAGCAGGTAGACGTACGGGTACAGGGACAGCGACATCACCAGCACCGCCGCCGGCAGGGAGCGGACCTCCGGAACCCACACTCCTGCCCCGAAGACGGACCGCAGGAAGGACTGGACCGGGCCTGCGACGTCGAAGACGGACAGGAAGATGAAACCGAGGACGTACGCCGGCATCGCCAGGGGAAGGACGAGCAGCCACACCAGGAGGTTCCGCAGCGGGAAGCGGTAAGCGGTCACGAGCCAGGCCAGGCCGCCGCCCACGACGAGCGACCCCGCGCCGACCCCGAGCATCAGGGCGAGAGTGGTGAGCACCATCCCGGCGAGTCCGCGCGGTGGCGCCGAGTCCCCGATGCTTCCGACGCCGTCGAGCACCACCGCCAGCACCGGGGTGGCGATGACGACGGCGACGGCGATGACCAGGGCCGACCAGCCGGGCCGGCCCACGCCGTACGTGCGGACGCGGCGCTCGGGAGGGCGTGCCTCGGCGAGTGCCGCCGGTCCCGTCACCGGTATCCGGCCTCGGCGAGCAGGTCGACGGCGTCGGCGTTGAGCGTCCCGTAGGCCTCCGCGTTGAGGGGCATGCGCGAGAAGTCCCCGAAGCCGGCGATGACCGGTTCCGGTTCGACCGTTGGGTTGACCGGGTACTCATGGTTGGCGTCCACGAAGGCGTTCTGCCCGTCGGTGGCAAGCCACTCGATGAGTCGCTGCGCGTCCTCCGGGTTGTCGGCGCCCTCGACGACCCCTGCCCCCGAGATGTTCACGTGCGTACCCGCTCCTTGCTGGCTGGCCCAGAACAGGTCGACCTTGAGCTCCGGCTTCTCCGCCAGGGTGCGGGCGAGGTAGTAGTGGTTGTTGATGCCGACGTCGCACGTCCCGGCGTCGATCGCCTCGAGCAGCAGGACGTCGTTGCTCATGATCTCCACGTTGTTCGCGACCCAGCCCTGGACGATCTCGAGGGCGCGGTCCCGACCGTGCAGGTCGATCAGGCTGGCGACGAGGGACTGCGTGTAGGCGGAGGTCGCGTCCCGCATGCACAGGCGGTCCTTCCACCGTGGATCCGCCAGGCCCGCGTAGGTGTCCACCGGGTCGAACTCCGCGGGGTCAACGGCCTCGGGGTTGTAGGTGACGGTGCGCGCACGCATGGCGAGACCGTACCAGCGCCCCTCGGCGTCGCGGAGGTCGTCGGGCACGGCCTCGTCGAGCACGGCGGAATCGATCGCGGCGAGTTCACCCCGGCGCGCCCCGTTCCAGAGGTTGCCGGCATCGACGGTCATGAAGACGTCGGCGGGAGTGTCCTCACCCTCGGCCTTGAGCCGTTCGAGGAGCTCGGCATCGTCACCGCTGATGAACTCCACGGTGATCCCCGTATCCTCCGTGAACTGCCCGAACGCGCCCTCGAGGTCGTAGTGGCGCGCGGAGTAGATCTGGAGATCCGCTGACTGGGATCCGAGCACGCCGCATCCCGAGAGGGTCGATGCCAGGGCGGTCAGGCCGACGATCGCGGTCAGCAGTGGGCGGGGGCGCATCAGGGTCTCTTCTCAGCAGGGGAGGGGCTATACGTCCGGGAGGCGGCGATGGTCGTGCCACGAGGAGCAAGGGTAGCCTAACTTAAGCAGGGCCGAAGGGAGGATTCGACGTCGTCGTGCGTAGCATTCCGCACTCCTGTGCTAGCTCAGGATGTCCTTCGTGCTGAAGCGGCCGTAGGCCAGCGCCCCGAACACGGCGATGTACCCGAGCTGCAGGAGCGCGTTGTCGGCGAACGAGGTCCAGACGATCGGCTCGCGCAGCAGGTCCGCGAAGCCCAGCCAGTGATGCGTGAACAGCCACGGATGCAGCCACTCGAGCTGAGGCAGGGCGCCGAGGATCTGGGCGATGACGGCCAGCGCGGCGGTCGCCGCCATGGCGCCGACCGGAACACTCGTCAGCGTCGAGATGAAGATACCGATGGCGCTGAGCCCCAGGAGCGACACCGTGACGTACAGCGCGAGCAGGAGCAGCCGCACGAGGTAGCCGGGTATCCCCACGGTGGCGCCGGACAGCAGCGTCACCGGCCCGACGGGAAACAGCAGCGCCCCGACGACGGCGCCCGTGACGACGACGGTCAGGGTCGCGACGAAGCAGAACAGTGCGGCCCCCGCGTACTTCACGAGCAGCAGGCGGATGCGCCCGGCGGGAGCGACGAGCAGGTAGCGAAGGGTGCCGAGGTTGGCCTCGCCGGCAATCGTGTCACCCGCCACGACGCCGATGGTCAGCGGCAGGAACAGCGGAATGGCGACGGTGAGTGCCGTCAGCGACACGAACAAGCCGTTCTGCGTGATGCTGTTCAGGAACGCCGGACCACGACCGCTGGAGGACTCGTCCGAAGAGACACGGACCACGACGGCGATGAGGATCGGGATCAGCGCCAGCGCGCCGATCATCGCCCAGGTGCGGAGCCGCCGGAACAGGACGGCGACCTCGGAGACCACCAGGGTGAGCCCGAGGGATCTTCCCGTGCGTGGTACGGGGGCAACTGCGGATTCAGCCGGCAACGTCGAACCCCTCTCCGGTGAGTGCGACGAAGCGGTCCTCGAGCGAGGCTCCGCGAACCTCGAAGCCGCGCACACGCACCTCCGCGCGGACCAGTGCCGCGTTCACGGTCTCGGGCTGCAGGCCGGCGACGGACAGTTCGGCCGTGACGACGTCGTCGTGCCCGTGCAGTTCGGGCGTGAGGCCGAGGCCGGTGAGCACGCGGCGGGCTTCGGCTGCATCGGGCGTCGTCACGCGGACGCGGGCTGTGCCGCCGGAGCGGAGTTCGTCGAGTGTGCCCTGCGCGACGAGTCGGCCCGCGCTCATGACGGCGATGCGCGTGCACATCTGCTCCACCTCGGCGAGGAGGTGGCTGGAGACGAAGACGGTGGTGCCGTCGTCCGACAATGACCTGATGAGGCTCCTGACCTCACGCGTCCCCTGCGGGTCGAGACCGTTGGTGGGTTCGTCGAGGATCAGCAGGTCCCGCGGAGCCAGCAGCGCATTCGCGATCCCGAGGCGTTGCTTCATGCCGAGCGAGTAGGCGTGTGCCCGCTTCTTCGCCGCATGGCTGAGCCCCACGCGCTCGAGCGCTTCGTCCACCCGTCTGCTGCGGGTCGCAGGGTCGGTCCGGCGGTCGGCGGCGTCGAACCGCTGGAGGTTCGCGCGGCCCGAGAGGAAGGGATAGATGGCCGGTCCCTCGACGAGTGCGCCGACGCGGGGCAGGACGGCGCGCGCATCGTGGGGCATCTCGCCGTCGAGCAGGCGGACCTCGCCGCTGGTCGCCGAGGCCAGGCCGAGGAGCACGCGGATGGTCGTCGTCTTCCCCGACCCGTTGGGACCGAGGAAACCGAACACCGATCCGCGCGGCACCGTGAGGTCGATGCTGTCGACCGCCCGCTGCCTGCCGAAGACCTTGGTCAATCCGCGCGTCTCGATCGCGAGCTCGCCGGCGTTCACTCTCCGGCCCGTGCCGCGGATGCCGACCGCGCGGGTACTCCGTCGATCACTGCCGGTTCGATCACTGCCGGTTCGATCACTGCCGGTTCGATCACTGCCGGTTCGATCACTGCCGGGACGCGGCGACGAGCTGGTCGACGCCGACGGCGCCTGCAAGCACCCGTCCGTCATCGGTGATGAACACCGAGACGAGGGACGTCTGCAGGGCCCTGCCGCCATCGGTCTCGACGAGGGCCTGCTCCAGCAGCGCCTGGGCTCCGGCGACCTCCTCGGGATCCATTCCGGGCTCGATCTCCATGATGTCGCCCATCCCGGTCGATGCGCCCGTGCCTGTGCTGAGGCCGAGCTTCGAGGCGCTGCCCGCCGGCAGTTCCACGATGGTGCTCCATCCCTGCCCGATGACGGTGGGTTGCCCGGACACCCGGACCTCGTCCGCCGCGTCGGCTTCGTGCTGTGCGCCGTCCTTTAGAGACGCCTCGGTGACGGTTACGCCGGGCGGCGGGGTGAAGTCGAAGATGCCGGCGTCGGGGGTGCTGAAGTCGACGGAGATGAAGCTGGCGGAGAACGCGGGTTCCTCCTGGCCCCTGGCCTGCACCCTGACGCCGAGGGGAACGCCGGTCTCGGAATCGACGGTCACGGCGACGGAACCGACAAGGGTGGCGGCGTCGTCGGGCGTCAGCAGGAGCTGGTAGGCGCTCCGGCCTGCGACGCGGCTGGTGTCGCCGACGGTCACCTCGGTGCTGGGATCGATGCGTGCGAGGAACACTTCGGCCAGTTCGGCAGGGGTCCGCGGGACGTTCTGCAGCTCGGGATGCTCGGTTGCCTTCCCCCGGAGCATCGCCTCGAGGTCGTCCTCCCCGGCGTCAGCGGGGCGGACGGCATGCACAGCCTCGTTCGCCTCCGAATCGTAGAACCAGACGTCGTCCCCGTTCACGACGACGTCCCGCTGGGCCAACTGGTCGAGCAGCTGGACGCGGGCCTTGCGCGGCCCGTCGATGTAGACCTGCGCGGTGTGCTCGCCGGTGAGGAGCTCCAGGGCGGCTGAGGTGGGATCGGACCCCGACGAGCCGCCGGGAGGAGCTGCGAGGCTCAGGTCCGGGAGGCCGAGGTCCGAGGACTGCTCGACGGTTCCGGAATAGGCGTCATCCGCGCTGGTGGCCACGAACTCGAGGAGTTGCTGGGCGGTCAGGGCGGGGAGCTGCGGCTGGGCTTCAGCGCCGGTCGATGCGCTCACGGCGGCAGCGGCGATGACGACCGGGACGATACCGGCGGGAAGCCAGCGCCAGTTCTTGTTCATGATTGAGCCCTCCGGACGAATCTGTGCCCCATCTACTGTCAACGCTACACCTGGTCGCTGCACGCGGTGGGGGACGTGCAGTGGGTGAACGAGCGGGGGGATGACGACGTGCCGCACCGGCCGCGCAAGCGCGTGCAGGGATCGGGCAGGGCCTCGGGCACACACGAAAGGGGCGGCCGGAGCCGCCCCTTCTGCATGCTGCTGCCTAGCGGGTGACGCGGTGGCGGCGGCGGCCCATGAGGGCTTCGGCGACGCCGATCAGCAGGACGGCGGCGATGACGGAGACGATGAAACCGAAAACGTTGAGCTCGAAGATATCGCCGGTGCCGAGGAGGCTCGCGATCGAGCCGCCGATGATGGATCCCACGAGGCCGAGCAGCAGCGTGGCGAGAAGGCCGAGGTTCTGCTTGCCGGGCTTGATGAGCCGGGCGAGCGCGCCGATGATGAGGCCGGCGATGATGAATCCGATCATGGTGGTTCTCCTTCTGTAGCCCGCTCTTCTGCGGGAAGTATCTGTACTCGCTGCCTATACGCGGCGGTACCCGTACTTTCTGCCGGGCAGCAAGTCGACAGGGGGTCTCTGTCAGGCCTTGCCACGAGCGTTCTTCACTCCAACGATAGAGGAATGCGAAGCCTACTGAGGAATCCGTGATGCCTCGGCATCCGCGGCAGCGCCGCGCCGCATCCCATGGGTCCGTCTTCGCCGGCCGGACGAGACCGCGCGGCGCGAGCCGTATCTTCGGGCTGGTGGTGGGCTGGCTGCTGGTGCTCGTCGGCCTCGCCGCCCTCGTACTGCCCGGTCCCGGGCTGCTGGCCCTGGTTGCAGGGCTGGCCGTTCTGTCGCAGCAGTACGAGTGGGCGCGGCGGTGGTTGCGGCCGGTGAAGCGAAGGGCCTTCGCGGCCGCAGCCCAGGGCGTGAGGAACACACGCAATATCGCGCTCAGCTTCCTCGGGGCTTTGGTCCTTCTGCTGATCGGCGTGCTGTGGGGCGTCCAGCCGGCAGTTCCTGCCTGGTGGCCCCTCGACGACCGCTGGTGGCTGCCGGGCGGCTGGAGCGTGGGCTCGGGCCTCATCCTCTCCGCTCTCCTGGCAGCGGCGTTCATCCTGTACAGCATCCGCCGATTCCGTCCTGGGATCCTCGACCGGACCTGACCCGGAGATGCGATCGGCCCTGGCGACCAATACCTCATCCGGCCCCGACACCGCAAGGCAGCACTACCTCGCTGCAGACGCATCAAGCCCATCGAAGAAGGAGCACCTCATGTCCAAAGCCCGCGCCATGCTCGACACCTACCCGCAGGACCGCGACGGCTTCGACCCCGACCTGCTGGCGGAGTGCATCGAGGCGTGCTTCGACTGCGCACAGGCCTGCACCGCCTGCGCAGACGCCTGCCTCGCCGAGGACATGGTGGCCGAGCTGCGGCAGTGTGTCCGCACCAATCTCGACTGCGCGGACATCTGTGCAGCCACCGGCCGCGTGGTGTCCCGCCATACCGGATACGACGCCAACCTCAGCCGGGCGATCCTCGAGGCCTGCCGTACTGCATGCGGGGCCTGCGCGGACGAGTGCTCCCGGCATGCGGAGATGCACGAGCACTGCCGTGTCTGCGCGGAAGCCTGCCGACGCTGTGAGCAGGCCTGCGATGCGCTGCTCGCCTCGATGTAGCCGGAGTACATCAAGGGACTAGGCGCGCAGCAACTCGCGTACTTCTGCCGCTGACTCCAAGGCTCCGGCCTCCTCCAGGAGGGTGATCGCTCGCTGGAAGTACTTCCGGCTGCGGGGGGTGTCGCCCTGGCCGGCGTGGTACTCGCCCAACAGCCGGTCAAGCAGCGAGACGTTTTCGAAGTAGCGCAACCCGCCGGTGGCCTCGACACCCTCCAGGAGCGGACCGGCCAACTCGGGGTGCCCTGTCCGCAGATGGAAGTGTGCTTCCTGCAGCTTTACCTCCTGGCGCTGCTCATCGGTGCCGGAAATCTGCCGGCCCAGCTGCGCGTTCTGGAGGCACTGCCACACCTCATCATCGGCGAGACCGGCAGAGAGCCGCATCGCAGCAGAGGCACTGTGGAACGCGGCCCACTCCTCCACATTGGTCTTGGCTGAAAGCAGCTCAGCGGCGAGCCGATGCTGCGTAAGGCCGATCTCGACGTCGCCGCGCCGAAAGGCTACATTGCCCACGGCCCAAGCTCCTCGACCGATCAGCCGGGATGGCAGTACTGGATCCGCCGCCTCGAGGTGCATCTCCGTGATGAGTTCCCAAGCCTCGTCGAGGCGTCCCTGAACCGACAGGGCGGCGAGAAGCACGAACGCGACTTCCAGGCGTACGACACTGGGGCCGGGCAAGCCCGAAGCCACCTCCACGGCGGCCTGCGCGGCCTCGATGGCTTCGGTCAGCCTGCCGCGTGACCGCAGGACCACGGACTGGCGGGCGAGTACAACAGCCTGGAGTTCGGGCTTCTGCCCCGCGAGAGGGCTGCTGCATAGGGTCCGGAGGACTGCATCGGCGTCGTCGTACCTGCCCAGGGCCACGAGGGCCTGTGCTTGCAGATTCGCCATCGACCACCACGCAGCAGCATTCCCCTGCTTCTGTGCGATGGACGCGGCATATCCGGCTTCGGAGGCCGTCAGCGAATCATCCTGCAGATCGCGCGCGTTGCTGGCGTTGTGCATCGCCACCGCGAGGGCGGATTCATCCGTGCCGGAGGGCTGCTCCACCCACCAGTTGAGGATTTGTGCGTCCATCCCCAGGACGCCGGCCAGGTGGTGCACCATCTCGGGAGTCGGCTGGCGCTGCCCGCGCTCGAGGAGCGAGATGTAGTGGGTGGAATAGACGCCTGCGCCCAGCTCGGCGCGGGACAGTCCCTTCGCGCTGCGCGCTTCACGCAGCATCTCTCCGAATCGCATGTGCAGTTCTCGTCCCCATGTGAGTGGTCACGGATACCGCCCGGTATCGAGGCGTGTCCGTGACCTTCCTTGTGTAGCAGATTCTTCGACGCATCAGAGAAGCGCGGAGATCACGGTGAGGCGCAGCGGCACGCTCGATGGCGGTGGCCGTGCCCCTGTCCGCGCTCAGGAGGGCAGCCCGCGAACGCGCTTCGGTAGCACGGGTGATGCTAGCAGGGCCAGGATGCCTGCCAGTGGAACGACGATCAGCCCCACCCGCAACGACGAAGCGTCGGCGATCGCACCGACGATCGGCGGGGACAGCAGGAACCCGAGGCGCAGCAGCCAGCTGATCACGGTCAGTCCCGTTCCGCGGCGCAGCCCGGGCAGCTCATCAGCACTGTGCATGGCCGCCGGGATGATTGTGGCGACGCCGAGCCCTGCCAGCCCGAACCCGAGGATGGTCAGCGGGATCGACGGGAAGAGCAGGGCGGTGCCCATGCCGACGGCGGCCAGTGCGCCGCCGGTCTGTGCCACGGCCCGTTGCCCGAACCGGTCCACGAGGCGGTCCCCGAACAGGCGCCCGACGAATTGCAGGCCGACCAGGGCGACGAAACCGAGGCCGGCCACGGTTGGCGTCGCGCCGAGGGCGTCGGTCAGGTACACAGCGGCCCAGGTGCTTCCGGCGTCCTCCACGAGCGCTCCGGCGATGCCGATCGCAACGAGGGCCGCCAGGATGCCGACCGTGACGAGCGAAGCGCGCCGCGCGACGGGCGCTGCCGCGTCCCGCGCTTCGTCCTCGGGCTCCGCCGGTTCGGCACCCGGCAGGAGAAAGCGGTAGCACGTGAGGGTGAGGGCGCTGAAGAGCACGAAGGACACCGCGAGGTGCAGGCCGCGCGGAATCTCGAGGCCCGCCGCCGTCGCCCCCATCAGCCCGCCGAGCACCGCGCCGATGCTCCACACGGCGTGGAACGAGTTGAGGATGGAGCGCTTGTAGAGACGCTGGACCCGGAGCCCGTGCGAGTTCTGCGCGACGTCGGTGATGGCGTCCATGGCGCCCGCGAGGAACAGGGTGACTGTCAGGACGGCCCACGACGGCGCGATGCCCGCAAGCAGGATCGACAGTCCGATGAACCACGTGCCGACGGTCGCGACCCGCGAGGACCGGAAACGTCGGACGAGGGCGCCGGACGCGAGCCCGGCCGTGATCGCGCCGAGTGGAAAGGCCGCCACCGAGACGCCGAAGGCCGCGTTGCTGAGGTCCAGCCCGTCCTTGATGGCCGGGTAGTGCGGCAGGATGTTCGCGAACATCGCGCCATTGGTCAGGAACAGGACGCTGACGGCGAGGCGTGCCTGCCCGAGGCGGCGCGCGCTGTGCTCGGTCGGCTCGACGGATACGGAACTGGTCATGGTCCGACCATCCTCTCAGAGCCCGCGCGGCGAACAGAACAGGACGAGCAGGGTTCCGGTGGGCAGGGGGTGCGGCCGGGTGCTCAGGCCTCCGGCGGCAGTGCCTCGTGGTGCTTCTTGCCCTTGGTGCGGCGGTCCTCTTTCATCTCCGCTTCGAAGAGGTGGCGCTTGCCCTGCACGAGGGCGTCCCGCGCCTCCTTCTCGAATGCCTTGAATTCGGAGTAGTAGTGGTCGTCGTAGTCCTCGACGATCTGGAACGTCCAGCGCCCCTCGATCACGTTGCGTCCGATGATCTCGCTGGCGAGCCTGTCGGCGATCTCCGTGTGGCCGGCCTCGCGGAACAGTTCCTCGGCCTCGGAGAGGTTGAGGTCCGCGGTACCGGTGAGGCGGTGGAACCCGTACAGGTAGCCACGCGCGTGTTCCAGCACCTCGAGTGCTTCGGAGAGCTTGCCGAGAGCTTCGACCGTGATGTCGGAGACGCCCTCAGGGCGCTGGTGGGTTTCGTCGGGACCGGGAGTGTCGAGGGTAGCCATACTTCGTACCGTACCCAGATGCGCGGAGACTTGGACAGCCTTTCCTGATCACCCGGACACTGATGATCCTGTGCGAAGGCTGACAAACCCGACGCCGAGTACGGTGCACACACGAACCCCTGGTTAGAGGCCCGCGAGCAGCTCGTTCATCTCGTCGATCTCGATCTGCTGGGCGTCGACGATGATTCCGGCCAGCTCGACCGCTTCGGGGTTCTCGCCGTCGGTGATCTCGATCTGGGCCATCTCAATTGCTCCCTCGTGGTGGGCGGTCATGGACTCGAGGAACATGCGGGCCGCCTCGGTACCCTCGGTGGATCCGAGGGCGGATATCTGGTCCCGGCTCATCATTCCCGGCATGCCGGCGCTGGAACCTGCGCCTGATTCGGAGTGGGATCCCATATTGCCCATGTCGTGGCCTCCTGAGCCATGGTCGGCGCCAGCTTCGGGCTCCCTGGGCTCGCCCCAGGCTTCAAGCCAGCCGCTCATCGTCTCGATCTCAGGGCCCTGGGCGCGCTTGATCTTCGTCGCGAGGTCCTTGATCCCGGGGCTGATGCCATTCTTGGCGAGCATCATCTCGCTCATCTCCACGGCTTGCTCGTGATGGGGAATCATCATCTGCGCGAACATGACATCCGCATCGTTGTGCTCCTCCGACACGGCGTCCGAACTGGTGGTCCCTGACGCGTCAGCGGACGGGGACGTATCAGCAGCTGCGCTCGAGGCAGGAGCTGCAGCTTCGGCGCTGGTCGTGTCTGTGCTGGTGGTGCTGCCGGAGTCGGTGCCGCAGGCGGCGAGGGTGAGGGCCGTCGCGAGACTCAGAGCGGCGAGGGACGAATAACGCTTCATGGTGGTCAGATCCTTCAAAGCTCAGGTGGGTGTGCTGTCAGTACCTTCCGCCCGGACGCAGATGCTGGCAGTTCTAGTCGATCCTGATCCGCTCCGGGCTGAGGTCGATCCGACGCAGCAGCTGCGCGTTCAGGGCCACCACGATCGTGGAGACACTCATGAGGACCGCGCCGGCGGCGGGGGAGAGCAGGATCCCCGCGAAGGCCAGCACCCCGGCGGCCAGGGGGACGGCGAGCACGTTGTATCCGGTGGCCCAGATCAGGTTCTGGATCATCTTGCGGTAGCTGGCCCGGGACAGATCGATCATTGCCAGTACCGAACGGGGATCGTTCCCGGCCAGGACGACGCCCGCTGATTCCATGGCAACGTCCGTGCCGGCGCCGATCGCGATGCCCACTTCGGCGCGGGCCAGGGCTGGGGCGTCATTCACGCCATCGCCGACCATGGCCACTTTCAGCCCGCGGGACTGCAGCTCGGTGACCTTGGTGTCCTTGTCCTGCGGCAGGACATCGGCGAATACCTCGTCAATGCCCAGCTCCGCGCCGACGACGTCTGCGACCTGACGCGCATCCCCGGTGATCATCGCGACCCTCACCCCGCGGGCCTGCAGCGCCTTGACTGCTGCCCTGGATTCTTCGCGGACCTTGTCCTCGAGCCGCACCACGCCGATCACGGAGCCGTCGCGAACGATGTGCAGCACGGACGCTCCACGGCCCACCCATTCCTCCACCGTCGTGGCGATGTCGGCAGGGGTAGTGAGGCCGAGCTCCTTGAGCATGTTCGGTCCGCCCACGGACACCTGGTGGTTGTTCACGGTCGCTTGGACACCGCGTCCGGTCATGGACGCGAAACTCGTGCCCGTGTAATCAAGGCTGACCGCGGCGGGGTCGGACTGTGCTGCGGTGACGATGGCGCGGGCGACGGGGTGTTCGCTGTCTGCTTCCGCGGCACCGGCCAGGGCGAGGAGCTCGGCCTCGGTGACACCAGTGGTCGTGGTGGTCCCAGTGACGGCGTGCCGGCCTTGCGTGAGCGTGCCGGTCTTGTCGAACAGGACGACGTCGATGGTGCGCATGCGTTCCAGGGCGATGCGGTTCTTGATCAGCACGCCGGCCTTTGCGGCGCGTTCGGTGGAGATCGCGATGACCAGGGGGATCGCCAGGCCCAGGGCGTGCGGGCAGGCGATCACCAGGACGGTGACGGTGCGGATGACCGCATCATCCGGGCTGCCCAGGAGCATCCAGGCGATGAAGGTCAGGATGCCGGCGCCGAGCGCGAAGTAGAACAGCAGGGCAGCGGCCCGGTCTGCGAGGGCCTGCGCCCTCGAGGAGGAGGCCTGCGCTTCGGCGACCAGACGCTGGATCCCTGCCAGGGTCGTCTGGGACCCGACGGCGGTGACCTGCACCCGGACGGCGTTATCCGTGGCGACGGTTCCGGCGACGACGGTCTCCCCGATGGTGCGGGGTACGGTGCGGGATTCGCCGGTGATCATGGACTCGTCGAATTCCGCGGTCCCGTCGATGATCTTTCCGTCAGCGGGTACGCGTGCGCCGGAGCGCACGAGCACAGCATCACCCGCTGCCAGGGTGCTGACGGGGACGGTTTCGACGCCGGATTCAGTGACCTTGTCGGCCTCATCGGGAAGCAGGGCCGCCAACGCGTCCAGGGCTCCGGCGGCGGAGCCGAGGGCGCGCATCTCCATCCAGTGGCCGAGCAGCATGATGACGACCAGCAGGGCGAGCTCCCACCAGAAGTCCAGATCGAAGCCGCCGATGCCGAGGGTCGTGACCCAGGAGGCGATGAACGCGACACTGATCGCCATTGCGATCAGCAGCATCATGCCTGGCTGCCGGGTCCTCAGCTCCGTTCCCCCGCCCTTCAGGAACGGGGTGCCGCCGTAGACGAAGATGACAGTGCCAAGGATCGGCGCAATCCAGGTGGAGCCCGGGAACTCGGCCGGCATGTACCCGAGGAGCATGGTGAACATGGGGCTGAACGCGACCACGGGGACCGCGAGGACCAGGCTGATCCAGAATCGGTCCTTGAACATCGCGGTCGAGTGCCCGGCATGCTCCCCCTGCGAATGGACCTGATGATCCTCATCCGTGCCATGGCTCGTCCCGTGACCCTGGTGACCCGCGTGCCCGCTGCGGTTCATGTACGGTTCGGGTCCGTGGCTTCCCTCGGGATGCTCCGGGGTGGAGATTGCCGAATGGGCGTGGCTTTCCGGCATGGCCTGACCGTGCGTTGATTCCGGTCCGCCTGGGTGACGATGCTGGTTGGTGGTGTTCTGGTTCTTGCTCATGATGACTTTTCCTCCGGCCCCGCTCGAGGAGAGGGGCCCGTGCCTCTGCCTGTCGGCTCAGGCGGTCGTGAGCTGGTAGCCGGCCTTCTCGACGGCGTCCCGAATGGACGACGCGTCAAGGCGCTGGTTGCTGGTGACGCTGACGGTTGATACGCCGCCAGGAACGAGAGCGATCTGGACATTCTCCACGCCGTCCAGGGCGCCGATGGCGCTGCTGACCCGGCCTGCGCAGGAACCACAGGTCAGGCCGGTGACCGAATAGTCGGCAGACACGGTGCCTTCGGTCGCCGGCTGCGCTGCAGTGGCCTGCTGGGGTGCGCAGCACCCACAGGAACCTTCCGCGGAAGGGGTCGCGTCGGAGTTTTGGTTCCCGCTGACGTCGGTGAGGTTGATGGGGGTCCTGACAGTGTCGGTCATGGTGGTCTCCTGCAGTTGGTGAGCAGCGAATTCTCAAGGTAGCCGCAGCGGAGAACGGGCGACCCTGGGTGAGGCCCTGGTTCCATCGCGGTGCAGATGACCTGTACGGCGTACGTCCCGGGGTATGAGGTAGAACCCAACTTATACCCCCGGGGGGTATCCGTCAAGGTATGGTGCGGTATAGCACGGCCAAGCCGTCCACCGGTAGGTGCGGATGGGCCCGCGGCACAGGGGGGGGCTCGGGGTTCGGTTCGGGGCTGCAGGGATTCCAGCGCAGCACCCGGCGAACCCGCCATCACCGGCTGTCGAAGAGCGTCGCAAGCAATCTGAGCGTCGCCCCGGCCGAGGTGTCCGGGGCCTGCTGGTGTCCCGGCGCAGCCGACTCCGCTTCTAGCCCAGTTCGGGCTTCGTGATCACCGCGATGTCGTGGTCGCCCGCGCCCGCGCGCTGCGCGTCGGTGAGCGACTGCAGTACCGCGGTGACCGCCGGCAGCGGGAGGGGAGTGGAGCGCAGCATGAGCCGTGCATCCTTCGCGAGCAGGTCCGCGGAGAACTGGGTGTCGCCGAACGTCCCCTCCGTGATGACGGCGCCTTTCATGCCGGCGATGACCCCGAGGCCGGTTTCCTTGAGCAGGTCGAGCACGCCCGCGGCGTCGAGCCCGTTCGCGGTCCCCAGGCGCAGGGCCTCGACGAGTCCCTGCAGCGTGACGCCGAGCGCGAGGTTCGCGAGCAGCTTGCCGGTGGCAGCGTCCGACGGCGTGGCGACGCGGCGCAGGCGCTCGGCGTCGCCCCACAGGGCGGCCAGCGGTTCGACGACGTCGACGTCCTTGGACGCACCACCGAGCAGGACGCCGAGCTGGCCCGCACGGGCAGGGGCGAGGCTGCCGATGACCGGACCGTGGACGTAGCGGACGCCTGCGGCGACGGCGTAGTCGGCGAACTCGCGCGCGTCCTCGGGGGAGACCGTCGTGACGTCGAACCAGACGGCTTCGGCGGGAAGTTCCAGTCCCGAGAGCACCACCTCGCGCACCGTGTCCGGGCCGAAGAGCACGGTCATAACGACGTCGGCGTCACGGACGGCCTCCTCGGGCGACTCCGCCTGGAGCGCACCCGCATCTCGGAGGCGTTCGACGGCGCTCGCCGTGCGGTTCCAGGCGGTGACCTCGTGGCCGGCCGTCAGCAGGTGTACGCCGAGTTCATGGCCCATGCGTCCGACGCCGAGCAGTGCGATCTTCATGTGGAGGTCCTCCGGGGAGTAGGGGTGGTACAGCCAGTATCGATCCTCCGGCGCGCAGTCCGGGAACCGGGCCATCGTGTCAGGCGGAGGCGCCGGTAGTCACGGGATCGACGGGGGAACCAATCGCGGCGACGGATCCCCGCACTATCAGCCGGGACGGCAGGGCCAGGTGCTCCGGTTCGCTGCGGTCCCCGCCGATGCGCCGGAGCAGTATCTCCGCTGCAGCCACGCCCTGGTCGTAGACGGGCTGGGCGACCACCGTGATCGGCGGCGTCATCAGGCCAGCCCAGGGCAACTCGTCGAACATGAGGAAGGAGACATCGTCGGGAATCCGTATCCCGGCACGCTGGAGTTCCGCGAGGGCCTCGAGCGCGATCACGCTGTCGGAGGCGACGATGGCGGTAGCCGGATCCGGGCCTGCGAGCAGCGCGTCCACGAGGTCGGCAATGCTGTGCTGCTTGCCTGCACCCAGGCGGATCAGGTCGACCGGCAGGGCCACGCCTCCCTCGTCGAACGCGCGGCGCATACCCGCGATCCTCTCGGCGACGGGATTGCTGCCGAGGTCCAGATCCACCGTGAAGTCGGCGCCACCGACGTCGAGCGAGGAGATGTAGCCGACCCGCGTGTGCCCCTCGTCGAGGAGATGGCGCGCGGCCTGGTAGGACACCTGCTGCATCTCGGCGACGACGGTGTCCACCGGCAGGCTCGGCACCTTCCGGTCCAGCAGGACGACCGGCCGCCCCGAGTCGACCACACGCTTGAGGTGGGTGCTGGGGGACCGCGTGACGGGCGCGACGATCATTCCGTCCACGCGCTTGTCCAGCAGGACGTTCACGGCGTCGATCTCGGTGGACAGGTCCTCTCCGGTATTGATCAGGATGACGTCGAAGCCGCCCGCCTTGCAGGTGTCGTAGATGCCGCGCATCGCAAGACTGAAGTAGGGGTTCTCGATGTCCCCGACCACGACGCCGATCGTCTTCGAGCGACCGGTGTTCATGCTTCTGGCCAGTTCGTTGGGGTGGTACTGCAGCGTCTCCGCAGCGGCGAGGACGCGTGAGCGCACCTCGTCGCTGACGGCGCCGTAGCCGCCGAGAGCCCGCGCGGCCTGTGCCTTCGACACCTGGGCGAGTTGTGCGACGTCCGCCACCGTCGTGTACCGGGACGTTGAAGAAGATTCCATGAAGCCCTCTCGAAACAGTTGACCAACTCCGGAGTGCGGGGTACGTTCTTCACCAACCCGTGTGAGTCCGGTCTCATTCTAAGCAGGTGAGACCGGACTCAACAAGCAAGGCGAAGGCATTGCAGCAGCGAGCATGGGCCCCACCACTCACCCGACACCTTTGGAGTACCCGGACATGATGCGCACCATCTCCCGCCCCTTCGCCCTGGCTGCGGCCGCCCTCGCAGCAACTCTCGCCCTGAGTGGCTGCGGCGGTAGCGCGGCCTCGAGCGAAGAGGACAACCCCTACAGCCTGATCGAGCCCGGCACGATCCGCGTTGCGAGCCTCGGGGACTCGAAGCCGTACACCTTCACCGACGAGTCGGGGAACTTCACGGGCTTCGACGTCGAACTGTTCACCGACGTCGCGCACCGCATCGGCGTCGAGGACGTCGTCTTCACCGGCCAGGACTTCTCCGGCCTGCTCTCCGCCGTCGCCAACGAGCAGTTCGACGTGGGAGTAGCCGCGATCGGGATCACCGAGGAACGCCAGCAGACGGTGGACTTCTCCGATGGATACCTCGCCGGCTACCTGACCCTCATCACCCGCGAGGATTCCGGCATCACCGACGAGAAGAGCGTTGCGGGCCACCGACTGGGGGTTGTCCAGGGAACGCTCCAGGAGGCCTACGCGGTGAAGAACTTCACGGAGTCGGACCTCGTGCGGTTCCCCGACAACAACACCGCGATCGCCGCGGTCAACAGCGGCTCCGTCGACGCACACTTCCTCGACTACGAAGCCGCGCAGGACTACATGGAGCAGTACGGCCTGGTGTCCGCAGCGGACATCCCGTCCTTCGATGCACCGGCAGGATTCGCCATCGGCAAGGACAAGGAGGAGTTCAAGGCCGCGCTCAACGAGGCGCTCGGCGACGCCATGGAGGACGGCACGTGGAAGGAACTCTACGAGAAGTGGTTCCCGGGTTCCCCGATGCCGCAGCAGTACCTGCCGAGCGCCGAGCAGACGGCGACCCCGGCTCCCACCAGCAAGTAGCCGCACGGCAAGGCACGCACACCTCCCCGGTGTTGCACCCGACAAACTGAGAGCCCCTCATGGACTTCCTCGACAACCTCGTCAAGACCTTCTTCGACGTCGACTCGATGCTCACCGTCGCACCACAGCTCCTGACGGTGGGCCTCGTGAACACGCTCGTCATCTCCGCCGCCTCCACAGTCATCGGCCTCGTCCTCGGGATGGTGGTCGCCGTGATGGGCATCTCCACCTCCCGCTGGCTGCGGATCCCGGCGCGCATCTACACGGATCTCTTCCGGGGGCTCCCTGCGATCCTGACCATCCTCCTGATCGGGCAGGGTTTCGCGAAGTTCAGCCAGAGCATCTTCGGGCCGTCACCGTACCCGCTGGGGATCATCGCGCTGAGCCTCATCGCCAGCGCCTATATCGGCGAGATCTTCCGCGCCGGGATCCAGAGCGTGGACAAGGGGCAACTGGAGGCCTGCCGCGCCCTCGGCATGAATTACGGACGGGCCATGGTGCTTGTCGTCATCCCGCAGGGCGTGCGGCGCGTGCTGCCCGCACTCGTCAACCAGTTCATCGCGATCGTCAAGGACTCGTCCCTGGTCTACTTCCTGGGACTGCTCGTCTCGGAGCGTGAGCTCTTCCGCGTCGGCCAGGATGCGGCGGTGAACACGGGTAATCTCTCCCCGCTCGTGCTGGCCGGCATCTTCTACCTCGTCGTCACCGTTCCGCTCACACACCTCGTGAACTACTTCGACCAGCGCTTCCGCAGCGGTCGCCGCCGGCCTACCGCGCCGACGAGCGGACTGAAGGAAGTCACAGAACTCGACGCGGTCAGCCCGCTCACCACAGGGAGCAACACATGAGCAGCACCACCAGCACCTCCGCCGACCAGCTCACCTTCCGCGGCTCCAGCCTGCAGCTGAAGAACCTGTGCATGGCGTACGGCGACATCCCCGTCATCCGCGACGTCAGCCTCGAGATCGCTCCCGGCACCACCACCTGCATCATCGGTCCGTCGGGGTCCGGCAAGTCGACCCTGCTGCGGGGCATCAACCGGCTGCACGAGCCCAGCTCCGGCGGCGTCCTGCTCGACGGCGAGGATGCCCTGCGCGTCCGGCCGGACGTCCTGCGCCGCAGGATCGGGATGGTGTTCCAGCACTTCAACCTCTTTCCGGACCACACCGCGCTGGAGAACGTCGCCCTGGCGCTGTGGAAGGTCAAGGGGATGTCGAAGAGCGAGGCGACGGAGCGTGCCCGACGACAACTCACGGAAGTCGGCCTGGGGGAGCGCGCCGACCACCGGCCGCGCGACCTGTCCGGCGGACAGCAGCAGCGGGTGGCCATCGCGCGTGCTCTGGCGATGGAACCCGAGGTCATGCTCTTCGACGAGGCGACGTCCGCCCTCGACCCGGAACTGGTCAAGGGGGTCCTCACCCTCATGGCGGGACTGTGCGAGCGGGGCATGACGATGGCGGTCGTGACGCACGAGATGGGGTTCGCCCGCAGGGTCGCCGACCAGGTGGTCTTCATGGACGAGGGCGAGATCGTCGAGGCGGGTCGCCCGGAGGACCTGTTCGACAATCCCCGCAGCGCCCGCCTGCAGCGTTTCCTCTCGGAGGTGCTCTGATGCCCCGGCCCTTCCGCACCGCGATCCTCGGGTTCGGGATCTCCGGCAAGGTCTTCCACGCTCCGCTCGTCGCCGCGAACGGGGACTTCAGCCTCGACGTGATCGTGACCGCTGATCCGCAGCGCGCGCAGGACGCCCGGGCCAGCTATCCGGCCGCCCGCATTGTCGGGACCTCCGCCGAGCTCTTCGCGCTGATCGATTCCGGGGAGGTCGAGCTGGACGTCGTCGTGCTCGGCACTCCGCCGGGAACCCACGCCGAGCAGGCGCGGCAGGCCTTTGCGCGGGGACTCCATGTCGTCGCGGACAAGCCGTTCGTACCCACCAGCTCGGAGGGTGCACTCCTGCTGCGGGAGGCGGCGGAGGCCGGCGTGCTGCTCACCGTCTTCCAGAACCGCCGGTGGGACGCGGACTTCCTGACCCTCGGGAAGCTCCTGGCCTCGGGGGAGCTCGGCGAGGTCCACTCCTTCGAGAGCCGCTTCGAGTGGTGGTTGCCCGAAGGCTTCGGCAACTGGCGTGACACGACGACCGTCGCGGAGGGCGGCGGCATCCTCCACGATCTCGGAGCCCACCTCATCGACCAGGCCATCCAGCTGTTCGGCCCGGTGCAGGAAGCCTACGGCGAACTGGACCGCAGGACGGAGGGAGCTGCTGCGGACCAGGACAGCTTCGTCTCGCTGCTCCACGCGTCGGGTGTGCGGTCACGGTTGTGGATGAGTGGTTTCGCCGCCCTGCCGGGTGCCCGCTTCTCCGTCTCCGGCTCGCTCGGCGCCTACGTGAAGTGGGGGCTCGACGGACAGGAGCCCGCGCTGGCAGCAGGTGCGGATCCGACCGCCGAGGAGTACGGCGTCGAGACGGAGGAAGCCTGGGGCACCGTCTCGAACGGGAGCACCCGACGCCGCGTCCGGCCCGAGCGGGGGGCCTACCCCGCGTTCTACGAGCTCCTGGCGCGCGCCCTGCGCGGCGAGGGACCCCTGCCCGTCGACCCGCAGGACAGCATCGACGTCCTGCGGATCATCGAGGAACTGCATCACCGGAGCGAGCACGCTCCGGCTCCATCAACCTCATCCAACACGTCATTCAACACGTCATCCAACACGAAGGAACCAACCCATGAGCACGGCTGAACCAACACGACGCGTCGCAGTTCTCGGCGGTGGCATCCTCGGGGTCTCGACGGCGGTGCACCTCCTGCGTGAGGGCGCGTCGGTCGTCCTGGTCACGGAGGCCGAGCTCGCGAGCGGAGCCTCGGGCAGGTCGCTGTCCTGGCTCAACAGCGCGGGGGAGCGGACCACGCCGTACCACCAGTTGCGGGTGTGCGGCATCGACCGGTACCGGACGCTGTTCGCATCGGACCCGTCCCGCGACTGGCTGCGCTTCGACGGCGGCCTCCACTGGGCGGAAGCAGGTTCCGAGCAGGACACGGTTGCACGGCACGAGTACGAGAAGGCCCACGCCTACGACTCCGTGCTGGTGTCTCCCGGGAGCGTGGACGACCACACGCCCGGTATCAGCACGGACGCGGTCGGCGAGGCCTCGATCTTCAACCCCGGCGAGGGCTGGGTCAGCCTGCCGCACCTGATCGAGTTCCTGATGCAGGAGTTCACCTCCCGCGGAGGCGAGCTCGTGACGAACGCCGGTACCGCGCGCGTCCGGGTCGAGGAGGGACGCGCCGCCGGCATCGACACCGACAGCGCCGGTTTCTTCCCGGCGAAAGACGTCGTGGTGGCCTGCGGACCGCAGACCCCCGCCGTCGTCGCCGAACTGGGCGTCGAGATCCCCGACGCCTCACCGGTGTCGATGCTCGTGACCACCGCTCCCGTCGACCACCCCGCGAAGACGGTCCTGAACACGCCGCGGGCGGCTGTGCGCCCGAACCCGGGCAATACCTTCGCGCTCGACCACGACTGGTACGAGGAGAGCATCACGCAGGACGCGGACGGGACGTATTCGATCCCGGAGGACGTCGTGGAGCAACTCGCCGACGAGGCCGCCAAGCTGCTCGAGGGCCGGCCGCAGCTCACCGCGGCATCCTGGAAGATCGGACGGAAGCCTATTCCGGGCGACGGCGAGCCGGTGTTCGGGGAGCTCGAGGGCGTCCCGGGCTGCTTCGTCGCCTTCACGCACTCCGGGGCGACACTCGGGCTCATCGCGGGCGAACTGCTGGCCAACGAGATCGTCACCGGCCGCAGGCACCCCATGCTCGAGACCTTCCGGCCCGGTCGCTTCGCCTGACCGGGGAAGTAGCGGAACGGCACCGGCGGGGAGGGCTCAGGCACTCCCCGCCGGTGCCGTCTGCGCGTGCTGCGCACGGGATGGCGGTGCAATGGAGGACCGGGCCATGAGCTCGGCCGGAAGCATGTGGAGCCGCGGCTCGTACTCCGCGGCGCCGATGCGCGACACGACCTGCTCCACGGCGAGCCTGCCCATGGCATCCACGGGCTGGGCGATCATCGTGAGGGGCGGCTGCATGACTGTCGCCCAGCTCGTGTCGTCGAAGCCCACGAGGGAGACGTCGCGGGGGTAGGAGAGTCCGAGGTCCTGCACCGCGCGGAGCGCGCCGATGAGCGCTTCCGCCTCGGTCGCGAAGATGGCGGTGGGAGGATCGGAGGCTTCGAGCATTGCCACTGCCGCCGTCGCTGCGGACTCCTCGGTCTTCGCGCCGGTGGTGATGAGGGCCGGTGAGTAGGGGATCCCGGCATCCTGAAGAGCATCCAAATACCCCCGCAGCCGCTCGGCGTCGCTCCAGAGACTGCGGGTGTTGACGGTCAGGAGATCGTCCAGGGTGTCGACCGCCGCATCGGTGGTGGGACCCCACATGAACCCGATGCGCCGGTGGCCCGCCTCGATGAGCGTCCGCGTCACGCGTCGCGTTTCCGCGCGGTTGTCGACGACGACGGCGTCGAGGTGCAGCCCCGGAACGAGCCGGTCGATCAGCACCACGGGTGTGCCGCGCCGGGTCGCCTCGGTGAGGTGCTCCGCCTCGGGCGCGCCGACCGCCGCCGAGGACACCACGATGCCGTCCACCTGCTTGTCGAGCAGGACACCCACGGCGTGGCGCTCGGCTGCCAGATCCTCGTAGGTGCTGATGACGATGACGTCCAGGTTCCGCGCGCTCGCAGCGTCGGAGGCTCCGCGGATGAGGCCGGAGAAGAAGGTGTTGCCGATGTCCGCGACGACGATGCCGAGGGAGTTCGTGACTCCCGTGGTCATGCTTCGGGCTAGGATGTTGGACCGGTAGCCTAGCCGCTCCGCCGCTGCCAAGACCCGCTCGCGGGCGACGGCGCTGACCGATCCGTAGCCGCCCAGCGTGCGCGCCGCCGTCGCGCGCCCGACCCCGGCTTCCGCCGCGACGTCTGAGATGGTGGGAGCGCTGCTGGAAGGATGCTCGGACGCCATGGGCTAATGGTAACGAGGCAGCGGGACGCTGGGTCCGGCGAGGGCGGCCCGGGCCTCGTCAGGGTCCGCCTCGGAGAACGGCCAGCCACGGCCGAAGGCGCCCTCGACGGTGCATTGCCGGGCGGAATAGAGGGCGGCCGCGCTCATCGCGGCCGCTATGTCGCCGGCGTCCAGCTGTCGGTTCTGCGACCAGCCCCTTTGCAGCAGACCGAGGAGGAACGCGGTGAGGTAGGCATCTCCGCACCCCATCGTGTCCACGACCGACGACGGCGTAACGTACTCGGAGGCTCCCTCGTGAAAGGTGCTGCCAGCCAGGAGAAGAGCGCCCTCGGTGCCGCGCGTCGCGAGTGCGGCACCGGCACCGTGGCGCACAGCTGCCAGGAGCAGACGTCTCGAGTCCCGGAAGGTGAGGTCGGCGCAGGAGAACTGCGCGAGGTCCACGAAGGGGCACACGGAGGCAAGGTACGAGTCCGAGCGCCGGTCGTCGTCGGACGAGAAGTCGAAGCTGACGCGCGGAACCGCGGCACGCAGGGCAGGAAGGTGCTCCTCAATGCCCGAGTAGACGCTGGAGTGCACTACGTCGAAGCCGGTCATGTAGTCCAGATCGGCGGCCGAGGGTCGGAGGGGCTCCGCGAGGGTGACGCCTCCGCCGTTCCAGTCCAGGAACTGGCGCTCGCCGTTCTGCAGCCGGATGTTTGTCCAGCCACTCGGTCCGTTGCGGGTGATGGAGCGCGAGATGTCGACCGATTCGGCGATGAGGGAGTCCTTCAGCAGATCGCCGAACCGGTCGTTGCCGAAGACGCCGAGATAGGCCGCGTCGGCTCCCAGCCGACGCGCGAAGACGGAGAAGTTGACGCTGTTGCCGCCGGGATAGGACGTGCGGCGGTCGATGAAGCGGTCGACGATATTGTCGCCATAGCCGAGAACGCGCATGGGTGCCTTGCTGCTCGAAGGGAGGACCACCGGCCGGGTGGCGTGCACCCGGCCGGTGGCGGAAGTTCACCGACTGATCAGTACCGGACCGGATCAGGACCGGGTCAAATCAGTACTCCACAACCCGGTAGTACCGGCGCAGGTCGAGCGAGTGGTCGCGCTGCTTCTCGAGGTGCTTGCTGATCCGGCTGGTGATCGTGTCCATGACCAGCGGGCCCAGCAGCCCCCGGAACTCGTCGTCGACCCCCTCCAGCGGATAGTCCGCGGTATCGAGGACGGTGGTGGCCTGCGAGTACTTCTCGGAGAATCTGACGACCCGCTCCATGAGGGGACGGGTCTCGTCCTCGCCAACGAAGAGCAGGACGCTGGTGTCCGGCTCGATCAGTTCGAGTGACCCATGGAAGAACTCCGCGCCGTGCACCCTGGTGGTGTGCAGCCACTGCATCTCCTCGAGGATGCACATGGAGTACAGGTAGGCGTGTCCCCAGAGGTTGCCGCTACCGACGACGAAGTGGAAGTCGGTTGGTTTGTGCCGTTCCGCGAAGGCCTCCGCCACCGGTTCTGCCTGCTGCGCCACGCCTACGAGGGCCTGAGGCACGGCGGGCAGCTGGTTGACCAGCTTGTCGTAGCCGGCGAACTCGCCGCGCTCTGAGAGGAAGCGGGTGGTGAACAGCAGCAGCCCGAGATCGAAGGGCCAGGCATCGGGCTCGGTGATGAGCGCGTGATCCACTGCCTGCGCGATCGGACTGTCGGCGATCCCCGTGAACCCGACGGTACGGACACCTCGGGCGCGGCAGTACTCGATGCACTGGACGACGTCCTCGGTGGTGCCGGACGCGGACGCGAAGACGGCCACGGAACGCTCGTTCAGCAGGGCGTCACCGGACAGGACGAGTTCGGCGGCGATGGCGGAGCGGACGGGCACGGTGGTGCTCCTGCGCAGGAGGTGCTCGTAGGGCCACATCGCTGCGTAGGTTCCGCCCGAGCCGATGAGGAAGACCGCCTCGACGTCGGAGAGGCCCCCCACGATGTCTTCGATCTGCGGCTGCAGGGCCAGGAAACTGTGGGCGCGTCTGAGGAACTGGTCCTCATCGAACTTCAGCATGACGATCCTTTCGGGAATTGCGGCGGTCGATACATATTGATACCGGTATCACCGGCACATCGTTGCATGCTGAAATCCGGAACGTCAATCGATAGAGCCTGCTGCTGTCTGTCGAACACGTCATCTTCGAGATCGCCGCGTCCTCCCTCTGGTACCGGTATCAAACTTGCGCTACTGTGATCCGCACCACGCGGAAGTGCAGTCCCACCGGGCAGCTGCCGACCACCCGCAGCGAAGGCTCCCGGGCAGGTCCCGGTCAAAGAAGGAGGCTCGGCCATGAAGAACGTCCGACTGAACATGTGCGCGGTGTCCGCAGCGGCACTGATGGGCCTCACGGCCTGCGGCGGGGGAACAGAGGTAGAGGCCGCCGACCTCACCGCCGCACCCGAGTACGACGGCACCCTGTCGATCCTCACGAAATTCGGGGGAGAGCCTCTCTCGCCCTACTTCGAGGACCTCGCGGCCGAATACACGTCCCTGCATCCGGATGTCGACTTCGAGATCATCCAGGAGACCGACCAGAGCATCAAGGACAAGACGAAGACGCTTGTCGCCTCATCCGCACTGCCCGACATCTACTTCTCGTGGACCGGTGACTACGCCGACAAGTTCATCGAGGGAGGTCTCGCCGCGGACCTCAGCTCCGTCCTGTCGCCGGAGTCGGAATGGGGCGCCGACTTCGGGGCCGCATCCCTCGACGCGTTCGCGAAGGAGGGCAAGTACTACGCCGTCCCCCTCTACAACAACGGCAAGTTCATGGGCTACAACAAGGCGATCTTCGACGCCGCCGGGGTCGGCGTCCCCACGACCTTCGAGGAACTGCTCGCGGCGTGCCCAAAGCTGGAAGCGCAGGGCGTGGAGCCCCTGGCCTTCGGCAACAAGGACGGCTGGCCGGGCCTGCATTTCCTTCAGCAACTTTTCGCCTACAACGTGCCGCAGGACGTTCTGGAGGACGACTTCGTCCCCGCGACGGCCACCTGGGACCATCCCGGGTACGTGACGTCGCTCGAGCAGTTCCAGGAAGTGGTGCAGGAGTGCACCAGGACAGGGAGCGATTCCAACGGCGTTCTGTACTCGACGGCTCAGCAGGCCCAGTCCGCAGGCAAGGCTGCGATGTACTTCCAGGAGATCCTGGAGTTCGATTCGGTGGTCACGGACACCTCCGAGATCACTGCCGAGGATTTCGGGATCTTCGCCCTGCCCGCGCCCGAGGGTGCGCAGGGTGATCCTGCCGCCCTCGAAGGATCTCCCGAAGGCATGATGGTCAACGCGCGGTCCCCACGCCAGGCGCTCGCCGTCGACTTCCTCAAGTTCGCCACCAGCAAGGCGAATGCGGGGAAGCTCGCGGGGGCCCCCTTCAGCCAGCCGAGCACCATCGTGGGAGCAGTGTCTGAGTCGACGGCCAGTCCGGCCGTCGTCGAGGGAGTCGCGAAGCTCAACGAAGCCAGCTATCTCCTCGGGTGGCTCGACGCCGTCACGGTGCCCGACGTCGCCGACGCGTGGCTCGCCGGTGGCGAGGCTCTGGTGTCCGGATCCGAAACTCCCGAAGAGGTCCTGAGCAATGTCCGCGCCGCTTCAGACAGCGCCAAGTAGGACGGCCGCCGCAGCACCCCTCCTCCACCAGCCCGTGGAGGAGGGCGTGCGGCGGCACCGCACTTCGCGCGGCTGGGCGTGGGTGGTGCCGGCGCTCCTGGTGCTGGGCGCCTTCGTCTACCTGCCGCTGCTGCAGAACCTGCAATACAGCGTCATGGAGTGGGACATCTACGCAGGGGGATCCTCCTTCGTGGGACTGGCGAACTACGAAAAGCTGGTTCACGACCCGGTGTTCTGGCGGGCCCTGCTCAACAACTCGGCCTACGCCGCGGTCTCCCTGATCTGCCAGGTCTTCGGTGCGCTGCTGCTCGCCGCGCTGGTCGAGGGCCTGCGGTCGGAACGCTGGCGGCGTGCACTCCGCGCCATCTACTTCGTCCCGTCCGCGATCTCCCTGACGGTCGCCGGGCTGCTGTTCTACTTCATCTACGAGCCGGAACTGGGCATCCTGAACGCGTTCCTGAGGGGTGTCGGACTCGACTCCCTGACGCAGGCCTGGCTGGGGCAGGAGGGTACGGCGATCTGGGCCGTGATCGCGATGAGCCAGTGGCAGGGCTTCGGCTACTCCACGCTGCTGTTCGCGATCGCCATTCAGCGCATTCCACAGGATCTCTACGATGCTGCCGCGCTCGACGGCATCGGGCCGGTCCGGAAGTTCCTGCAGGTCACCGTCCCGCTCACGCGCGAGATGACCGGCCTGATGATCATCGTCACGCTCTCGGGAGCGTTCCAAGTGTTCAACGAGGTCATGGTGATGACCAGCGGTGGCCCGAACAATTCGAGCCAGGTGCTGGTCTCGTGGCTGTACCGGATGGGATTCGGCCGCAACGATTTCGGCTATGCCGCCGCCATCGCGACGGTGATCTTCATCCTGACGCTGGGTGTCGCGCTGCTGCAGCTGTCCATCACACGGAGGAGGAGGGTCGAATGGTAAGTCGTACCGGACTCCTGGGGGTCGTCCTGCGCACCTTCATCGCGTCGTTCCTGCTCGCCCTGGCCGTCGTCGTGATCTACCCGCTGCTGTGGATGGTCCTGAACGGCTTCAAGACCAACGGTGAGCTCTTCGGGAACCCTTTCGCGCTGCCTCTGCAGTTCACCTGGGACAACTATGTCAAGGCCTGGAACCGCGGTGTCAGCAACTACCTCGTGACGAGCATCCTGGTCACCGTCACGTCGACCATCGCCACGGTCTTCATCAGCGCGTGGGCCGCGTACGGCCTCACCCGGATGCAGCTGCCGTTCAGCCGGACGGTCCTCGCGCTGATCCTCGGCGGGCTCATGCTCGCTCCCGCCGTCGCACTGATCCCGCTCGTCAGGATGTTCCAGGCACTCGGGCTCTACAACACGTTCTGGGCGCTGCTGATCCTGTACGTCGCATTCCGCATCCCCTTCACCACCTTCCTGATCCGCGCCTACATGGTCGATCTGCCGCTCGAGATCGACGAGGCGGCAGCGGTCGACGGTGCCGGCAAGGCGAGGGCGTTCTGGAGCATCATCCTGCCCATGTGCAAACCGATCCTCGTGTCCAGCGTCATCCTGAACATCCTGTTCACGTGGAACGAATACCTGTTCGCCATGGTGTTCACCAGCGGAGGGGACCTCCAGACGCTCCCCATCGGGCTGACGAACCTGATGAGCAAGCACGGAGCCGAATACCCGGTCGTGTTCGCGGGGATGACCATAGCCGCCGTCCCGGTGATCCTGCTCTTCTTCCTCACGCAGAAGTACTTCGTGCGGGGACTCGCGGACGGCGTCGGAAAATAGGTACCGGGCGCGTCGTTCCACCTGGGATCGTCGCCGAGCGGTGCGACGTCGTCCGGTTCGGCCCGGTCCAGCCGGATCGGACCGATCCAGTTGGACCGGACCGGTGCGACGAGTCCCGTCCTAGTCGGAGCTGACCTGGTGGCGGAAGGTGTCGCGCCGCGTGTGGAGGTCCCACAGGATGCCGGCGAGGACGTCCGGGCCCTTCTCCGGATCACCTTCCACGATGCGGCCGCCGATGATGAGCTGCGACACATGGATGCCCTCCTCGCCGAGCACCTCGTGCAGCAGTTGCGCGTAGGCGGCCTGTCCCGCGAACGCCACCGAGGTGCCGGTGACGCCGCGGCCGGGCTTGACGGCGGATCCTCCGTTGACGAAGAGGATGGTGCCTCGGTTCTCGCCGAGGAACCGCATGCCGGGCAGGACCTGGTGCACGGCGGCGACGGGCCCGTAGATCGAGAACTCGACGGGACCCTTGAGGTCCTCCGGCGTCGTCTCGAGGACGGGCCGCATGAAGTCCTTCTGGGGGAGGGGGCTGTACTGCAGCACCTCGATCGGGCCGAGCGTCTCGGTGGCCGCTTCGAGCGCCGCGGCGATGGATGCAGGATCGCGGACGTCCGCGGCGAAGCCCCGGGCGTGGATACCGGCCTTGCCGAGGTCTTCCGCAAGGGCGTCGACCTTGCCCTGGCTTCGGGAGATGAGGGCGATGGAGAACCCTTCGGCTCCGAAACGCCGTGCCACGGCGGCTCCGAGGCCGCGTCCTGCTCCGATGATTGCGAGAGTAGTCATTCTCTGTGCAATCGCCGGAGCGCCTTGATAATTCCGTGACCTCCCGCTGATGCTGCTCCTAGTGCAGTGTTCCGAGGATGGTGCGCTGGATGGCGACGGCGGCAGCGCCGCGGGCCCATTGCGCGAAGTCGGACGGCTGGCGGCTCAACCTGATGGGCGCTGCCTCGGGATCCCGGTGATAGTCGATGGACTCCTGCAGGGACGCGGCAGCCACGTCCGCCAGGTCCATGCCCTCGCCGGACAGCACGATGAGCTCGACCATCGTGAGGTTGGCGACCGCCGCGACCAGCAGACCGAGGGCCGTGCCCGCTCCCTGCACCACCGCGCCGGCCACGGGATGCCCTTCGGCCGCGAGCCCCAGGATCTCGGCGTAGGACCGCTGCTCGCCTGTGGCTGCCGCGAACTGCGAGCAGATGGACCCGATGGTCAGGACGCCTGAGGAGCAGCCGCGGTGTCCCTCGACGCACCGCGGACCGGAGGGGTCGAGGGGATAGTGGCCCACGAGGCCTAGCCCGGCGTCGGGTGGCGCGATGACCGCGTCGTTGATCACGAGCCCGTAGCCGACGCCGGCGCCGATGGTCAGGACCGCGAAGTCCTTCTCCCCGCGCCCCGCGCCGAACCATTGCTCGGCGATGGTGAGCGCCACGACGTCGTTCTCGACGACGACGGGCAGGCCCGTCCGTTCGTGCAGGAGGGCGGCGAGCGGGACGTCCCGCCAGTTGAGGAACGGGGCGCGGAGCACCTCTGATTCGGTCCCGACCTTGCCGCCGATGCTGACACCCATGCCGCTGAACCGGTGCACGGGACCGAGGTCCGTTACGGCCTCCACGATGGCGCCGACTACGTCCGCGACGTCGTGGCTCGGCAGTGCGCGCTCGCTGGAGCCGACGACGTCGGCCTTGAGGTTCGTGGCGACGGCTGCGGCGGAATCCCCGGTGAGTTTGATGCCGACGAACCGGTGCGCGTCCGGGCTGATCTCCAGCGGACGGACGGGCCTGCCGATCGCCGCCGCCGCGGCTTCGTCCGATTCGCGCAGGACGCCCGCATCCAGGAGCGGTTTGCTCAGTCGCGTGAGGCTGGCCACGGACAGATTGAGGCGCGACGCGAGGTCGGCGCGGGAGATGGGGCCGCGGATCAGCACTTCGCGCGCGAGGGCGCGGGCGGGGCTGGAGGGCGCCAGCGAGGTGACCGCGTCCATGATGATCCGTTCGAAAGAGGGCTACTTATTTTCAGACTAGCGCTAATGACCCTCCTCTCCCACGCATCCGTTGCTCACCGAGCGCGGGAAGGCCGGAGAAGGTGACGGTTGACACGTTTCTTATTTCTGCCGTAAAAATAACTCGTGCGGCTGTTCGCCCTCAAAGCCAACGCGGCACCACATCACACACGCACAAAGGAGAGCCAGTTGTGAAGCTTCCCCCCGGACCTGCGAAGCGGGCCCTTCGATGCGCGGCCGGAGTGGCCGCCCTGGTGCTGGTCCTCCCGGGATGTGCCGCACAGGACGAGGTCGTGACCCTCGACTTCTTCCAGTTCAAACCTGAAGCGGTAGCGACCTTCGACGCCATCATCGACGAGTTCGAAGCCGCCAACCCGGGCGTCCGCGTGGTGCAGAACCACGTGCCGGACGCCGACACCGCCATCCGGACCCTGCTGGTCAAGGACAAGACGCCGGACGTCCTCACGCTCAACGGCAATGGGCGCTACGGGGACCTCGCCAAGGCGTGCGTCTTCGCCGACCTCTCGGACCTGCCCGTCGTCGATCAGGTCCGGCCGGCCGTCAGCGACATCATCGCCGACCTCGGCTCCTGCAGCAGGAACGAGGTCAATGCCGTGCCGTTCTCGAACAACGCGAGCGGCATCCTCTACAACAAGAACCTCTTCGAGCAGCACGGCGTCGAGGTACCCGCAACCTGGGACGAACTGCTGGAGGTGGCGCGCACCTTCGAGCAGGCCGGCGTCACCCCGTTCTACGCGACCATCAAGGATGCCTGGACGATCAGCCCGGCCTTCGTGAACCTCGGCGGCGCACTCCAGCCGGAGGATTTCTTCGACCGCCTCCGCGCCGAGGGGTCGGATGTCGCCTCGGGTGAGGTGTCCTTCTCCAAGGACTACCCGGAGGCGATGGAGAAACTCACCACCCTGTACGGGTTCGGCCAGGACGGCGCCTCCGGCCGCGACTACAACGCGGGGAACGCGGCGTTCGCGGCGGGGGAGTCCGCGATGTACATGCAGGGCAGCTACGCCATCCCTGCGATTCGCGCCTCGAACCCGGACGTCAACATCGGCTCCTTCCCCTACCCAGCCACGAACTCGCCGGATCGGACGGTCGTGGTGTCCGGCGTCGACGTCGGGCTGTCCATCGGGCGCGACACCGAGCACCCGGAGGAGGCGAGGAGATTCGTCGAGTTCCTGATGTCGCAGGACATCGTCGATCGCTATGCGCAGGAGCAGAGCGCGTTCTCACCGCTCGCCACGAGCACGGGAACGACCGATCCGGCCCTCGCGGGCCTCGCCCCCTACTTCGACGACAACCGCGTCATCGGTTTCATCGACCACCAACTGCCCGCGAGCCTTCCCCTGCCGCAGTACCTGCAACAACTGGTCCTCGGCGGACACACCGAGGACTTCCTGGCTGCCATGGACCGCGAGTGGAGCAAGATCGCCGCGCGCACCATCCCGAACGAGAAGGACTGACATGAGCACCATTGGAAGCCGCCCGGCAGAGCCGGGTACGACGGCCCCGCCGTCGTTGCGCCAGGACCGGCGCGTGCCTCGGGTCTTCTACCTGATGGTGCTGCCCGCCCTCGCGCTCTTCGCGGTGTTCCACACCGTACCCCTCCTCACGGGCATGTTCTTCAGCCTCACGAACTATGCGGGGTACGGCGAGTGGTCCTTCGTGGGACTGCGGAACTACGTCAACCTCTTCGGCGACGACCGCATCTACGGTGCCTACGGATTCACCTTCCTGTTCGCGATCGTCTCCACGGTGGCGGTGAACATCATCGCCCTCGCCGTCGCCATCGCGCTCAACGGACGCATCCGCTTCAAGACCGGATTTCGGGGTATCTTCTTCATTCCGAACATCCTGTCGATCCTGATCGTCGGCTACGTCTTCAACTACCTCTTCTCCAACTCGGTCCCCGCGATCGCCGAAGCACTCGGCATCACGTCGCTGACCACGAGCATCCTCGCGAGCCCCGACACCGCGTGGATCGGCGTCGTCATCCTGTCCGTCTGGCAGGCGGCTGCCTTCAACATCATCATCTACCTCGCCGGACTCCAAACCATTCCGGGCGAGCTCTACGAAGCGGCGTCCCTGGACGGAGCATCGCCCTGGAAGCAGTTCACGTCCATAACGTTTCCGATGATCGGCGCGTTCTTCACCATCAACATGGTGCTGAGCCTCAAGAACTTCCTGCAGGTCTTCGACCAGATCATCTCGCTGACCGCCGGCGGACCCGGTACCTCGACGGAATCGATCTCGCTGCTCATCTACCGCGGAGGCTTCCAGGGCGGGGAGTACGGCTACCAGACCGCCAACGCCGTCATCTACCTCTTCGTGATCATCGCCATTTCATTCATCCAGCTGCGGATCCTGCAGCGCAGGGAGGCCTCGTTCTGATGACTGCCACATCCCCCTCCGCGGTACGCCGCGTCCTCGCGGACCGACCTCCGAGCGGCGACGTCGTCGAGCGCACCTTCCGGCCCGACCGACGCCGCGTGAACTGGTGGCTGACAGCCCTCGTCGCAGTGTGTGCGCTGACGGTGCTGGTCCCGCTCTACCTGACCGTCGTGACAGCGCTGAAGACGCCCGACCAGCTCGGTGGAACGGGCTTCGAACTGCCGACGTCCGCCCGCTGGGAGAACTTCGCCGAAGCCTGGACGCTGACCAGCTTCCCGCGAGCTCTGCTCAACACAGGACTGGTCACCGTGGGCACGGTGCTGCTGACCCTCGTCACGAACTCGATGGTCGCCTACGCGATCGCGCGGAACATGCACCGCAGGTTCTTCAAGGGACTGTACTTCTACTTCATCGCCGCCCTGTTCGTGCCGTTCCCGATCATCATGCTGCCCGTGGTGAAGCAGACGGCGATCTTCGGACTGGACAACCAGCTCGGACTGATCCTGCTCTACACGGTGTACGGGCTCTCGTTCAACATCTTCGTGTACGTCGCCTACATCGGGTCCATCCCGCTCGAGCTCGAGGAGGCGGCCCTGACGGATGGTGCCACCACCTGGACCGTCTTCTGGTGCATCATCTTCCCGCTGCTCGGCCCCATGAACGCAACCGTCGGCATCCTCACCTGCCTCTGGGCCTGGAATGACTTCATGCTGCCGCTGGTTATCCTCTCCGACCCCGCAGCACAGACCCTGCCCCTTGCACAGTTCATCTTCCAGGGGCAATTCAATACGAACTACTCGGTGGCATTCGCGTCCTACCTCATGGCGATGGCACCGTTGCTGATCGTCTACCTCTTCGCGCAGCGCTGGGTCATCTCCGGCGTGATGCGCGGATCCTCCAAATAACGACCCACCACCCTCCATCCGAAAGGGGATCACCTTCGTGACTTCCACCGTCAATCCCGACGTCGAATCAGCAGTCGATGCCGCCGCGGAGCTTTCCGCCGATGCACTGGCTGCTCGCATGCAGGATCCGAACTGGTGGCGCCAGGCCGCCGTCTACCAGATCTACCCGCGCAGCTTCGCCGATTCCAACGGCGACGGCATCGGTGACCTGAAGGGCATCACGTCCCGGATCCCGTACCTGAAGTCCCTCGGCGTGGACGCCGTCTGGCTGAGCCCCTTCTACCCGTCCGCGCTCGCTGACGGGGGCTACGACGTCGACGACTACCGCGACGTCGATCCGAAACTCGGCACGCTCGAGGACTTCGACGAGATGGTCGCTGCGCTGCACGCTGCGGGCATCAAGCTCATCGCCGACATCGTGCCCAACCACACCTCGAACCGGCACGTCTGGTTCCAGGAGGCCCTTGCCTCACCGAAGGGTTCCGCCGCCCGGGACCGTTACATCTTCCGCGACGGCAAGGGCCCCGACGGGAGCGAGCCTCCCTCGGACTGGGACTCCGTGTTCGGCGGGCCCGCCTGGGAGCGGACCGAGGACGGCCAGTGGTACATGCACATCTTCGCGAAGGAACAGCCAGACCTGAACTGGGACAACCGCGAAGTCCGGGACGACTTCCTGACCACGCTGCGCTTCTGGTCCGATCGCGGCGTCGACGGTTTCCGGGTCGACGTGGCGCACGCCCTGACCAAGGACATGTCCGAGCCCCTGCCGTCCAAGGCGGAACTCGGGCCGGAGGGCGAGAACCACAACGGCAGGCACCCGTTCTGGGACCGGGACGAGGTGCACGAGGTCTTCGCCGAATGGCGCAAGGTCTTCGACGAGTACACCCCGCCGCGCACGGCCGTCGCGGAGGCCTGGGTTCACGCCGACCGGCGCGCCCGCTACGCGAGCCCCGAGGGGCTCGGCCAGGCATTCAACTTCGACCTCCTCAAGGCCGACTGGAATTCCGGCCAGTTCCGCGACATCATCACCACCAACCTCGTCCAGGCCAAGTCCTCCGGTGCGTCGTCGACCTGGGTCTTCTCCAACCACGACGTCGTCCGCCACGCCACGCGCTACGGACTGCCGCCGGCAGGCCCCGACACCACGAGCAAGCCCGGCCAGGGCGGTGAGGGCGGTCAGGACGGCTCGGCCTGGCTCCTGAGCGGCGGCACGGAGCCGGCGCTGGATCGTGAGCTCGGGGAACGCCGTGCCCGCGCGGTCACGCAGCTCATGCTGGCCCTGCCGGGTTCCGCCTACGTGTACCAGGGCGAGGAGCTCGGGCTGCATGAGGTCGCAGACATTCCCGACGAGGACCGCCAGGACCCTACGTTCTTCCGTAACAGGGGCGTGGACGTGGGCCGCGACGGCTGCCGCGTCCCGTTGCCCTGGACGAAGGACGGTGAGTCCTTCGGGTTCGGCTTCGGGGGTGCGCACCTGCCGCAGCCGGCGTGGTTCGGGGAGTACGCGGTCGAGGTGCAGGAAAGCGACCCGTCCTCCCACCTCAGCTTCTACCGCCGTGCGCTGGAACTGCGACGCGAGCTGCAGGGCGAGGAGGACTTCGAGTGGATCGAGGAGTCCTCCGCCGACGTCCTGCACTTCGTGCGCCCGGGTGGGTGGCACTGCGTCACCAACTTCGGCTCGACCCCGGCGGACCTGCCCGCCGGCACCGTGCTGCTGAGCAGTTCGCCGCTCGAGGACCGCAAGCTGCCGGGCGACACGACGGTCTGGCTCGTCTAGGCCGGATTCAGCGACGACTCCAGCCCGGAATCACACACGGCGGCGGTCCACCTCGGAAGGGGTGGCCCGCCGTCGTCGTCAACCGGTATTCGACCACTGGTTGCCGCGACGCCGCGTCCTGCAGCTGGTTCGTGCATGCGCTTGCGACGGAAAGCGCGTGTCATGACAGGACACGCCGACGAAACCAGCAGTGGCCCTCGAAGCGCGTGCACGAGCCCGCAGTCCTCGGGCCGCCAGCAAGTTCGTCGGCAGGGGAATCGGTTGCACGCCGGTTCTCGGCGTCGGAATACTGGAGGGACCGGAACGGAGAAGGCGGAGGGTAGCGGCATCAGCGGGTCCCAGGAGCATGAGGAGAGGCTGCGCAAGGCGGCCCAGTACCGCGCGGCCAGGGGCCAGGCCGGTGACGCTATGGCCGAACTGGAACGCCAGAACGACGACGGTGATGCACCCGGTGGGATGGCGCCCCTGCGCGAGGGCGAGGACGAGACGAAGCGGGCCCGCCTCATCGTGGATCGAGCGATCGCGCGAGGGGACTTCGACGACCTCGCCCTTGCGGGGAAGCCCATCCCGGGGCTGGGGGAGAGCCACGACCCCGACTGGTGGGTCAAGGGACTCATCCAGCGCGAGAACATCACCGGGCTCGGTCCGCGGGCCATCCTGCTGCGCAAGGAGGACGCCGAACTCGACGAGCGTCTCGACCGCCAGTACACGGAGGGACAGGTCCGTGAGATCCTCGAGGACTTCAACTACCGCGTGGTCGACGCGCGGCGGCAGCTCCTCGGCGGACCTCCTGTCATCACGAAACTGCGCGACATCGACGCCGAGGTGGAGCGCTGGCGCGAACGCCGGGACGCAGCACGGCGCGCGATGGAGGCCGCTGCGCCGCCCGCCCCGGAGAAGGTGTCCTTCTGGCGGCGCATCTGGCGCGGAACCAGCTAGGCCGGGATCACCGGGACGCGTCCTGCCGCGCCTTCGCTTTCGCGATATCGGCCTGGTAGTGCTCGTATCCGCGGTAGCGGACCGCCTCGATGATGACGCTGAAGATGACGAGGTCGAAGATGACCCACACGATGTTGACCGACGTCCCGAGCAGGTCCGCCTCGCCCATCGCCAGCCGGATGATCCCCACGATCGTCGCTACGACGAGAAGCCCCATGGCCCACAACTGCGGCTTCACGAGGTCCCACCGCAACTGCTTGTCCTGTTGCAGGGTCTTGGGGGTCACGGCGAAATCGAGGCTGCGCCCGAGGTAGACGTTCCCGAACGCCGACGTGATCGAACGGATCCAGACAGGGAACAGGGCAAGGGAGTACTGCTGGCCTCGCCAGGTCTTCACACCCTTGCCCACCACCACGAAGAGCAACTGGTTGACCAGCAGGAACGGAATCAGCCGGACGAAGAACTCTGTGCTGATCGAGTTGACCGGCAGGATCCCGAAGAGCAGGTAGATGATCGGCGCGGCGAGATAGACGACGGCGGCGAAGCCCGAGAGGTAGCTCCACATCGTCGCCCAGTACATGAGCTTCTGGGCGAGCGTCAGACCCTTCTGCGCCCACGGGTTCTCGCGGAACATCACCTGGATGGTGCCCTGGGCCCAGCGAAGGCGCTGGGTCAGCATGGAGTTGAGGTCCTCCGGTGCCAGGCCGTCCGCGAGCTTCTCGTGGTGGTAGGCCGTCTCCCAGCCGAGCGCGTGCAGCCGCATGCAGGTAGCCATGTCTTCGGTGACGGAGATGGTGGCCATCGGCATGACGGCCTGTGCCTCGCCGCTGCGGTCAGCGTTGACCGATTCGATCAGGACACGGACCGCGTCGATGGCGGCGAGCGGGGACCAGGAACGCTGAGCGAGCTGGTCGAGCGCATTGTCGTCGACGACGGCGAGGCCTGGCGTGCTCGCGGACGCGTCCTGCAGGCCGGCGTCGAGCCCCTCGATGTCGAGATCCGCCAACGATGCGAGGTCCTCGTGGAAAGCGGCTATATCCGCAGCAACCAGGCTGCGCGTGACGGCGGCGACGCGCTGCTGGAACTCGTAGGTGACCTCGGAGATGCCATCCCCGTTCCGCAGCCTGCGCCGCACCCGGCGCAGGTCCTTGGCCACGAGATCCAGCGCTTCACTGACGCGTTCGTTCCCCGGACCGAGGGTCTTCTTGGCCTTCGCGATGACCTTGTCCGAGGTCTTCAGAGCCTTGTGCAGGGCGAGTTCGATCTCGGTGACGTAACGCGTGACGCCGAGCTGCATCAGCGCCTCCCGGCGGATGATGGCGTTCGAGCCGCAGAAGAAGGCGGCGTTCCAGCCGTCCTTGCCCTGCTGGATGGGGCCGTAGAACAGCGGCGCCTGACTGCCCAGCGGGTCCGACTCCGGCACATTGATGAAGACCTGCGGAGTCTGTACCAGCGCCATCTTCTCGTTGGTGAAGTACCCGAGGGTCTTGTCGAGGAGGAGGGGATCGGGGATCTGGTCGGCATCGAGGATGACCAGGAACTCGCCGTCCGTGGACATCAGCGCGTTGTTCAGGTTGCCGGCTTTGGCGTGCCGCGGCATGTCCTTCCAGTCCGCGGACCGCGTGATCCAGCCGATGCCTTCGGCTTCTGCAGCGGCTCGTACCTCGGCGCGGTTGCCGTCGTCGAGGATCCAGGTCTTGTGCGGGTAGCGGATGTTCTTCGCAGCCCGCGCCGTGGTCAGGACCAGGTCCAGCGGCTCGTTGTAGGTGGTGATGAAGACGTCCACGGTGAGACCTGCAGGAGCCTCCGGGGCCCGGCGTTTCTTCAGCTTCCACACCGTGAAGCCGAACAGCAGTGAGTCGATCAGCGAGTAGGTCTCGGCCAGGACCAAGGGGATGGCGATCCACCAGGCGTCCCAATTGATGGAGTAGAGCCATCTCCAGACGATGTAGTTGAGGCCGAGGACCGCCGTCACGAGCACGATGGCCCGAATAAGGAGAGTCCTGCCGCTCGATGACGGCTCGGACTCCGGATTACGGGTGCTGCCCACGGATCCATCCGCCGGCGGTGTCGTCGCCATACTCCAGCACGCTCCATATCCTGCTCGTCTGCCTCTGGCACTGCTTCGTGACGCGGGAGCGCCGGGATTGCCCGACGTGCCGGTCAACCGGTCGTTGCGGGCCCCCGAAGCATGGAACAAAGGTACCCGAGTGCAGCGGTCGGCGTAGTGCGTCGCGGAGGTGCGCCAATACTGTGGAAGTTCTGCGGATTTTGCGTCACGACTCCAGCACTCGGTACGGAAGGATCGAGATGCCGACGACCAGCTGAGCGGGCCGAAGGCGCGCTAGGGCAGCCGCTCAGCGAAAGGGCAAAGCCGGTGCGAACCGGTGACGCAAAGCCACGGAACCCTCGAGGTTCGCCGGGCTACCGAACAGCAAGGGGTTCAGTCATGCTCTCATCAACCGCAGTGCCCGTTGCCGGCCGACCGATGCGCGGCAGGCGGAGATTCGTTCTTGGCGCCGCTCTGGCAGCGGTCCTGATGGCAACGTCCGTGTCCGTGCCCGTCGCCGCCGCCGACACCACTGCGCCGGCAGCCGATCCGGGGCCCGTGGGTGACTTCGCGTGGAACGGCTTCAACTGGAAGAAGCGTTTCTGGAGTGGTGCACCGAACTACAGCAAGTTGTTCGATGCCGCCAACGTGAGCAACCCGGACACCAATGGCCACGTAACGATGAAGCTCTCCAACCCGACCGGACAAGCCGCAGTGGGAGCCGAATTCAGCACCACGCGGCAGGGCTTCGGGTATGGAACCTACAGCACCACCATCGAGAAGGACCTCACGACGCTGCAGGACGAGGTGGTGTGGGGCTGCCTCTTCACCTACGATCCTGCCGCAGCCCCTGGGTTCAACGAGATAGACCTGTGCGAGGCCAGCGCCTGGGGTGGCGGAGCCAGCTATGGCGAGAACTGGCCCGTCACCCAGGGTCACGGCTACTGGTTCGACGCCAGCAAGGCTCCGGGACTCGGCAACCAGACCGTCACCTTCGACGTCACCACCAACCCCGTCCTCACACACCGCATGGTGTGGGAACCGAACAAGCTCACGTTCGAGACCTTTGCGGGGGAGGGCTACACCGGCCCCCTGCTCAAGCGCACCGTGCTGCAGGGCGAGAACGTCCCCGAGCCGGCGCGCGAAGCGATCCACTTCAACCTCTGGGTGACCGGCGGCGGTGGCGGCAACCCTGCCCAGGTGAAGCCGGAGCAGGTGGTCGTGCGGGACTTCTCGTTCGTGCCCGCCGCCGCGCAGCCTGGTGTGACGCCGACGCCGACGCCGACTCCGACTCCGACTCCGACGGCAACCCCGACGGCAACCCCGACTCCGACTCCGGCACCGGCCCCCGCAATCACGCTGAAGGCGACCAACTCCAAGGCGGGCCCCCTCAGGTCGACGACCCTCACGTGGACGGGGGCCCAGGGCTCCACGGTGTCGCTGGTGGCCGACGGTGTGCGGCGCGCGATACCGAACACCGGCCGCTACACGGCGACGACCAAGACCAGTTCCGTTCGATACCAGGTGTGTGACGCGACGCGGTGCTCACCCGTGGTCCTCGGCGCGAAGTAGGACGACCGCCACGCGCGAGCGGACCTGACCCGAGGTACGCGCGTCTTCGGTGGCTGCCGCCCAGGAGCACCGGCTCCACGAGCCGGTGCTCCCGGGGACGCGTTTCCGCCCGGCTCAGCCCATCTCGGCGTAGCGCTTCGCCTGCGCCAGCGCCTCGCGCATGCCGTCGGCGTCGTGCACCGTGCCGTAGCCGGGAGTGTCGCGCTGGAAGCGCCACCCCTCCGCGAGCGGGCCGGCGTCCACGGCGTCGAAGCCGAACTCGTCGAGGAGCTCCACGACGGCCTGCTTCGCGTCGGAGTCGTCGCCCGCGATCGGAAGGGCCCGGCGATGCGGGGTCCCGGCCGGTGAGCCGTCCGTGGTGAGCTGCGCGGCGAGGATGTTGTTGAAGACCTTGACCACGGACGCGCCGGGAAGGTGGCGCTGTACCAGCTCACTCGTCGTCGTGCTCTCGTCGTCCAGCTCGGCGATCTGGCCGTCGCGCTGCGGGTAGTAGTTGCATGTGTCGATGGCGAGCTTGCCGGCGAGGGGCTCCACGGGCACGGAGCCGATGTCCTTCAGCGGGATGGTGACGACGACGACGTCGCCCTCCCTCGCGGCGTCCTCCACGGTGCCGGCACGCGCCGCATCACCGAGCTCTCCGACGAGTCCCTGCAGTGTCTCCGGGCCACGGGAGTTGCTCATGATGACCCGGTAGCCGCGGGCGACAGCGAGGCGCGCGAGCTGCGAGCCGATGTTGCCGCTGCCGATGAAACCGATGGTGCTGCGCTGTGCGCCGTTCTGCGGCGTCGTGTTCTCTGTCATGACCAGAACAACCTCCTCGAGTCGTAGTTATTCCTCATGTACCCCGCGAACCGTCGGTCCAGACGTAGAACTTCTCGGGGCGCCCTGCCGACCCGTATTGCGGCACGATCCGGGCTTGGCCGCGCGACACCAGGAACTCCAGGTAGCGGCGGGCACTGACGCGCGCCATCCCGAGCCGATCGGCGACATCCGAGGCGGAGGTGCCGCGTCCGTGGCTGCGCAGGTCCAGCATGACCGCGTCGAGCGTCGGAGCCGAGAGGCCCTTGGGCGTGGCGACGGTCGGAGCCGGAAGGGAGCCCGACGGCGTACTGCCGCTGTCTGTTCCCGCCGTCGTGCGCAGGAGCTGGTCGATCCTCCCCTGGTCGAGCGACGCCGCGCCGTCGGCCGCATGGGTATCCACGTCACGCCTGTATGCCACGTAGTGATCCAGCCGCTGGTTCAGTACGGCCGCGTTGAACGGCTTCACGAGGTAGTGCAGGACGCCGCCCGCGACGGCGGCCCGCACGGTGTCGAGCTCGCGGGCGGCCGTGATGGCGATGACGTCGAGGGGCTCACCCGGCCGATTCCGCAGCGCGCGCAGGACCTCGATACCGGTCATGTCCGGCAGGTGGATATCCAGCAGCACCAGCCGGGGGTGCAGCTCGTCGACGAGTTCGAGCGCGCGGGCGCCCGTGTGGGCGGCGCCGACGACGTCGAAGGCTCCGTGCGCGAGCAGGAAGCCGGTGTGGATCCCGGCGACCTGGTGGTCGTCGTCGACCACGAGCGTGGGGATCAGCGGGACAGCGCGGGTCATGGCACCTGCAACGGAGGCCGGGGAGCCTCGACGAGCGAGGGAGCGAGCCACACCGTGAACTCGGCACCGCCGAGGTCGGCGTCGTCGACGACGACGTGACCGGAGCGCCGTCGCGCTATCCGGTCCACCAGCGCTAGGCCGAAGCCGCGCGTCCCGGTGTGGCCGCCGTCCTTCGTCGAGTAGCCGGAGGAGAAGATGCCGTCGACGTCGCCCGGGGCCACGCCGGGGCCGTTGTCCGAGACCTCGATCCGCAGGGCGTCGTCGTCCGAGACGAGGTGCACCGCTATGAGGCCGTCGGTCCGCCCACTGCCCGTCACGGCTTCCATCGCGTTGTCGATCAGGATGCCGAGGATCGTGACGACGTCGGTGGTGCCGTCGGGATGGAGCGTCGAGGACTCGTCGATGGACAGGGTGATGCCCTTCTCGGCGGCGATGGTGCTCTTGGTCATGAGCAGGCTCGCGGCGTCGGGGTCCTGGATGCCGGGGGCGATCGTTCCGGACACCAGCGAGCCGCCGTGCCCCGAACGGGAGATGAAGTCGACGGCCTGCTCGGTCCGTCCCAGTTCGAGCAGTCCCGAGATGGTGTGCATGCGGTTGGCGAATTCGTGCGCCTGGGCCCGCAGAGCCTGCGTCGCATCGCGCTCGCCGTCGAGGTCGGTGAGCAACTGGTACAGTTCGGTGCGGTCGCGGAGGATCATGACGCGTCCCACGCGCTTTCCGTCGACCTGTGCATCGGAGATGCGGGCAAGCAGCACCCGCTCGCCGGACAGGACCGTCTCGTCGGTGTCCGCGGGATCGGTGAGGAGCTGCGCGAGGGCGGGTTCCATGACTTTGTCGGCCGGCCGGCCTGTGGCGTCGTCGTCGAGGTCCAGCAGCCGCTTAGCCTCATCGTTGAGCAGTGCGATCCGGTGGTGCTCATCGACGGCGACCATGCCCTCGCTGATGCCGTGGATCATGGCGTCGCGCGTCTCGAGGAGGGAGGCTATCTGCTCGGGCTCGAGGCGGTAGATGCGGCGCCACACGAGGCGCGAGATCCAGATGGCTCCCGCCGAACCGACGAGTGCCGCGACGATCAGCCAGGCCAGCAGCCGGGGGAGATCCTCGTAGAGATCGGCGTCGAGCTCGGATTCCAGGGTGCCGACCGACGCGGTACCGATGATGCGGCCGTCACCGCCGTAGATCGGCACCTTCACGCGCCAGGACTCACCGAGGGTGCCGGTCTGGGTGCCGACGAAGGTCTCTCCTGAGAGGGGTACCGACGGATCGGTGGAGACGACCTCGCCGATGAGCTCCGTATTCGGGTGGGAGTACCGGATGCCCTGCTCGTCCGTGACGACGACGTAGGTCACGCCGGTCGACTGGCGGATGAGATCCGCGATGGGCTGGATCGTCGCGCTCGGGTCCTCCTCGTCGAAGGCCTCGATCACGGAGGGCAGCTGCGCGACCGATTGGGCCACGCCGACCATGCGGTCCTCGTACTGCTCGCGGATCTGCAATCGCTGCATCGCGACGGCGGTGGAACCGGCGACGGCGACGATGACGAGCACGATGGCGAGCTGCAGGAGGAACAACTGCGATCGAAGCGACATCGTCCTGACCATCCTCTTAGTGTGACACGCCGAAACGGGTCACAATCGGCCGATTGCCGGTGCTCCCGTGACCACAAAGACCAATACGAGCACTACGACCGCATGCTGTACGGCCCGACGACAGCTTCCCTACCGTGGAATCAGCAGTGGTGACCCGCATCACATCTCGCAGCACATCTCAAGGAAGAGAACATCATGACGATCGATCGCACAACGGCGCGCCGTTCGACCCTCACAACCCTCGCACTCGTCTCCGCGCTCGCCCTCTCGGCCTGCAGCTCGATGACGCAGAGCACCACCGCCTCGGACGCCGAAGGCACCATCGAGAAGCTCAACATCGTGGTACCCGCTGATCCCGGTGGCGGCTGGGACCAGACGGGCCGCGCCATGGAGACGGACCTCAAGGAGAACGAGCTGGTAGGCAACGCCTCCGTGGTCAACGTCGGTGGTGCCGGTGGCACCAACGGCCTTGCACAACTCGCCACGGAGACCGATCCCGACACCCTGATGGTGATGGGCTACGTCATGGTCGGTGCGGTCGAGACGAACAACGCAGCCAACCGCATCGAGGACACGACGCCGATCGCCCGCCTCACCGAGGAGCCCCTCGTGATCGTCGTCCCCGCGGACTCGCCCTACCAGACGATGCAGGACCTCCTCGACGACATCGAGGCCAAGGGCCAGGGCGTCTCGATCACGGGCGGTTCGGCCGGCGGCGCCGACCACATCCTCGCGGGCAGCGTACTCAAGGAAGCCGGCATCTCGCCCGACAACCTGAACTACATCCCGTACTCGGGCGGCGGCGAGTCCCTCGCGGCACTGCTCGGCAACAAGGTCAACGCGGGCATCTCCGGTGTCGGCGAGTACGCGGAGCAGGTCGAGGCCGGAAAGCTGCGCGCCCTCGCGGTCTCGGGCGAGGAGGCCGCGCCCCAGCTGCCCGACACCCCGACCCTCACCGAGGAAGGTATCGACCTGGTGCTCACCAACTGGCGCGGCGTCGTCGCGCCCGGGTCCATCGACGAGGCGCAGGCGGAAAAGCTGACCCAGCTCGTCACCGACCTGCACGAGACCGACACCTGGAAGGCCACCCTCGAGAAGAACAACTGGTCGGATGCCTTCCTGGCGGGCGAGGAGTTCCAGACCTTCCTCGACGAGGACATCGCCAGCGTCAAGACCACCCTCACCGACATCGGACTGCTCTAGGCCATGAGTACCTCCGTCCAGAACGCCCCCGGGAGCGGCACGTCCGCCGCTCCCGGCAAGCCGATCGGTGAGCTGGTCTTCGCGCTCATCATCGTCAGCATCGGCGTCGTCGGTTTCGTGGCGGGCGCCGGTATCCAGACGCCGCCGTCGGCCAGTGACATCGGCCCGCGTGCCTTCCCCTTCGCCGTCTCGGCACTGCTCGTCGTCGTCGGAGCGGGCCTGGTGTTCCAGGTGCTGCGCGGCCACCGGGGTGCGGCGGACGAGGGGGAGGACGTCGACCCCGACGCGAAGACCGACTGGCTGACCGTCGGGAAGCTCGCCGGGTTCGTGTTGCTGCACGCGTTCCTGATCGTCCCGCTCGGCTGGCCCGTCGCGGCGGCGATCCTCTTCTTCGGAGCAGCATGGTCCCTCGGGGCCCGCCCCTGGTGGCGCAACCTCGTGACGGCCATCGTCCTCGCCCTCGTGCTGCAGTTCGTCTTCGGCGGGCTGCTCGGCGTCTCCCTGCCCCCTGGTTTCCTCGAAGGGATCGGTGTCTTCGGTGGATAACTTCTTCATGCTGATGGAGGGCTTCGCCACGGCGATGCAGCCCATCTATCTCCTCTTCGCGCTCGGCGGCGTGCTCGTCGGCACTGCAGTCGGCGTGCTGCCGGGCATCGGCCCGGCCATGACGGTCGCCCTGCTCATGCCGATCACCTACAGCCTCGAACCGACGGCGGCGATCATCGTCTTCGCGGGTATCTACTACGGCGGCATGTACGGCGGGTCGACGACGTCGATCCTGCTGAACACACCCGGAGAATCGTCCTCGATCGTCACGGCGCTCGAGGGCAACAAGATGGCCAAGGCCGGCAGGGGAGCGGCGGCGCTCGCGACGGCGGCTGTCGGCTCCTTCGTGGCAGGCACCATCGCCACGGTCCTGCTGAGTTTCGTGGCTCCGTTCGTGGCGGCCTTCGCGGTGCAGATCGGCCCGGTCGAGTACGTGGCGCTGATGGTCGTGGCCTTCCTGACGGTCGGTGCGCTGCTCGGCTCGTCCGTGCTGCGCGGCCTCGCGTCCCTCGGCCTCGGCCTGTTCATCGCACTCGTCGGCTTCGATTCGCTCACCGCCCAGCAGCGCTACACCTTCGGCAGCCCGTTCCTCGCGGACGGGATCGACGTCGTCCTCGTGGCGGTCGCACTCTTCGCCGTCGGCGAGGCCCTCTACGTGGCGTCGCGCCTCCGGCACGGGCCGATCAAGGTCATCCCGGTGACGGGCGGCTGGACCAGCTGGCTCCGCAGGGACGATCTCCGCCGGTCCTGGAAGCCCTGGCTCCGCGGCACGCTGATCGGTTTCCCGGTCGGTACCATTCCTGCCGGCGGCGCCGACGTCGCAACGTTCCTCTCCTACGCCTCGGAGCGCAAGCTCGCCAAGGGCGAGAACAAAAAGCAGTTCGGCAAGGGAGCGATCGAGGGCGTCGCCGGTCCGGAGGCCGCGAACAACGCGGCTGCCGCCGGTGTCCTCGTGCCACTCCTGACGCTCGGGATCCCGACGACGGCCACCGCCGCCATGATGCTCGTGGCCTTCCAGCGTTACCAGATCCCGGTGGGGCCCCAGCTCTTCGAGTCGAACAGTGCGCTCGTCTGGGCGCTCATCGCGAGCCTCTACGTGGGCAACCTGATGCTGCTCGTCCTGAACCTTCCGCTCGTGGGCATCTGGGTCAAGATCCTGCAGATCCCGCGCCCGTATCTCTACTCGGGCATCCTGGTGTTCGCCGTGCTGGGCGCCTTCTCGGTGAACTTCACCCCGATCGACGTGATCATCCTGTTGATCGTCGGCATCCTCGGGTTCTTCATGCGGCGCTTCGGCTACCCGATCGCGCCGATGGTGGTGGGCCTGATCCTGGGCCCGATCTTCGAGAGCCAGCTCCGCAGGTCGCTGGCGATCTCGCAGGGCGATCCCGTCGCCCTCGTGCAGTCGCCCGTCGCGGCGACGATCTACGTCGTCCTCATCGTGATCTTCGCGCTGTCCTTCCTGCTCAAGCGCCGCCAGCGCCAGTTCGAGGCCATGGTGGCCGCGAACGCCGACGCCCCCGACGTCGTCCGCGGGTCGGCGGCCGGGCCTGAAGCGGTCGTCGCACCGGCGGCGACCGGCACATCCACCAGCAGGTCCACCAGCGCGACCCCCGACCGAGAGGACAACGACCGATGAGCACCATCGTGGTGGGCTACGTGCCCAACGCCCTGGGGGATGCGGCCGTCATCGAGGCGGTCGCGGAGGCACGACGGCGGAACGCAGCCCTCGTGGTCATCAACACCACGCGCGCGGACCGGCTCGTCAATCCGGCCTACGCCGACTCGGAGGACGTCTCGAAGCTGGAGGTCATGCTCGATGCCACCGGCGTGCCGTACTCCGTGCGGCACAGCATCTCCGAAGCCACTGCGGCGGAGGAGGTCGTGGACACGGCGGAGGAACTGGATGCGGAGTTGATCGTGATCGGCCTGCGGCACCGCACGCCGGTGGGCAAGCTGATCATGGGCTCGACGGCCCAGACGATCCTGCTCTCGGCGCGCTGCAATGTCCTGGCGGTAAAACTGCCCTGATACAGCGGGAAGGCCTACGACGGCGGACAGCTCCGGAAGGGGTGGTCCGCCGTCGTCGTCGTACCTCATGTCCTGACCGTCCCCACGGCAAAAGTTCTCCAAACCTTGCGTCCCGCGAACCCCTAGTGACGCTCGGATTGAGGTTGAGGGTGGAGTATTGAGGTATCCGGTTGCCTTGAGCACGGAATCACGACCACACCGAACCGAGCGGAACTCCTTCTTGCCCTTTCTCTCCTCCTCCGGGGAACCAGCCCGACCGGTCCTCCCGAAGTCCCTGCCTGCATCCCGCGAGTTCGAGCGGCAGCGGCTTCGATCGCTCGAGCGGTCCGGTCTCCTCGACTCGGGCGACGACGAGCGGTTCGACCGGCTCACGCGCAAAGCCTGCGCCCAGTTCAAGGTGAGTACGGCGATCATCTCCCTCCTCGACGCGGATCGGCAGTACCTCAAGTCCTTCGTCGGTTCCTTCCCGCGCAACCTCCGGAGGGACGAGGCGTTCTGCAATGTCACCATCGTGGGTGAGGACCTGCTCGTGGTACCCGATCTCCGGGCGGACGAACGGTTCCGGGACAATCCCCTCGTGGTCGGCGAGCCCTTCGTGCGCTTCTACGCCGGGGTGCCCCTGCGCGGACCGGGCGGCTGGTTCGTGGGGAGCATGTGCATCCTCGATACGATGCCGCGTGAGCTCCACGGACGGGAACAGGAGCGCCTCCGTCGACTGGCCGACGAGGTCGAGCTCGAGATGAACACCCGCCGCTGATCCTCGTGCCGAGCCGGACGCCGGCTTCCCGCAGTCCGGCCGCGCCCTACAGTGGGAGCATGCGCCTTACCCGGAACCCGAACCGACCGCCCGGCCAGCAGTGGGGCGCCGTCGCCGTCGTGGCAGTCCTGGCGGCCGGTCTCTGGTTCGGCTGGTTCGGGTGGGATACCGAGTACCAGTACGACGCGGCCACCGGCAGGACGACCGGACCCTACGAGGTGTGGCAGGGAGCCGGAGCTCTTCTCTGCGGTGTCGTGGTGGCGGCGCTGGCCTACCGGCTCCTGCGCTTCGCAGCGGCGTTCCTCGTGCTCCCGGCCTTCTTCACATTGGCCTGGATCATCACGGCGGCGGCTGCTGATTCCTCGGGGCTCTGGGTCATCGGCGCGGTGCTCGTCGCTGCCGGGTCCGCACTCGGCGCGGGGCTGCTGCTGGGCATCGCCGCCACGCTGAACGCGGTCCTCCGCCGGCGGTGCCCCGGTGCAGCCCGCTGAGCCGGTCGCGTCCTGGAATGGCGTATGACGTGACCAGCTGCTTCACGGCAACCCGGCAGGCGGCGCGGACGACGGTCGGAGCGGCCTCGTGACGTCCGTCGGAGGAACGCTCGCCGTGCTCGCACCGACTGCGGGCGCCGTCGTCCTGCTCATGGTGATCACCGTCGGGGTCCTCACCTGGTCGAGGTCGCCCCACCGGTTCGCCCCGGCGCTCGCCGTCATCCGTGGGGCAGTGCAGCTCGGACTCATCAGCCTCGTCCTGGGCGGGGTCATCACGAGTCCGATGTGGGTGGCCTGTGCGCTCCTGGTGATGTTCACCGTCGCCGCGATGACGGCGACCCGGCGCATCGGGTTCAGCCGTGAGCACTTCGCCCTCATGGCACTGGGCATGGCGCTGGGCGTCGTCGTGACACTCGTGATCGTCTTCGCCACGGGCGCGATCGAGGCCCAGCCCCGGTATCTGCTGGCGCTCGGTGGAATCGTCATCGGCAACACCATGTCCATCGCGACCCTGGCCGGGCGCCGCCTGCGCGAATCGACGTCCGAGCGATGGGACGAGGTGGAGGGCTGGCTGGCGCTCGGTGCCACCCCCCGGCAGGCCACGCTCGACCTCGCACGCGCTGCCGTCTATTCGGCCCTGATCCCCTCGACCGACCAGACGAAGACCACCGGTCTGGTCACGCTGCCGGGCGCATTCGTCGGCGCCATCTTCGGCGGCATCTCACCCCTGGAGGCGGGTCGCTTCCAGATCGTCGTCCTCGCGTCGATCATGGCAGCGGGTGCACTGACCGCCGTCGTGCTGGTACGTGGGCTGGCGCCGGCGACCCTCAGGCCGGACGCGCCGGACTGATCGGGGGACGACGCCGGGACCCCGGGAATGCGGCGCGCTCCGCCAGCGCTTCACCGGGCATGAAGAAGATCGGTTTCCTGTCATTCGGGCACTACCAGGACGTGCGGGGCTCGCGCGTGCCCACCGCACGCGAGGCACTGGTCCAGGCCGTCGAACTCGCCGTCGCAGCGGAAGAGCTCGGCGTCGACGGCGCCTACATGCGCGTGCACCACTTCGCGCCGCAGTACTCGGCGCCGTTTCCGCTGCTGGCCGCCATGGCCGCCCGGACGAAGACCATCGAATTGGGAACCGGCGTGATCGACATGCGCTACGAGAACCCGCTCTACATGGCCGAGGAAGCGGCCGTCACCGACCTCATCAGCAACCGCCGCCTGCAGCTCGGGATCAGCAGGGGATCGCCCGAGACCGCCATCGACGGCTCGCGTTCGTTCGGCTACGTCCCGGAGGAAGGCACCACGGACGCCGACCTCGCGCGGGACAAGGCCGCCCTGTTCCGACGGGCGATTGCAGGGCACGGCGTCGCCGACGCCAATCCGCGCATGACCGGCAGCACAGGCAAGCTGCCGATCGATCCGCTCTCGCCCGGACTGTCCGAGCGCATCTGGTGGGGATCCGGCACCCGTGCGACAGCGCAATGGGCGGGAGAGCAGGGGATGAACCTGATGAGTTCGACGCTCCTGACGGAAGACACCGGTGTGCCGTTCGACGAGTTGCAGGCCGAGCAGATCGAGATCTTCCGGAAGGCGTGGGCGGACGCAGGCCACGGCTGGGCGCCGAGAGTCTCGGTCAGCCGCAGCATCCTGCCCATCGTCAGCGAGAGGGATGAGTACTACTTCGGTCTCCGCGCGCAGCAGGAATCGACGGACCAGGTGGGCATCCTCGACGGCGCGCGGTCCCGCTTCGGTCGCAGCTACATCGGGGCGCCGGACGTCATCGCGGAACAGCTCGCTGCCGATGCCGCCGTCCAGGCTGCCGACACATTGCTCGTGACCATCCCGAACCAGCTCGGCGTCGACTTCAACGCTGCGCTCCTGGGGAACATCGTCCAGCTCGTCGGGCCGGCGGCAGGGCTGCGCTGACGGACGGGCTTACCGAGCCAACCTGTCACCGTCTCACGAGGGTGGAGGAAAGGCCAGAGTCCACGGAATTTGTTGTCGCAGCGGGGGCCAGGAACCTAGCGTGGTGCGCGAATCGGCCTCCCCGGCACTGCATCGCCGAGGGCGCGAGTACTCCCACGGCCACCCGAGACCTGTCCCACCATCCCGTCGCGACGCCTGTTCGCCACCTCCCGGAGGAGCTCTTCCTTGAGATCGATCCGCTTCACCCGCACCGCAGCCACGACCGCCGCCGTAGCGTCACTCCTCCTCGGTACCGCGCTCAGCGGCTCCGCGGCAACCCTTCCCGCGGTGTCGACCGGTGACGGCTCCGCCGCCGTCATCACGGCCAACCCGTACGAGCGCGGGCCCGCTCCCAGCAGGGCGAGCATCGAGGCGCCACGCGGTAGCTTCGCGACCGCGACGACGACGGTATCGCGCTTCGCCGCCGGTTCCTTCGGTGGCGGGACCATCTACTACCCGACATCGACGACGTCGGGTACCTTCGGTGCCGTGGCGATCTCCCCGGGCTATACGGCCGCGCAGTCGAGCATCTCCTGGCTCGGGCCTCGCCTGGCGTCCCAGGGATTCGTGGTCATCACCATCGACACGCTGTCCCGCTACGACCAGCCCGCGGAGCGCGGTGACCAGCTCAACGCCGCACTTACCTACCTGACCCGGTCCAGCGCCGTCCGCGACCGTATCGATCCCTCGCGGCTTGCCGTGATGGGACACTCGATGGGCGGAGGCGGCACCCTGGAGGCGGCGAAGGACAACCCCGCGCTCCGGGCCACGATCGGCATGACCCCCTACAACCTCGACAAGAGCTGGCCCGAGATCACGACGCCCAGCCTGATCATCGGAGCGCAGAACGACGACGTCGCCCCTGTCAGCCGCCACTCCATCCCCTTCTACAACGGGCTGACCAGCCTGCCGCAAAAGGCGTACCTCGAGTTGCGGGGGGCCTCGCACTACGCCCCGAACACCAGCAACACCACGATCGCGTCCTCCAGCATTCCCTGGCTGAAGCGGTTCGTGGATGACGACCTGCGGTACTCGCAGTTCCTCTGCCCCGCGCCGACGGTCAGCACGGCCATCTCGGACTACCGGACCGACTGCGGCTACTGATCCATCCGAGGGTGGCGGAGGACCGACGGCCGGCACTGAATTCCCGGCCTCCCCGCACCGCGGGCGGGGAAGCTGTCAGTCGCGGTCGCGGTCGGTCGTGGTCGATGGAGTGCAGCCGCAGTACTACCGGGAATCAGCCCCACGGGAAGCAGGGCCACTCGTCAGCTCCGCCGCGATCTCGGCCACGGACCGCCGGTCGCGCTCGGCTCGCGCGACCAGTTCTCGGAAGGCCGCCCGGTCATCCAGGCCGAGCTGCGCCATGAGTATCCCCTTGGCCATGCCGACACGGTCCCGCATCTGCAGGGCCGCCGAGAGTTCGGAGCGGATCTGCTGGGGCGTCTCCCTGGTCTGGACGTGACTCAGCAGGGTGGCTGCCGGTACGGCGAAGCGGGTGAGGGCTCGCTCCGTCGTGTCGTCGAAGGCTCCCGCCTCGGTCGAGTAGACCTTCATCGCCCCGATCGTCGTGCGTCCCTGGATGAGCGGCACGCTCTGGCAGGACCGGACCGACATCGCTGCCGCGGCCGAGGCCCAGCGTGCCCAGGCCTGCCCGGGGGAGGTCGTGTCGTCCGACCGTGCGGGCTGCCCGGTAGACCAGGCGCTGAGGCAGGGTCCCTCGGACAGTTCGTACTGCAGCTCGTCGGCCCGCTTGACCAGGTTGTCCGTTGCGCCGGTGCTGGTCCTCCGACCATGGTGGATGAGGGAAACACCAGCGCCGGTGGCGCCGGGGATCAGATCCCGGGCAGCTTCGGCCAGAAGGTCAACGGCGTGCTGCACTGTTTCTTCGGTGAGGAGATGCCCCCGAACACGGCCGAAGACGACGGCGAGTTCGTTGAGGGTGGGCTCGGATTCCACAATAGGCCTCGAGAAGTCCTGAAGCCGGGCAGGCCGGCGATGCACGGCGCCCACTTCTAGACGTCGTTCAAGATAGTCACTGCTGTGCGCCGGGGGCAAATCCGCCGGCGGCTCACGATCGCCGGTACCTGCGTGACCCGCCGGCCGATCCGCTGGTGTCCGGCCCGGATTCGACGACGGACCCTGCATCGAGGCGGCTGCGCGCAGGACCGTCGATGTCGTGGCTCGCGCGATCGACTTCGCGTACCCGCCCGTTGGCCCGGCGCCTAGGACCGCTCGCTGGCGGACCGGATGACGCGCTCCGCGACCAGCCGCAGCTTCATGTTCCTGCTGCTGGAGGCACGCTGCAGGATGGCGAACGCTTCGTCCTGCGAGCACTTGTTCTGGAACATGATGATCCCGGCGGCGGTGTTGATGGTCCGCCGCGAAGCCAGTGCGGCCTCGAGGTGGTGCTGCTCTTCGCCGGTCGTGGCAGCGCGCAGGGCGAACCTGAGGGATGAGGACGCGGCTTCGGCGAGGGCTTCGGCAGCCTGGACACTGGCAGGGGGGAAGCCGTCCGGACGCGGGCAGTACAGGTTCAGGGCAGCCCGCCCACTGTCGTCGAGGGGGAAGGACACGCCGAGGATGGACCGGACGCGGGAGCTGTCGAGCTTGCCCAGGTAGGCAGGCCAGCGCGTGTCGGTGGAGGTGTCTGCGCAGTAGACCGGGCGCTGCGTCTCGGCCGCCTCGAGGCAGGGCCCCTCGCTGAACCGGTTCTGGAACTCGTCCGCGTGCCGGCCGACGTCGTCACTCGCGGCCAGTGTGCCTGCCCTTCTTCGCCGTACCAGGGTGATGGCACAGGACACGTCGCCCGTCGTCGACAGTCTGCGTGCTGCGATGAGGGCTAGTTCGTCGAGGAACTGCTGGATACCCGCGGTCTCGGTCAAGAGGGCGAACAGCTCGTCGTTGATATCGCTCAGAACTTCTTGCTCGGTCATGGTTTCTTCCCGGCCCGACGAATACCGCTGATGTCGTTCCACTCTACGCCGGGCCGGCAACGCCTGATTTCTCCCGCAGTGCCGAATGGTCACCCCAGTTCCTCGAGGAGAGCCTCTGCTGCTTCTTCCTCGTCCCTCGCCTCCTTCAGGGAGCGACCGGCCTCGGCCGCCTGTTCGTCGAGCCCTGCCGCCTGGCCGTCGACGTCGGCGAGTTCACGCTTCAGGATCTCCAATCGTTCGTTCAGGTCCTCGATGGTTGCCGTCAGTCCATCACGGCGAACGGAGAGCCGCTCGAGCCGCCGGCGGATGCCGGATGCCTCTGCCTCCACCTCGGCTGATGCTTCACGGGCTGCGTCGAGCCGGGCCTGGGCCTGACGGCGCCGGTGCGCAAGCGACAGCTGCTGCGCCTTGCGTGATCCATCCGTGGCGCCGGTCGGCGTCCCTGCATTGGCCTGCGGATCCCGGCCCTCGTCGTCGGCGTCGGCTGCGGTGGACGGCGGGTCGAAGGGTCCCGCCACCGCCCCCTCGAGGTCCACCGGGTCCCAACCGGTAGCCTCCAGCGTCCGCACGAGGCGGCCCGTGAGCACCGCTGCTGCGGCGGCGGGATCGGCGAGGGCGGCTCGCAGGGTCTGCTCGACACCGGGGAGGGCGGCGGCCCCGACGTCGTGTCCCACCTCGGCGGCCGCATCGAGGGATTGCCGCGCGACGGCGGCGAGGAGGCGCTGGCGTTGCTGGCCGAGCGCGTTCAGCTGGGCTCGGTCCAGGCTGACCTGCGCCGCCTTGAGCGACGCGCCGAGCTCCAGCACCTGCTCCACCTCATCCCGGCGGCGATTGACGAGTACGTTGACGAGCCAGGCCGCCGACGCCGGCTTCGGCAGCTTGCGCAGCGTCCCGGCGAGCGTCTTGTCGCCGTGCTGCGTAGCCTGCTTCGCAGCGGTGTTCCGAGCAGCGGTGAACTGGTCCAGCGGCAGGGCGTAGAGCCTCGCCACCTCCTCCAAGAAATCCATGTCTGCTGCATCCTCCCGATGACTACCGTGCAGTGCTCTGGTGCTCCCGCACCCCGGATGGAACACTGCTCCTGTCACCGTACGGCCAACCAGGGAGCCCCTACCATGCAACCAGATGAGATAGCGGTGGCGGTGAGAGCCGAACGGCAGCACCTGTGCGGCTTCCTGGAGACACTCGACGACGCCGAGTGGACCGCACCGTCCCTGTGTTCTGCTTGGACCGTGCGGGAGGTGGTGGCCCACCTGACGATCCCGACCAGGGCGTCGGTGGGATTCCTCGTCGTGGCGGCCATCAGAGCTCGCGGCAATTTCCACCGGATGATCGCGGATACCGCGCGCATCCGTGCGGCGAGGTTCACCGCGGCCGAGCTCGTCCAACAGTTGCGCGAGAGCGCGGAGTCCTCCCGGCGCATCCCGGGCAGCGCTCCCATGGACCCGTTGACCGACCTGCTCGTGCACGGACAGGACATCGCCCAGGCGCTCGGCCGCGCCTACCGCGTGCGCCTCGACGTCGCCGTTCCTGTGCTGACCTACGTCGTGGGGAACCGGATGCTGGGCGCTCCCGAGCGGCTTCTGGGACTCGAGCTGGTCGCGACCGATGCGGAGTGGTCATCGGGTGAGGGGCTCCGGGTGGAAGGGAGCGTGAAGGACCTGCTCCTCGTCGCGGCCGGCCGTCCGGTCGGGCTCGCGCGGCTGACCGGCCCCGGCGTGGAACGGCTGGCCGGGCGGCTGGACGGACGATAGGACACCGCGGCCGGCCTTCCCGGCTGTCCCGTTCGACGCCGGAGGCGCCCGGGTATATCAGTTCCCTCGTGTGGGCACCAGCACGAGGGACGTGCACGTCGTTTGTGACGTAGCGAGCCGGTTCATTTTGACCGGTCCCGAGCCGTGAATTAGCGTCGGATGAAGAATCAAGAGTTCCAGCCACAGGCCCTGGCCGGTTGGACAGCAACCCTCTCCCGTAGTGGGGTGCTCCAGGTGAAGATTCGGCCGCCGAGATATTTTCCGGTTGGCAAGTACGGCGTTTCCGGAGCTGCTCAAGCGGTGATGGTTTGCGCCCGCACTACATGGAAGCAAGCCAGCGTGCCGCGGTCGGGTAGTTCCTCCGAGGTGCACAACGCCTTCCGGCGGCGGCACCAACGGCTTGCTCGTTCCGTTCCCGATGTTCGAGAAAGAAGACCAATGATTCACTCCCGCAGGCTTTTGGCTATCGCCGTCGTCCCGTTCCTTGCAGTGACCGTCGCGTGCGGTTCCTCGGCAGCCAGTTCCGAAGGAGGGGACGAGAAAGTGCGCCTCGGCGTCGTCGGGGCCAGTGACCCGGAATGGGCCATCCTCACCGATGCCGCTGCCGAGGAGGGCATCGACCTCGAAGTGGTCGACTTCGCCGAGTACACGCAGCCGAACCCCGCGTTGACGGAGGGCGACCTCGATCTCAACCAGTTCCAGCACCTCGTCTACCTGGCGCGCTACAACGTCTCCAGCGGCGAAGAACTGACCCCCGTCGGATCGACGGCGATCTACCCGCTGGGGCTGTACTCCACGAAGCACGGTTCGGTGGAGGAGATTCCGGAGGGTTCGACGGTTGCTGTTCCCAATGACGAGAGCAATCTTGCGCGTGGCCTCCTCGTTCTCCAGTCCGCAGGACTGGTTGTGCTCAAGGACGGCGGCAGCGCGTTCTCCACGATCGACGACATCGACGAAGAGGCCTCGAAGGTCACCGTCACCACGCTGGACGCGTCGCTCACCCCGACCTCCCTTCCCGACGTCGCGGCGGCGATCATCAACAACGACTTCGTCCAGGACGCCGGGCTCAGCTTCGACGACGCCATCGCGAAGGACGATCCCGCGGATCCTGCTGCGGCTGCCTATGTGAACGTCTTCGCCTCCCGTGCAGGCGAGGAGAACAACGAGACCTACCAGAAGCTCGTGAGCATCTACCAGGACACCCAGGAAGTCCTCGATGCGGTGCAGGAGACCTCGGGCGGTACCGCCGAGTTCCTGAAGGTCCCCGTGGAGGAGCTGAAAACGAGTCTGGACACCGTCGAGGAAGACACGAAGGCCCAAGGCTGACGATTCGTTTCCCCTCGGTGTGGCCGGCCGGTGATCCTGGCCGGCCACACTACTACTCCAGCTAGGAAGACCATGCCACTCATCTCACTGCGGAACGTCACCAAGAGCTTTCCCCCGGGACGCCGCGGCGATCCCCTTGTCCATGCCATCGACAACGTCAGCCTGGACATCGAGGCAGGGGAGATCTTCGGGATCATCGGGTACTCCGGAGCAGGCAAGAGCACGCTGGTCCGATTGATCAATGCCCTCGAGAAGGCCACGAGCGGCGAGATCGTCGTCGACGGACACCAGGTCACGAAGGTTCCTGACCGCCAGTTGCGGACACTGCGCCTGGACATCGGCATGATCTTCCAGCAGTTCAACCTCTTCAACGCTAAGACTGTCTGGAACAACGTGGCGTATCCCCTCCGCGTCGCGGGCAGGACGCGGGATGAGATCCAGGCCCGCGTCACCGAGCTGCTGGACTTCGTGGGGCTCGCGGACAAGGCCTCGAATTATCCCGAGCAGCTCTCCGGCGGGCAGAAGCAGCGCGTCGGCATCGCTCGCGCCCTGGCGACCTCGCCCAAGATCCTCCTCGCCGACGAGGCGACGTCGGCCCTTGATCCTGAGACCACGCACGAAGTGCTCCGGCTCCTGCGCCGGGTCAATGAGGAGCTGGGGATCACCATCGTGGTCATCACCCACGAGATGGATGTCATCCAGACCCTCGCCACCAAGGTGGCGGTCATGGACGGAGGACGCATCGTGGAGCAGGGAGAGGTGTTCGACGTCTTCTCCAATCCCCGCGAGGCGTCGTCCCGACGGTTCGTCTCCACGGTGGTGCGCGGAATCCCGTCGCCCGACGAACTGTCCGTCCTCCGCGAGCGGCATACCGGGCGCATCGTCACCTTCTCCTTCCGTGACGGCGACTCCTCGCAGGCATCTGTCTTCCTCGAGCTGGCCGCCGCGGGCGTGGAGTTCGAACTCGTCTACGGCGGGATCAACGACATCCGCGGACGTGCCTTCGGTCACCTGACCCTTGCCCTGACCGGACAGGACGCCGTCATCACCTCGACACTGCAGACCATGGCCGGCCGGATCGCCGTGAAGGAGCTTGCCTGATGGAAGACCTCATTCCCCTGACCCCGCAACTCTGGGAAGCCACCTACGAGACGCTCTACATCGTCGGGCTGAGCCTCCTCTTCGGAGGTCTGGGTGGGCTCCTCCTGGGTATCGGCCTCTACACCACCAGGTCCGGCAGCATCCTGGGCAACCGCGCGGTGTTCCGTACCTTGAACGTCATCGTCAACATCTTCCGGCCGATCCCGTTCATCATCTTCCTGGCGGCCGCCCAACCCCTCGCCCGGGCGGTCACGGGAACCGGAATCGGCAACAGCGCGATCATCTTCACGCTGTCACTCGCGGCCACCTTCGGCATCAGCCGGATCGTCGAGCAGAACCTGCTGACCGTCCAGCCCGGCGTCATCGAAGCGGCGCGGTCCGTCGGGGCCGGACGCCTGCGGATCATCCTGACCATCCTCATCCCGGAGGCCCTGGGACCCCTGATCCTGGGCTACACTTTCATCTTCGTGGCCCTCGTCGACATGTCAGCAGTGGCCGGAAGCGTCGGTGGCGGTGGACTGGGCAACTTCGCCATCCAGTACGGCTACCGGCAGTTCAACCCGGTGGTGACCTGGGCCGCGGTCATCGTGATCGTCCTGCTCGTCCAGGCCGTCCAGCTACTGGGCAACGTCTTGGCTCGCCGAGTACTCAGGCGCTGATCGCCTCGGGCCGGCAGGACGCCGTCCGCCTGTGAGCTGCCCGGGGACCGCCGGCGTGTCGGCGGCGGTCCTGTCACCGCGGGTTGTGCCCTGCCGCTGCCAGCTGGGTCGAGGACCTGCTCCGCGCCACTGGCATCGTGGCAGTGCTGAGCCGCCCGCCATGCGTGGTCGCTCCGGCCAGGCCGGCCCCGACGGCTACTCCCCGAGGAGGTAACCCGCGAGCCAGGCGACGGCGTCCGGCTCGGACGAGAAGAGCCTGGTCGAGTGGATGGCGCGGGAGCTCTGCGCCGCCAGCACACGGTCCACGGGGGTGTCACCCAGCATTGCTGCGGCAAGGACACGATGATCGTCCGCGAATGCATAACTCGCGGCGGCGCTGATGCTGAAGATTCCGCCCAGGTCGATCAGGATCGCATAGGGCACGCTGTCGACGAACAGGAAGCTGCTCTCCAGCACGTCCTGTGCATCCTCAACCTCCACGATCGTGCCCGGCTGCCAGGTCAGACGGATCATCCCGTCGTCGAGTCTGGTCAGCCGGCCTCTGCCTCCTGCGACCAGCATCGATTCCGCTGTCACTCCAGATCACCCATCGAAGTCCCCGTTCAGTTCAGTGAGGCCGCGTTTGCCGAGCGTGCTCCTCGTGGCACAGTCCGTTCCCTCACCAGCCACCAGACGCCGTCAGGCGTGTACCCCCGCTGGTGGCCGATGCTCGCCTGGTACGCCTCGGACGCCCGTGTGACGAGGTTCCGGTGCACCCATTCCCGGACAGAGTCCCGTGCAACGCGCTCCGACGGCTGCCGCTCGAATGCGTCCTGGGGCAGGCGGACCGCGATCCCGAACGGGCCCCGGAAGTCGCCCCGGCGTCCTTCGAAGTGCGCGGTCAGCAGGCCGGAGCGGACCTCCACCGATACCAGGCTCAGATTCCTGACCTCCGGGCAGTGCGCGAAGGCCTCTTCCGCCGCCTCGACGTACTCCTCGTGGCGGGTCCTCGTCAGCACAACGGTCACAACCCAACTCCTCCTGCAGGCATGCTTCTCTTCCGGGGGTCCATCCCCTTCGACACCCTCTTCGGAGCCGCAGCCCGAACGGATGGGAACGGGCGGTCAACACGCAGCAGTGCTCGTTGTGCCTACTGCAGGAAAGACCGGAACAGGGCCAGCCCCACCACCCGAAGAGCACACAGAGGAGTCCGGTCGACAGCCGCTGGCGGGCGGCGGGGACGGTTACGGCTGACCGGGCAGAATCAGCGAGAACGGGAACGATCAAAAAGACACCCGTGATGTCCATGGTCATTCCGGGAAGAGGCCGATGAAGAAATAGAACGCCAGCGCGGTTGCCCCCAGGAAGGGAATGGCGCACCCGAGCGTCTGGCGGGTCTGGGACGACTGGTGGAATGACTGGGAGGGACTCGTCGGGTTATAGGCCACCTCGATGGTGCGTCCGGGAACGGTACCTGGCCGCTGGGGATCTCCGACTGGCCCGCAAAGACCGTCCCGTGGTCGTCCACGAACCGGTATGCGGGGTAATAGCGGCGCCTCGGGGTCAACCCGCCAGCATCGCTGCTCCATCCCATGACATGCCCGGTGATGGTGGCAGCTGTGCGCGGCCAGGCGGCGACAGCGCGCTCCTGCCGTCGCGTCGTACGTATCGCGTGGCATTGAAGAAGCGGTCGGGCGGCGATTATAGGTATGCGTACCGCGAGGCGACAGGCCGAAGTGTCCCTGTGTTCGTGACCCGGCGACGGGTACAGATGGAGAAGGTGCGGGAACGGCCCCACCCGACGCTCACAGCCCAGGGAGAATCGTTGTACACCTCGGTCGCAGACCAGACCACCGACCAGCTCGGCGGACCGCTCAGTGTCCTCGTGCGGCAGAAGCGTGACCACGTGAAGCTCAACGGGCTGCTCGAGGAACTGCGCGGGACGTCCGGGGAAGCACAGGCGTCCGTGCTGCTCGACGTCTACCGCCTGGTGTTTCCTCACGCCTTCGCGGAGGAGTCCGTCCTCTGGCCCGTCATGCGCCGGGTACTGCCCGACGGCGGCGAACTCACCCTCGAGGTGGAACGCGAGCACCAGGAGGTCAACGAGCTCGTGACGACACTCGAGGGACTCGAGGACGGCTCGCCGGAACGGGCAGACGTCCTGGCGCGGCTCGTGGAGGTCCTCGACGATGACGTCCGCGACGAGGAGGACGCGCTGTTCCCGCGGCTTCAGGCTCGGGTCTCGCGGAGGGAGTTGCAGGTGCTGGGCGTGCTATGGGAAGCAGTCCGGAGCATCGCCCCGACACGTGCCCATCCCGTCGTGGCCCGGCGGCCGCCCGGCAACGTGGTCGCCGCTCTGCCGCTGTCGGTGCTCGACCGGGCACGCGATGTCGTGGACCATGCCGTCCTGCGTGCTCCGGAGCGGTTGGCGCCCCTGCTGCACGGGACGAGTTCGGTGCTGGCACGAGCCTCGCACAGCGTGGAAGTGCTTCCCATCATGCGATCAGGTGAGGATCCCTCCACTCGGTTCATCGGGGGCAGGCCGCCGTTCCCCTGGGGGACCGTCGTCGTAGCCGCCGCCGCTGCCGGCCTGGCTGCCGCCGCGATCCGGTCGACCGCCGGGCGTCGGTCCTAGCGCTTCGCATACCGTCCGTCCACCACCACGCCGTATAACGGGTGGCACGTGGCGCCGTCGGACCGAACCGGTGTGTACTGGGGCGACAGCGGTACCCGCACGCTGCAATCGACGGCGGCCGCGGACCTGATGCGAGGAGAGGATGACACCGATGGACACCCGATGCCCCACGTGCGGCTCCGACCTGCTGGAACTGGGCGAGGACCAGTGGCCCGCCGAGGGGCCCGTGCCCGCCGGAACGATCGCGGTCTTCCAGTGCGAGCAGAACCACCGCGTCACCGTCGGGACGTCGCAGGTTCAGGCCTAGGCGGTTCCCCGAGCTCCGGCATCCGCATCCTCGATGATGCGAGTGAGCTCGTCCCGCAGCGCCTCGGCCTCGCGGACGGTGAGTTCGAGGCGTTCACCCTGTTCGACCCAGCCGACGCTGACCAGCGGCCGTCCCTGACTGTCCTCGGAGCTGGACAGTCCGACAGCGAGCGCCCGCCCGCCGGTCTGCGTGACGTCACCGACGATCAGCTCGCCGCCGTCATCCTGTGCAATTGCCATGGCTTCACTCCTTCGTCGGGCTGACCGGTTTCCTCCCATGCTAGGCGCGTGCGGGACGGCGGTGTCCAGTACCGGTCCGTCGCGCACGTCGGGCTTGCGACGTGTCCGTCCAGCCAGGGTGCTGGCGCGTCACCTGCCGGTGCGTCGATTCAGCCGGCATCCGCAGGACGGATTGCGAGATTCGGGTGCAGCAGCTCGAAGCCCTCGTCCCTCAGCGCATCCCGATCGATGTCGTCCGGCAGCAGTACCGCGGTGACCCTGCTGTCGCGGATCGTCGCCCCCGCCGTTCCGCGCTCGAGCGGTGCGCACTCCAACCCGACGCCGATACCCTCCTCGACGAGCAGGCAGACGGCGTCGCTTCCGCTGCCCGGCTCCGGCGTCGCCGCGAAGTACTCGACGCCGTCACGCTGCGCGAGGAACCGGGTGCTGCCGAGGTCCACTCCGTCGAGGTCCGTCCGGATGGTCGGGATGTCCTGGTCGGACTGTTCCTGCTGCAGGAGGCCCAGTACCGGGCCGGTCGAACAGCCGGTGACACAGAACGCAAGGAGGGTCACGACAGCCACCACGAGACTGGAACGGACGGGCAGCGTGGGCATGCGTCTCCTCGATAGGTTGCTGGACGGCAGGTGGTGCTTCCAGCCTAGCGGCGGGTGCCACCTAGGCTGGGGCCATGGATTCCTCGAAGCCACTGTCCGGACGTACGTTCGTCGTCACCGGGGTGAGCCGCCGCAAGGGCATCGGCTACGCAGTAGCGTCCCGCCTCGCAAGCATGGGTGCCAGCCTCTACCTGCACCACTACGCTCTGCATGACGCCGAGCAGCCCTGGGGCGCGGACAGTATCGAGGACGTCACCGGCGGCATCCGTGCTCGATTACAGGACGGTGCGGCCCTCGCCGACGGCGGGATCGACCTCGGCCGGCACGACGGCGGGGAGCGGCTGATCATGCAGGCACGTGACGCCCTGGGCCACCTCGACGGACTCGTCTGCAACCACGCGAGGAGCGGGGGAGACGGGCGGCTCGCGGATATCTCCTCGTTGGAGCTCGATGCGCACTGGCAGGTCAACACGCGCTCCACCATCCTGGCCACGAAGCACTTCGCGGAACAGCACGACGGGCGCGAGGGTGGCCGCGTCATCTGGATGACCTCGGGCCAGGTCAGCGGCCCGATGACCGGCGAGATCGCCTACGCTGCGTCGAAGGCCGCGCTCGCCGGACTGACCGCGTCCGTGGCCGACGACCTCGTGGACCGGGGCATCCTGCTCAACACCGTGAACCCCGGACCGGTCAATACGGGCTACCTCGACGACGACACCGCCGACCGCCCGCTTGACACACTCCGAGAGGTTCTCGACCATTTCCCGTCCGGTCGGTTCGGGGAACCCGACGATCCTGCGCGCCTCATCGCCTGGCTGCTCAGCGATGAGGGCCGCTGGATGGTCGGTCAGGTCCTCAGCACGGAAGGTGGCTTCCGGAGGTGGTGAAGCCCTCCCGCTGATCCATCACCGGATGCCGCTGCGGGCAAGGCCCTGCACGAAGTACTTTTGGAAGGCCAGGAACATGATGATGATCGGCGTGATCGAGACCAGCGCCAGAGCCATGATGGCGCCGTAGTCAGCGCCGTACTGGCCCCGCAGGTACAGCAGGCCGATGGGGAGCGTGAACAGCTGGCTGTCCTTGAGCGCGATCAGCGGCCATGCGAAATCGTTCCACTGGTACATGACCGTCAGCAGCACGAGGACCGCGATGAGCGGTCTGCACAGCGGCAGGACGATCTGCAGGAAGATCCGGAGCGTACCGGCGCCGTCGACCTTCGCGGCCTCGATGAGTTCGTCCGGTATGGCGATGATGAACTGCCGCGCGAGGAAGATCCCGAAGGCCGAAGCCGCCGATGGGAGGATGACGGCCCAGAAGGTGCCGTAGATGCCGAGTTCGGTGACGAGGCGGAACTGCGCCACCATCAGCACCTGCACGGGGATCATCATGGTGCTCAGCACCAGGAGGAAGATGGCACCTTTCCCACGGAAGTCCAGCTTGGCGAACGCATAGCCCGCGAGCAGGTTCACGCTGACCGTCAGGACCGTGACGATCGCGGTGATCACCACCGAGTTCCCGAACCAGGTCGACGTGGGGAAGCTGCCGAACACCGTCCTGAAGTTGTCGAGCGTCCACGAGGACGGCCAGATGCGCAGCTCGCGGCTGAAGACGTCAGCGTTCGGGGAGAAGGCGAGGGTGACCATCCAGTAGAGCGGGAACATCATCACCAGTCCGACGACGACCGCGGCGACGAGGCGGGCGACGGCCGATGCCCGCTGGGCCGGTGGCACGCGCTTGGTGCGCGGGACGAGAGCGGCGGGGCCGACGTCGACCGCGGCCGGCCGGGCCGGAGCGCTATTGCCCTGCGCGGAAAGTGGGTGAGCCATCGGCACTCCTGTCCTGGTCGTCCGGGGGCGGGCGGTCGTCCTGCGTGTCATCCCGCGGTGTCGCGTGAACGGTTACTGCGCCACTGGATCGCCGTGAAGGCGAGGGTGAGCAGGAAGATCACGATGCCGATCGCCGCAGCATAGCTCTGGTCGCGCGTCACGAATCCGTTCTCGTAGGCGTAGGTGACGAGCACCGACGTCGAGCGTCCCGGGCCGCCCCCCGTCATCACGAAGATGGTGTCGAAGACCTGGAAGGAATAGATGACGTCCATGATCAGCAGGAAGAAGGTGGACGGACCGACGAGCGGCACGGTGAGGTACCGGAACTGCTGCCAGGATCCGGCGCCCTCGAGCCGGGCGGCCTCGTAGAGTTCGGGAGAGATGCCCTGCAGGCCCGCCAGGTAGATGACCATGTTGAATCCCACGCGGATCCAGAGGGTCACCAGGATGATCGATGCGAAGGCCGCGGAGCCCTGCGACTGCCACGGGACGGTAGCCAGGCCGCCCTCGCGCAGCAGCTTGTTGATGATGCCCGTCGCCTCGTCGAACAGCAGCACGCCCATGAGTGCGGTAGCGACGCCCGAGATCACCATCGGCAGGTAGATGAGGGTGCGGAACAGTTTCCGCACGGGCAGCACGGAGTTCATGAGCACAGCGAGGCCCAGCCCGAGGGCCAGGCTCAGGGGGACGGTGATGAGGGTGAACACGGCGGTGTTCCACGCGGACTGCCAGAACGTGGAGTCGGCGACGAGGCGCTGGTAGTTCTCGAGTCCCACCCAGCCGCTCGCCCCGAAGCCGCCCGATTCCTGGAAGCTGATGAGGAACGCCCAGCCCAGGGGCAGGAACAGGAAGATACCCAGCAGGATCAGGTTGGGTCCGAGGAAGCCGTAGGAGGTCAGGGTGGCCCGCCTCTGCCGGGAGGTCCTCCCGGGCTGCACGGCGTAGGTCGCTGCCGGGGAGGACGGCGGCCCTGTGTCGGTCGACTCCTCCCGGGCGGAGGTGCCGGCGGACATCAGCCGAGTGCCTCATCGACAGCGGCCGCGATGTTCGCGAGGGTCTTCTCGACGGGCTGCCCCTGGGTGAATGCCGCTTCCAGCTCGTCCCGCATCTTCGGGTTGATCGCAGCCATGGCGGGGGAGGTGAGCTGCTGGACGTCGCCGGGCTCCAGGGTGGTGGCCTGCTCGACGAAGATCCCCGCGATGTCCGGACGCGTCTGGTAGTCCAGCTCCGTCCCGACCAGGCTGTTCAGGGTGGGCAGCTCCATGGCACGCGCGCAGAAGTCCGACATCTGGTCGGGCTGCGTCATGAACTTCAGGAACTCCGCCGCGAGGTCGGGATTGCGGGCATTCTTCGTGGCCACGAGGGCATTGCCGCCCAGATCGCAGGCACCGCGTTCGTCGCGTGGCAGGTAGGTGGCTCCCCATTCGAAGTCCTTGACCGCCTCGTCGAGGCTCGGCAGGACGAAATTGCCCACGAACGCCATCGCCGTCGAACCGGCGGCGAACGCGTTGTCGGCGTAGGTGGAGGACTTCACCGAGCTGCTGGGAGGGACCAGCCCGTCGGTGAAGAAGTTCTGCGTGAACGACAGGGCCTTTGCTCCCGCATCGGATTCGATGGCGGGCCCGGCGAGGTCCTCGTCGAAGAGGCGGCCGCCCGCCTGGAACAGCCAGCTCAACCACCGCGTGGACCCGCCGAGCTGCCAGTTGTAGACGAAGGGGTAGAGGTCCTGGGGCAGGGACCCGCGGAGCTGCTCGGCGACCTGCCGGAACTCGTCCCAGGACCAGGCGGATTCGAGGCTGTCCGGGACACTCGTGATGCCCGCCTGCTCGAAGAGATCGGTGCGGTAGACGAGGGCGGAGGTATCCGTCTGGTGGGGCACGCCGTACGGTTTGCCGTCGTACTGCACGGCCTGCCACATCGCGGGGAGGAATTCTTCGCTGGCCGCGGTGTCGAAGAAGCTACTGAGGTCGAGGAGCTGGTCCTGGCTGCTGTAGGCGCCGATGGTGCCGTAGTCCACCCGGAACAGGTCCGGTGCGGTGCCGGCCTGCAGCTGGGCGTCGATGTTCTGGAAGATCTGTTCGTAGGGCACGAGATTCAGTTTCACGTCCACGCCCGCATTGGCGGCCTTGAAGGCGTCGATGCCGCGGCGGAAACCCTCCTCCTCGGCCGGACTGCCCCAGGTGGTGAAGGTGAGGGTGTCGGCCCCGCCCTCGTCGCCGTCGTCGGTCCCACCCCCCGAGAAACCTGCACAGCCGTTGAGGGCGGCTGCTGCTGCAAGGAATCCTGCTCCGCCGAGAATCTGCCGTCTGGAGATGGTCATCGTGGTGCCTTCCGCGTCGGGGTGATGACAACCTACAGCACCCCTGCACTCGCGCTCACCCCCTTGTGTCCGAGCGTCTCCTGCAGTAGTGGCCACTGCCGACTGCCCATGGCGCCTGTCGGCCGAGGAACGGCCGGCGTGGGTGCCGACGTCGGATCCCCGACGTCAGAATCCGACGACGGGATGAGGTACGTAGTGCTCCTCGAGGGCATGGACCTCGTCCTGCGTCAGCTCGAGTTCGAGTGACGCGAGCGCGTCGTCCAGGTGGCGCGGCTTGCCCACGCCCACGATGGGCGCGGACACGACGGGATTGCGCGACACCCAGGCGAGCGCGACCTGTGCGCGGGTCACGCCGCGCGACTGCGCCACGGCCCCGACGGCGTCCGAGACGCGGCGATCGGAATCGAGCGTGCCGTAGAGGCTCTTGCCGAACTGGTCCGTCTCCGAGCGCGACGTCGTCTCGTCCCAGGGCCTGGCCAGCTTGCCGCGCGCGAGCGGGCTCCAGGGCAGCACACCGATGCCCTGGTCGGCGCAGAGGCCATACATCTCGCGCTCCTCCTCGCGGTTGATCAGGTTGTAGTGGTCCTGCATCGAGACGAAGCGCGTCCAGCCGTTGAGGCGCTGCAGGTACAACGCCTTCGAGAACTGCCAGGCGTACATCGAGGACGCGCCGATGTAGCGCACCTTGCCTGCCCTGACCACGTCGTGCAGGGCCTCGAGGGTCTCCTCGAGCGGGGTCTCCGGGTCGAATCGGTGGATCTGGTACAGGTCCACGTAATCGGTGCCGAGCCGGCGGAGGCTGTTGTCGAGCTCGGCCAGGATCGCCTTCCGGGACAGCCCGGCTCCGTTGGGGCCCTCGTGCATGCGGCCGTGGACCTTCGTGGCGATGACCGTCTCCTCACGGCGCGTGAAGTCAGCCAGCGCGCGTCCGACGATCTCCTCGCTGGATCCGTCCGAGTAGACGTTCGCTGTGTCGAAGAAGTTGATGCCGGCCTCGACGGCCGCCTTGATCAGCGGCCGGCTCTCGTCCTCAGGCAGGGTCCACGAGTGGTTCCCGCGATCCGGAGTGCCGTAACTCATGCAGCCGAGGGCGAGCGGCGAGATGCCGAGGCCTGTCGATCCGAGTTTCACGTAGCGCATGATCACCTTTGCTGTGTCGGAGGGCTTTCCCTCACCCTAGTCCGACGGGCGCTGCGAGACGGGGGAAACCAGCCGCCTGGACCATCGGGGCCGGCACAGGGCGGGCGACCCGCGGACGCCGTTCGCGTCCGCGGGTGCCCGCAGGCGGGATCCCTCGGGATCGGGGAGGGAGCTTCCCCCACGGAGCCCCTGCCATGCCAAAAAGAAGAGTATCCCCTCGCGCTCACAAAACAAACCGGACAACCGGTTTACGGGGTCTGCTCCTCGCGCAACAGCGCGACGAGGCGCGGGATGTCGTGATGCCTGTCCGCTGCCATCACGCCGGGCAGCAGCAGCTGCCACAGATCCCGCAGCCGGTCGAAGACGTCCTGCCGGCCGGTCAGGATGTTGGAGACCATCTGCACGCCTGTATAGGCACCGACGATGAGGAGGGCGAAGGCCTCGGTATCAAGATCCGCGCGCAGATCGCCGTCCTGCTGGCCCTCCCGCGCGAGCTCGCCGAAGCGCATCGCCCAGTCCAGGTACGGCTGGCGGACATCGTGGCCGAAGGCGGAAGCCTCGAAGGTCAACCGGATGCCAGCGCGCATCACGGGGTGCTCCATGAGCTGCACGGCGAAACCGCGGCAGGTGAGGATCATCGTCTCGAGAGCGGGCCGACCGAGTGCCTGCACCCGCGCACCGGCAGCGGAGGCGATCGCGTGCTGCTCCTCGATAACAGCGACAGCGAGGTCTTCCTTGGCGGTGAAATGGAAGTAGAGCGCGCCCTTGGTCACCCCGGCGCCGGTGGCCACGGCGGCCAGCGAGGCGCCCCCGTAGCCCTGCTCCTCGAACACCCTGGCAGCAGCGCGGATGATGGCGGACCGCGTGGACCGGGCACGCTCCTGCTGTGCCATCAGGTGCTCCGGGCGGGCGGCGCGTACCCGCCGGATCCCGGCGTCGTTCCCGACCCCTCCGGTTCCGGGCGACTGCGTGAGGATCCCGGGGAAGGGTCCGGCGCGGAGTATCCGCGCGCTGGTAAAGCTCGACTCATGCTCCCATTGTCCGCCCGTTTGTCCGCCCGTTTGTCCGCCCGCAGGGGTTCCCAGCGCCATCCGGCGACGGGGTAGGGGGCGGGCAGGCACACGGAGCGCGCACGCGCGATCATGACTAGGGCAGGATGAAGAGGTGACAAGCGCCCATACCGGAAAGCCCGACGACTCCACTCCTGCACCAGGACGAACGCCCCGGCGAGCGAGAGTTCGCGCAGCCTCCGGCGTCGTCGACCCGGGTGCAGCGCCCGAGCCGCACGGATCCTCGGTGGCGCGCCGTTTCCGGCCCCACGCCTTCGCGGACGGGCTGAGGGTCAGTGCGGTCTGGACCGCCCGCGGCATCATCGTCCTTGCAGGCCTCGTGATCCTCTGGTACGTCACGAGGGCCCTGTGGTCCATCGTGCTGCCCACGCTGTTCGCCCTGCTTCTCGCATCCGTCCTCTGGCCGGTCAACCGGTTCCTGCGCCGGGGCCTGCCCAGGGTCTTCGCCGCCATCGTCACGCTGTTCGGATTCATCGGCGCCGTCGTCGGCATCGGAGCACTCACGGTGCCGGCCATCGCGACCGGCATCACCGAGTTGTCCGGCCTGGCGCGGGACAACGTCGCGGGCCTCGCGGAATTCGCGGCCGGTCCGCCGTTCAACCTGGACGGTGCGAACCTCGACGAGATCGTCGACACCGCCCTGACGCAGCTGCAGTCGAACGTGGGGAACGTCGTCACGGGCATCACGACGGGCCTGAGCGAGCTGACCTCCGGAACGGTCGTCGTGCTCCTGGCGCTCGTGTTCACCTTCTTCTGCCTGAAGGACGGCGACCGCTTCCTGCCGTGGGCGGCCCGCTGGACCAATTCAGCCGCATACTCGCATGCCTCGACGATCGCCGGCGGGACCTGGAAGACGCTGTCCTCGTACATCTTCGCGCAGGCCACGGTCGCGCTCGTGGACGCCGTGTTCATCGGGCTGGGGCTCGTTCTCCTCGATATCCCGCTGGCCATCCCGCTGGCCGTCCTCGTGTTCTTCTCCGCCTTCATCCCCGTGGTGGGCGCCATCGTCTCAGGCCTCGTGGCGACACTCGTGGCGTTCCTCGCGTACGGCTGGGTCACGGCCCTGATCGTGCTGGGGCTCGTGGTCCTCGTACAGCAGCTCGAGAGCAACTTCATCCAGCCGCTGCTCGTGGGACGCACGCTGGAGATCCACCCGGCGGTCGTGCTGGCGTCCGTCACCGCCGGCGGGACCCTGTTCGGCATCATCGGGGCGTTCTTCGCCGTTCCCACGACCGCGGTGGCCATCGTGGTGCTGCGATACCTCAGGGACCAGTCGATCGAGAACCTCCCCGAGACCGGCGTCGCCTCCGGTGATCCTGAGGCGAAGCCCGTCAGTCCCGATGATCGGGACCGGCCGCATGAGCGGGCGGACGCCGTGCCGGACGCGGGCGCGGTAGGACACCGAGCGGAGCCCCAGGATGACTAGGCGTCCGGTGGTCGCAGTGCTGGAAGGGGCACGGCCGGTGCGGGGACTCGAGCGTGTCGCGGAGCTCGCCGACATCCGGGTCACGAAGGCGGACGGACTCGCCGGGGCGCTCGACGGCGCCGACGTGCTGTACCTGTGGGACTACTTCTCCGGGGCGCTGCCTGCGGCCTGGCATGCCGCGGGCTCCCTGCGCTGGCTGCACGTAGCAGCCGCCGGAGTGGACAAGCTGCTCTTCCCGGGACTGGTGTCCTCCGACGTCACGGTGACGAACGCGCACGGAATCTTCGACCAGCCGATGGCCGAGTACGTCCTGGGGGCGGTGCTGCACGCGGCCAAGGGATTCGGGCCGTTGCGGGACCAGCAGCGCGAGGCGCAGTGGTCGTGGCGCGAAGGACGCAATATCGCGGGGACCCGTGCGATGGTCGTGGGCACGGGCAGCATCGGTCGTCATACGGCACGCCTCCTCAGGGCGGTCGGGGTGCGGGTCGAAGGGGTAGGGCGGACCGCCGCGGAGGACGACGAGGACTTCGGCCGTATCCACGCGTCGGGGAACCTGGTGCGGGTGGTGGAGGACGTCGACTGGCTGGTCCTGGTCGCGCCCCTGACCCCTGCGACCGTGAATCTCGTGAGCGCGGAGGTCATCGACGCCATGAAGCCCTCCGCGGTCCTCATCAATGTCGGCCGCGGCCGGCTCGTGGACGAGGACGCCCTCGTGCGCCGCTTGCGGGCAGGAACACTAGGCGGCGCCGTCCTGGACACCTTCGCCGTCGAGCCGTTGCCGCAGGCGAATTCCCTGTGGTCGCTGCCCTCGGTGCTCGTCACCCCGCACATGGCGAGCAACGCGGATTCCTGGCTGGACGACCTCGCGGCGCAGTTCGAGCGGAACTTCCTGCTGTGGGTCGAGGGGCGAGCGCTACCCGGCGTCGTGGACAAGGTGCTCGGGTACGTGCCGTCGGGGTACGGCCGGGCGTGACCGCCGCGGGCAGGCGCTGCAGGCCGGCGGGCAGCAGGGCCTATGCCGACCCGCTCGGCACCGCAGCGCCGAGTTCGCTGCGCCACCACAGGAGCGTATCCGCGATGGCCGCATCCAGGGCCGTGGGCTCCAGGCCCAGCACCTGCGTGGAAGCGGTCGAATCCATCACGAACGGCAGGTCGAACTGGTAGGTCATCTCCGCCAGTTCGCGCATCGATGGGAGGACGGCGCCGAGGGCGCGGAGCGTCCAGCCCGGTGTCCCCCGGAGCTTGGGCGCCCGAACCCCTGCTGCCGCAGCGAACGCGGCCACCAGCTCGCGCTGTGTGAGGGCCGGGAGCGTAGGAGCATGCAGGATCCTGTCCCGGGTCCGCGGCAGGTCAGCGGCCGCGATCATCGCAGCGGCGAGATCGGGGGTGTAGGTGAACGAGTGCGGCATGTCCGCGCTGCCGATGAGCTGGATCGGCTTGCCCTGCAGGATGGCGGGAACCATGCGCTCGCCGGCATGCGCGGTGCGCACCCGCGGGCCGAAGAAGTCGGAGGCGACGACGGAGACGGTGTCCGTCGCGGAGGCGGCGCGGGTGGCCAGGAGGGCCGTGCGGACACCGCGCTTTCCGCTGTCGGCGGCCCGCTCGCTGTCCTCGGTCATGACGGTGTCCGGCCGGCTGTAGGAGTACAGGCTCTCGGGGAAGACGACGACGGCGCCCTGACGGCCTGCGGCCTCGAGCACCACTGCCTCGGCAGCGGGCAGCTCCCGCTTCCATGCTGCTTCGCTATAGGCGCTCGCATGGATGCAGTGGAAGACGGCTGCCGCCCCTGTAACGGCCGCCTCGAGGGCTGAGGCATCCGAGGCGTCCACGCGCCGTCGTTCGATCAGGGGGTGATCGGGACCACTGCCGGACCTCGTGAGGATGCGGACCGTGTCCCCCCGCGCTGCGAGCTGTTCGGCGATGCTCCAGCCGACGGGTCCTGCTCCGGTGACTGCATAGGTGCTCATGGTGTGCCTTTCGGGAGTCGGAAGCGAGAGCAGTGCTCTCATCATCAGAGTGAACGCCACGGACGACGAAGTCAAGAGCACTGCTCTTATTTGTTGACACTGCTCTCGCTCCGATGGGAGGCTGAGGTCATGGCAGGAACACCCCGCGAACGTGCTCGCCGACAGACTCTCGAGGACATCACCCGGATCGGCCGCCGCCAGCTCGGTGAGGTGGGGGCAGCCGCTCTCTCCCTGCGCGCCGTCGCCCGTGAGCTCGGTGTGGTGTCCTCCGCCGTCTACCGCTACGTCGCCGACAGGGACGAACTGCTGACGCTGCTGGTCGTCGACGCGTACACGGAGCTCGGGGACGAGGTGGACGACGCCGTGGCGACAGCGGGACCGTCGGGTGCCGACCGCTTCAGCGCACTCGCGCGGGCGGTCCGTGCCTGGGCAGTGCGCGAGCCGTCGCGCTACGCACTCCTGTACGGCAGCCCGGTTCCCGGGTACGCGGCACCGGCCGAGAGGACGACGGCCCAGGGCACGCGCGTGGTCACGCTCCTGGCGCACATCATGGACGACGCCTGGCGATCGGGTGAGGTCAGCGCCGGTCACCGTCCTGCCCCTGCCGCTCTCGCACCGGACTACCAGGCCATCCGCGACCAACTGTCCCTGACCCTGCCGGAATCCGTCATCGCGGCAACGGTCCAGGCATGGTCCGCACTGTTCGGCGCAGTGTCGTTCGAGGTGTTCGGGCAGTTCGGCCCGAACACCTTCGCAAACCTCGACGTCCTCTTCGAGGACACGCTCGGGCGGATTGCAGCGCAGCTCGGACTCGGCCCCAGCGACGACGGAGCGGACTGAGCCGGACGCAGCAGCACCGGAACCGGTGGGGGATTGGCGCGGGCCATCGCGCGGGTGAGAGACTTGCGGCTGCCGTCACCCGCCTACCAGGAGCCTTCCGTGCGCATCCGCCTGCCCCGTCCGGAGACCCTCGACAGTGCGCGTACGGTCTGGTTGTTCTTCGCCCTCATCCACGCCGGCTTCCTCGCTCGGCTGCTGCCCTTCATCATCGGCGGCGGAGTGCTCAGCGACATCCGTTTCTACCGCGAGTGGGCCTACCTCGCCCTGGACGGCGGCGTCTGGCAGGGCATCGACACCGCATGGGTGTACCCCGTCGGGGCTCTTGCACCGATGGTCGTCGCCGCGGTCTTCGGTCCGTCCCTGTACCAGCTCGCCTGGTTCGCACTCTTCGCCGGACTCAACGCCGTCGGCACGGCCGTCCTCCTCCAGCGAGGGACTGCGTCGTCGTTCACTGCCGCCTACTGGTGGCTCGCCGCTACCGCGCTGCTCGGTCCGGTCGCCGTCGGCAGGATCGACGGACTGACGGCGCCGCTTGTCCTGTCGGCACTGCTCATCGTCGCTGCCCGCCCGTTCGTCGCGTCCCTCGTGCTCAGCGCCGCGACCTGGATGAAGGTGTGGCCCGCCGCCGTCGTGCTCGCATCGCTCGTCGTCGTGCGTTCCGGCAGGCTCCGGATCCTCGGCGCCGGTCTCGCGGTCACCGCGGCATGTGCCGCCGTGGTCGCGGCCTTCGGTGACGTTCGCAACCTCACCGGGTTCCTGAGCGCCCAGGGCGCCCGCGGCATGCAGCTCGAGGCTCCGCTCAGCACGCCGGGAGTGTGGCAGGCGATCACCGGAACCTCGGGTGCCTACTTCTTCGAGGACGAGGTGATCAACACCATGGAGGTCCGCGGTGCGCTCAGTGGCGTGGTCGGGAACCTGATGACACCGCTGCTCGCCCTGACCGTCGTCCTGGTCGCCGCCTTTCTGGCCATCGCCCTCCATCGCGGCGCTGAGGCCCATGCCCTGCTTGCGACCGGGTCACTGGCCCTCGTCTGTACCCTCGTGGTCTTCAACAAGGTCGGCTCGCCGCAGTTCATGCTGTGGATCGCGGCGGTGATCGCCGGCGGACTCGTGCTCGACCGTGCGCGTGATTGGCGCTACCCCGCGCTCGCGATGCTCGCGACGGCGGGCCTGACCACCCTGGTGTACCCGGTCTTCTATGACGCGCTGCGCTACGAGCTCAACCCCGCTGTCGCCGTCCTGCTGACCCTCCGCAACCTGCTCGTCATCAGCATCTTCCTCTGGTCACTCGTGCGGCTGGCTCGCCTGACGGCGAACGCCCGCGTGCCGGCGGCGGTTCCCCCTACGGGTGCCTGACTCCCTGCCCGGCGAGAACCGCCCGGTAGCCCTCGCGGTAGGTCGGGTACGCGAAGGAGAACCCCGTGGATCGCAGCAGGCTGCTGTCCACGCGGCGCGCGCCGCCGCGGGTCGACGCCGTCCTGCCGCGCGGCGGTTCGGGCAGGTCGAGCTCGCGCGCGAGGAACTGCAGCACCTCGCCGAGGTCCACGGGTAGCCGGTCGCTGCCGAGATAGATCGGCGCGGGGTCGTCGACGTCCATGACCAGGTGGACGATCGCGCCCGCGGCGTCGTCGCGATGGATGCGGTTCGTCCACTGCGGTTCGGTGGGAAGGACGGCTGTCCCGCCGGTGACCTGGTCGATCAGTCGGGTGCGTCCCGGGCCGTAGATCCCCGAGAGCCGGAGGACGATCGCGCGGTCGGAGCGGCCGAGGAGCAGCTGCTCGGCCTCGCGGATGAGCCGCGCCGTCGGGGCGGCGCTCTCCGCCGGTGACTGCTCGGTGACCCAGTCCCCGTCGAAGTCCCCGTACACCGCCGTGGAGGACACGAAGAGAAGACGGCGGGGGCGGACCCCGTCGCGTTCCAGGGCGTCCAGGACGTTGCGCGTGGCATCGACGTACGCGCTCCGGTATGCCGCTTCGCTGCGATCCGCGGCGGCGGTAGCGACAACGACGACGTCGGTATCCCTGGGGATCGGCGGCAGCGCCCGGGTCAGGTCGGCGGACACTCCTTCGATGGCGTCCGGCAGCCGGTCCGCCGATCGGCGCCACCCGACGACGCGCTCACCACGTGCGGCGAGCCGAAGGCCCACCTCGGTTCCGAGATCGCCGCAGCCTGCTATGAGTACCGTCATCGTCCATCCGTCCTTCCGCCCGGCCGCCTGTTCCGGCGGCCCACCCGTCGCAAGTCTAGGTGCGCGGCGTCCCCCGGCCGGCGGCCGTAGACTGGCCCGCGGCGGAACCCGATGCAGGGAAGCGCGGACGACGGTGAGGGGGACCATGGAACGCGTGAGGTCGGTCTCGGACAGCGTGGTGATCGGACGCCCGCCGCAGGTGCTCTACGCCATGGTCAGTGACATCACGAGAATGGGCGAGTGGAGCCCGGAGAACAGGGGAGGGGTGCTCGCCGGGGGCGGGGGCGGGGGCGTGTCCGTCGGAGCGGTCTTCGACGGCGCCAACAGACGCGGTCGCGTCAGGTGGACGACACGCTGCACCGTGACGGCGGCGTATCCCGGCCGCGAGTTCGCCTTCCGCGTGCATGCCATCGGAGGCACGAGGCACCTGCTTCCCGCGCGCATCGCAACCTGGCGATACACCTTCGCGGAGCACGAGGGCGGGACCCTCGTGACGGAGTCATGGACGGACGATCGCCCCTGGCCGGACGGCGTCGCCCGGGCCTTCGACTACGTCGCCACCGGCGGAACGACCTTCGCCGCGTTCCAGCGCGGCAACATCCGCCGGACGCTGCGGAACCTCAAGGCGGCGGCTGACGCGGACGCCGCGCGCTAGTCGCGGATCCGCACGGCCGTCTCCCGCAGGTACAGGTCCACCCGCGTGTAGGCGTCCCGCGTCAGCGCCTTCCACAGTTCGACGGCGAGCCGCGGATCCTCCTTCTCGAGCGTCCGGATGGCCTGCGCGGTCAGCACCATCACATGGACGTCCTCCAGCGCCTTGACCGTGGTTTCCTGCCGGTCGTCGCTGCCGAGCGCAAGTTCCCCGAAGGTCATGCCTGCACTCAGGGTGGTCAGCTTGAGGCGCTCGCCGGTGGGCCCGGGAACCGATGTGACGATCTTCCCCGAGAGGATGAAGTACACCCCGCCGAAGGGTTGCCCGACGCGTCGCACCACGTGTCCCTTCTCGTAGGTGCGATCCTCCATGCGGGCGGTCAGGGCCTCGACGTCGTCGTCCGTGAGGGGAGCCAGCGCCGGGCACTGCGCCACCTCCACTTCCGATGGGAGGAGGAGGTCGGCCCCGTACCGGGTGATGAGTTCGTTCTCGCACCATTCCACGGCGGCGGTGCGGGTGTCGAAGGTGGGAACGGGCCGGTCGACCTCCTTGAAGGTCTCCGCAAGGGTGCCCTCGCCGTCGATGAGCACCAGGTCGCGGTCCACCTTCGAGAGGTTCTCCCGCACCTCGCCGAGCAGGCGGAGGGAGACGTCCGCGACCTCGTCGACGCGCCGCATGTCGAGGATCACGAAGTCGACGTCGTCGTCCAGCCCGCTGAGCTCGCGCACCATCGATTCGGTGCCGGCGAAGAGGAGGTCGCCGTTGAGTTCGATGACCATCGCGCGGTGCCCGTGATCGCGGAGCACGTCCATGGCCTCGTCGGTCCGGCGGATGCCGGACGGCGCGGCCGTGATGTCGTAGGTCGCCCTGATCGCCGAGCGGCCGGCGCGTGCCGCCCGAACGAAGTGGAGTTCCATGTCGCGCGACAGCCGCTGGCTCGTGGCCATGCCGCGCACGCTGCTGCCGTGCTCGTCGAGTGGCGGCGAATAGACGGCGAGACCCACCTGGCCGGGCAGGACGGCGATCGTGCCGCCGCCCACTCCGCTCTTGGCGGGCATGCCCACGGTGCTGATCCAGGAGCCTGCGTCGTCGTACATCCCGCACGTGGTCATCACGGACAGGACCCTCTCCACCGCCAGCAGATCCATGGCCTCCACGCCGGTCAGGGGGTTCCGGCCGGAGTTGGCGAGCGTCGCGGCCATGATGGACAGGTCGATGCAGTTGACCATGACGGAGCACTGGCGGAAATAGTCCTCGATGACCGGCGTCGGATCGTCCTCGATGATGTCGAAGGACCGCAGGAGGTAGGCGAGGGCGCGGTTGCGGTGGCCGTGCTCCAGCTCGGAGCGGAAGATCTGCTCGTCCACGCCCAGCTGCCGGCCGGCGAACTGGGAGTACGTGGTCAGGATGCGCTTGAAGCGCGAGTTGCCGCGCCGGGACTGGACGAGCGACGTCGCGGTCAGCGCGCCCGCGTTGATCATCGCGTTCGACGGCCGCCCGCTGCCCGGCGCGAGCGAGATCTCGTTGAACGAATCACCGGAGGGCTCGACGTCCACCTTCGCGTCCACGGCCTCCATGCCCAGGTCCGCCAGTGCCAGTCCGTAGGTGAAGGGCTTCGAGATCGACTGGATGGTGAATTCCTCGCGTGTGTCGCCGACCTCGTACATGTAGCCGTCCACCGTGGTGAGGCAGATGCCGAAGTTGTCGGGATCGACGTTCGCCATGGCGGGGATGGTGCTGTACGGCTTTCCGTCCCTGAGGTCGGAGATCTCCCGGTGGATGGTCCTCAGGTAGCTTTCGATCGGCGATTCCATGCTGTCCACCCTACGGGCAGGCACTCCGCGGTCGGGCTCGTGCCTCTCACGAACGTGCTTCTCCCGAACGTGCCCCTCGCAGCGGTGCCGAGGGCGACGCCCTGCGCGCCGACTAGGAGGTCTGCCGGGTGTGGCGCAGCGACAGGAGGGCGAGCTGCCCGACGGCCGCAGCGCCGCCGAGGAAGATCAGCGGCGGGCCTGCTGCCACCGTGTAGCTGAACCACGGTGGCCCCTGGTAGCTCGTGCTCGCCGGTCCCACGGAGATGACGCTCTCCATGTAGGCCTGCTCGTGGAGCGCCGGCGCCCACAGGAAGTACACCCCGAGCGCCAGGGAGACTCCGGCGACGATCCACAACCACACGTCATAGGGATTCCTCGCTCCTGCCTGCGGTGGAGGCACGGCGCCGTCGCCGACTTCGCGGATCACCGCCGGGGCGGACGGGATCGGCGGAGTCTCGGGCGCGTACGGCAGGGGAGGGGGCGGTGGCGCTGGTGACGCCGCCGCTGTGCTCCCGCCACGCTGGTAGATGCCGTCGAAGCGCGGATCGTACGTGTCCTGCACCCGGTCGCCGCTCATCGGTCTTCCTCCCCCTGGACTGACGAATGACCCCAGTAAAGCACGGCTCCGGTCGTGAACGGACGTGCGTCAGCGGCGATCGGACAGCTCGGCGAGGAGCCGCTCCTCGGCGTCGTGCCCCGGCGCGATGCCGCGCGGGATCCGGAGCAGGAAGACGATCCCGAGCACCCACCACAGGCCGAAGAGTATCCACGGTGGAGGCGTGAGCGCTGCCGGCATACCGGGGAGGTACAGGCTCAGCAGGCCCACGCAGAGCACGACGGCGATCCAGCCGATCACGGTTCCGCCGTTCCCCGCCCCGCCGATGCGCAGCGGACGCTCCATCGCCGGTTCCCGCCGGCGCAGGATGACGAAGACGAGGGACACGAGGATGTAGGCGAGGACGATGCTCGGTGCGCCGGAATCGACGAGCCAGCCGAGCATCTGTGTGCCGAAGAACGGGGCGGCGAAGGAGAGCGCGCCGATGAAGATGAGGGCGTTGACCGGAGTCCTGTACAGCGGGTGCAGCACCCCGAACCAGCGCGGGAGCATCCCCGAGCGCGACATCGAGTACATGAGTCGGGACGCACCGAGGAGCAGGGAGTTCCAGGAGGTGAGGATGCCCGCGATCCCGCCCGCGATCAGGACCTTCGCCATGATGTCGGTCCCGAACATCGTGCCCATGGCATCTGCGGTAGCGATGTCCGCGGTGGCGAGTTCGCCGGCGGGCATCGCGGACGACGTCGTCAGGATCGTCATCACGTACCAGATGGTCGCAAGGATGACGGCGACGACGACGAGCCTGCCGATCTGCCGGGCCGGGATGTTCACCTCCTCCGCGGACTGCGGAATCACGTCGAAGCCGACGAAAAGGAACGGCACCACGACCAGGACGGCGAAGAAGCCCGCTGAGCCGCCCGTGAGGAACGGCTGCATGTTGGACACCGACCCGCCGGTGACGCTGCCGAGGACGAGGACGAGCCCGATGACGAGCAGGAAGACGACGACGAACGTCTGCGCGGCGCCGGCGATCTTCACGCCGCGGATGTTGATCAGAGTGATGACGACTGCTGCGACTGCGCCCACGAGCGCCCAGGTCAGGTGCACCTGATCGCCTGCGACCGTCCAGAGCGGTATATGGCTGAGGTTCGGGAAGATGTACTCGGCGGTCCTGGGGAGAGCCACGGCCTCGAAGGCGACGATCGTGACATAGCCCCCGGTGATCGCCCAGGAACCGACGAAGGACCAGCGGGGTCCCATGCCCCTGAGGAGGAAGTTGTGTTCGCCGCCCGCCTTGGGCATGGCGGCCGTGAGCTCGGCGTAGGTCAGACCGACGACGCCCATGATGACACCGCCTGTGACCATGGCCAGCATGGCGCCTCCGGTACCCGCCGAGGCGATCCACCCGCCCGTGAGCACCACCCACCCGAAACCGATCATCGCGCCGAAACCGAGGGCGAGCGCGTCCCAGTTGCCGAGCACCCTCAGGAGCGAGGCGTCCTGTCCGCTCGTCGTGTCTGCTGTCCTGTCCGGTGTCGGCATCGCGAGTCGTCCTCCTTCGGTGGCCCGTGCTGTTCCCGCGCCGACCGATGGCTGGTGGCGGCGTCCGGAGACGGGGTTGATCCACTGTAGGGGATCGATCGTTCCGGGTGAATGGCTGTGACACCGCTGGATGGTTGGATGGGAGCGGCTGCAGGAGGTGTAGCCGGGACGACGATCGGACGACGGCATGCCACCGAGAACCAGGCGTAGCGCCACGAATGCCCCTCGCCTCTCACTCAGGGCACCGCAGGGGGTCACGCGCGTCGAGGAGCCGGGCCTGCTGGACGGCGACCATCGCGAGGGTGAGCACTACGGACGGCTCACACTGGACGGCGAGGACCTGGCAGGCATCACGCTGCAGGAGTGTGTGCTGGAGGGCGTATCGCTCAACGACACGGAACTGCGCGGCGCACGCTTCATCGAGTGCGCCATCGAGGACCTCTTCGCTCCGGTGCTCCGCGCGGCCCGGAGCAGCTGGCGCGAGACGTCCCTGCGCAGCACCCGCTGGGGATCGGCGGAGTTGTACGACAGCCGATTCGACGGCGTCCATCTCGACGGTGGAAAGCTCGACTACGTCAATCTCCGCAGTTCCCACCTGACCGATGTCCTCGTCAGAGGCTGCATCATCGGGGAACTGGACCTCACGGGCGTGCGGGCGACGCGCGTCGCGCTGCAGGACTGCACCATCGGCGCCCTCACGCTCGACGGCGCCCAGCTCAAGGACGCCGACCTGCGGACCAGCAGCTTCCGCAGCATCAGCGGGCTCGACGGGCTGCGCGGCGCCACGATCGACGAGCACCAGCTGCAGCTCCTGGCTCCGTTCCTGGCCGAGAGCATGGGCCTGCGCGTCGAGGGGTGAGCCGGCGGGCGCTGCTCACGGCGTCGGTACCGGAATCAGCGCGGTCGACGACGCCGGTGCGACGTCCTGCCATGGCTGGTCGACGCCGGACGGTCGCTCGTCACGAACCGCGCGGCCGGTCCTCCTGGCCGTCGGCAGGACCACTCGTGGCCGGGTCGGGGCCGGGGTGGCCCGGACCGGCGGGATGCGGCGTGCCGGGAGGATAGCCAGGGCCGGCAGGGTGAGCAGGCCCGGAAGGGTGGCGGTCGGCCCTGTAGTCCCTGCCATCCGACGACGAAGGCGCCGGGGGCGCGGCCGCCGAACCGTGCTCCGCCGGCTGTTCCTCAGCGGGCAGGGTCCGGGGGATCACGGGTACCGGTGGAGCTCCGGAGCCCGGTGCGTGGGAGCGGCCGTACTGCGATGGCTCGTAGGGGCCGGCCAGAGGCTGCCCGGCCTGCTGCTGGTTCTGGATCCGCGGGCCCTGTGCGGTCGCCCAGGGGTCGGAGGGAGCGACCGGCCCCTGGGCGCCCGGCTCAGAGGTGACCGCCGGCGGAACAGCACCTCCGGGGAACGGGGCGGCAGGGAAGGGGTAACCGGCCTGCACGGGTTCAGAGGACACCGTCCGGGTCCGGCCGATGCCCCTGCGGTTCGCGAGGCGGATGATGACGACAGCGGTCACCGCCATGGTCGCTCCGGAGATGATGAGTCCGCTGACCGAGCCCTCGGTCGAATTGACGTCCACCAGCCCGAAGGCGCCGAGGATGAAGATGGTCATGTTGTTGATGGCGTGGACCGCGATAGCCGCTTCAAGCCCGCCCGTGCGCCAGCTGATCCACCCCGCGAAGATCGCGAAGATCGCGACGTCCGTCTGGCCGAGCGGATCGTAACCGTGTCCGAGGACGAAGAGCGGCACGGGCAGCAGGATCGCGAAGGCGGGGTGCCGCAACCAGCTGCCGATGGCCTGCATCAGGAAGCCGCGGAACACGTATTCCTCGGCCGCGGCCTGGAACGGCACGGCGAGGATGGACAGGGCGAGCATGATCAGCAGGGTCGGGGTGTCCGGCTGTGCGGGAAGCGGGACCGCCTCCTCAGGGAAGAAGAAACCGATCACGGTCGAGACGGCGAGGCTCACCAGGAACACGGCTGTCGCAACCAGCGTACAGACGGAGAGCCAGCCCCAGCGGATGCGCCCGGCAACCGAGGACAGCAGGCCGATGGGTTTCGGTCCCACGATCAGTGTGGCGAGCGCGAGCGCGGGAATCATGAGGATCAGCGAGATCAGGGTGAAGGCGAAGATCACCGGGTTGCTGAGGTCGATCGTCGCCGCGGCCTCCATGTACTGCTCGAGATCGGCAGACGTGGCGAGTGCCGCGATGAGTCCGACGAGTAGCAGGACGACGGTGAAGGCCAGGTAGAAGGCCATCCCCAGCAACGCGGTCAGGAGTGGTCTCCACCAGCGGTAGCGCGGCCACGATCGGGCGAGGCGGTGGAATTCGAACTGCCGGTCAACCTGTTCCATGGCTCTACCGTAGTGCGGATTCCTTGGCGTCTTCTGCGACACGTTCCTCGCGGTCCCGCCGGTGACGGAGGTGTCCGAGCAGGGTGACGACGGCGGAAAGCGCCGCGGAGACGGCGACGCCGAGCCAGAGGTCCACCTTCAGCGTCAGTGCGCCCACGACGGCACCGGCCATGATGAGCGCGATCGCGGAGGAGCGCCGGGCCCAGAACGGGCTCTTTCCACCCGCGAGGCGGGAGTCGGACGCGAGGCCGGTGATGGTGGAGGTGACGACGACGGTGGTGATCTCAGCGACCTTCAGGCGCTTCGCGGTGGCGGCCTGGATGCCCATCATCGCTGCGAGCACCGACGTCGTGATGCTGCCCAGCGCCTCGTCGGCGTGTACGTCCACCACCGCGACGAAGACCGCCAGGGCTGTCAGCCCGATCGTCACCGTGAGCAGGGCGCTGGACGTGCGGCCGGACCAGCCCTCAGGTCCCTTCCGGAGCACCCGGCCCGCAAGAGCTGCACCGACCATGAAGAAGACGAGGGCGAGGGCGGGCCTAAGTATCGGCAGGTCGGCGCCGCCCGCGAAGGCCATGCCGAGCAGTACCACGTTGCCCGTCATGTTGCCCGTGAAGACGCGGTCGAGGCCGAGGTAGCCGACGGCGTCGATCACTCCCGTGGAGAACGTCAGGACGAGCATGAGCCACAGATGGAGGCGATCCGTCGCCACCCGGTTCTTCTTCACGATGATTTCCTTTGGCAACGACCTTGAAACGACTGTATACAGAGCCTATCGTCGTACAGAGCCGTGCAGCCCGCCCGCCAGGACAGCCGAAAGTGATCCGATGACGTACACACCTCCCCCTTCCTTCACCACGCGGCCTACTTTGCAGGGCACCTTCGGGATGAGCGCATCGACGCACTGGCTCGCCACCGCGTCCGCCCAGGCGGTCCTCGAGCGCGGCGGGAACGCCTTCGACGCCGCCGTCGCCGGGGCCTTCGTCCTGCACGTCGTCGAACCTCACCTCAACGGTCCCGGTGGAGACATGACCGGGGTCTTCGCGACGGCCGAGGCGCCGGGCAGGCCGGTCGTCCTCATGGGGCAGGGGCCTGCTCCCGCCGCGGCGACGCGCGAGCACTACCTCGCAGAGGGCTTCGAACTCGTCCCGGGTGCGGGCGCCCTGGCCGCCGCCGTACCTGCTGCAGTCGACGCCTGGCTGGTCCTGCTGCGCGACCATGGCACCTGGGAACTCGGGGACGTGCTGGCGTTCGCGATCGGGTACGCTCGCGACGGCCATCCCGTCGTCGGCCGCGTCGGAGCCACCATCGCCGCCGTCGCGGACCTCTTCACCGAGCACTGGCCGACGTCGGCCGCGCTCTGGATGCCCGAGGGCAGGGCGCCGCGCGAGGGTGAAGTCATCCGGAACGAGGCCTACGCCCGTGTCCTCGGGTCCCTCGTCAGCGCGGCGGCGGACGGAGCCACCCGGAGCGAGCGCATCGACGCTGCCCGGCTCGAATGGCGGACCGGACTCGTGGCGCAGGCCGCCGCCGAGTTCGTGCGGACACCGCACCGGCACTCCTCCGGGCTCGACCACGCCGGCGTCATCACCGTCGAGGACTTCGCAGGCTTCGAGGCGGGCTACGAGGAGGCGACCACCTTCGAGTTCAGAGGCCACGTCATCGCCAAGACGGGCCCGTGGGGCCAGGGTCCGGCGCTGCTGCAGACCCTCGCCATCCTCGACGGGTTCGACGACGAACGCCTCGACCCGTCCACGGCGATCGGAGCGCACACCATCCTCGAGGCGCAGAAGCTCGCCATCGCGGATCGCGAGGCCTACTACGGCGACGCCGAGGTTCCCATGGACTACCTGCTCTCACCGGAGTATGCGGCCGAGCGCCGATCACTGATCGGTGATCACGCGTCGCTCGAGTTCCGGCCCGGGACGGTGCCGGGCCTCACGCCCTTCACCCCTCCGCTGCGCACCGACTACACGCCCCCGGCCCTCGCCGGCAGCAGCGGCTTCGCCGGGGTCGGCGAACCGACGGTCTCGCGCAGCGGGGAAACACGCGGCGACACCTGCCACATCGACGTGGTGGACTCGGCGGGCAACATGGTGTCCGCCACCCCGAGCGGTGGCTGGCTGCAGTCCTCGCCGACCATTCCGGAGCTCGGGTTCTGCCTCGGCTCCCGGCTGCAGATGAGCTGGCTCGAGGAGGGCGGTCCGTCCACACTCCAGGCGGGCAGGAGGCCACGCACCACGCTCACGCCGACACTGATCCTGAAGGACGGCAAGCCCGTCGTCGCACTGGGTTCGCCGGGCGGCGATCAGCAGGATCAGTGGCAACTGCTCTACATCCTCCGCACGATCGTCGGGGGATACACGCCGCAACAGGCCATCGACGCCCCCTCCCTGCACACGACGTCCATCCCCGGATCCTTCTGGCCGCGGACGTGGGAACCGGGCGGCGCGGTCGTCGAGGACCGGCTGGGCGAGGACGTCATCGAGGACCTCGAACGTCGGGGCCATGTGGTCACGCGGGCAGGGGAGTGGTCACTCGGTCGGCTCTCCGCCGTCGCCAAGGACCATGAGACCGGCGTGCTGTCCGCCGCGGCGAACCCGCGGGGAGCGCAGGGCTATGCTGCCGGCCGCTGAGGCCCGGCACTGACCCGGACCGGAGCAGTCCCCGCTCCGTGCCGGGTCACAGGAACGGACGCAGCGGAGCGAGGATGAGTTCGCTGACCCGCGCGACGACCGGGCGGCTCGACCACTCCTCCTGGGTCAGCACCCGGCTGTTCGAGGAATCGACCGCGAAGATCTCTTCCATCGTGGCGGCGAGGTCGCGGTCGAAGATCTCGAGGTTGATCTCGTAGTTCCCGGTGAGGCTGAGCCGGTCGATGTTGGCCGTGCCCACGGTGCTCCACTCGCCATCGATGGTGGCGGTCTTCGCGTGGATCATGGAGTTCTGGTACAGCAGGATCTGCACGCCCGCGCTGATCAGCGACGAGTAGAACCCGCGGGACAGCCAGTCCGACACCACGTGGTTGGAGTCCTCCGGAAGGATCACCCGGACGTCGACGCCGCGGCGGCTCGCCCGAAGGAGCGCGTCCAGGATCTGCTGGTCGGGGATGAAGTAGGCCGTCGTGATGTAGATGTGCTTCTGTGCCCGGTTGATGGCTTCGAGGTAGATGCCGCGGATGGGGAACACCAAAAGGGCGGGGATGTTGTTGACCGCGCGGATCCTGGGTTCCCAGAAGTCCGCGCTGAGATCCGGTAGTTGCGGTCGTCGCGGGATCGCCCGGAGATTCCAGAAGTTGACGAAGGCCTCGCGGAGTTCCCAGACGGACGGACCGCGAAGCTCCAGGTGGGTGTCTCGCCACTTGGTCGCGTAGACCGATCCCAGGTTGTAACCGCCCACGAAGCCCACCTTGTCGTCCACCACGAGCACCTTCCGGTGGTCGAAGCCGGTCCCGCGGATGTTGGTGAAGACGATCGACGGACGCAGGACGGGGAAGCGGTAGGCGTTCACGAGAGGATGGAAATCGTAGAAGAACGGGTTCACGACGAGGTTCGCGAAGCCGTCGTAGATGACGAAGACCTTCACCCCGCGTTCGGCCGCCCGGTTCACGGCGTCGCGGAACCGGGCGCCCACCTCGTCGCCCTTCCAGATATAGGTTTCCAGGAGGACCTGGAACTCGGCGTTGTCGATCGCCTCGATCATGGCGTCGAAGAGGTCCTCGCCGTAGGTGTAGACCGTGGTCTCCGTATGGGCGATCGTCGTGTGGAAGGTGCCCGGCTGGGGAAAGCCCTCCCGCTTGGTGCGCTGGAGCTTCTGGTACGCATCCACGCCCACCAGTCCCGCGATGACCACGGCCTGTGCCGAGAACAGGGTGATGGCTGCACGTTTCACCGTGCCGCGTGCGAACCCCATGATCGTTTGACGCTTCAACCAGCCCATGCGCCCAGCGTATCGCCTCACAGGAGCGCATGTGCTGTGGCGTGCGAGCGGTACGGACGCGCCGACAGGGCGGATCCTGCGAGGGCTTCAGCGGCAGCCTAGTGGCCGCCGACCTCCAGCGCCTGCGACACGGCGGAGTCCACTCCGGCTCGCCAGGGGAACCCGTGTCCGGGCAGCACCACTCGCGCTCGGGTCGAACGGAGAGCGTCCAGGGACCTGAGGGCCGTCGCGGTATCGGCGGTCGCCGCGCGGGCCACCACCTGGGGGCCGGGATGGCCCGTGTACGGGTCGAGGGTGACGAGTGCATCCCCACTGATGACGGCGTCGCGGTCCGGGAAGTGCAGGCCGCAGTGGCCCTTGGTGTGCCCGGGGGTCGGAACGAGGATCGGCGCCCCCGGCAGCGCCGCAGCCGCCTCCGGCGTGAGTGGCAGGGTGTCGCGGACTCCCTTGACCTCCACGGCACCCGCCGCAGTCATCCTCACCAGACCGGGGATGGCGCGGGGGTACCGTAACGGGTAGAGGAACGGGGAGCGTTCGCGCTGGTAGCTGTAGGGGTGGGCGGCGATGTGTGCGTCGTCCGGGTGGCAGTACACCGGGATCCCGTACCGGGTCCGCAGGTGCTCCGCGGTGCCGACATGGTCGAAGTGCCCGTGCGTCAGGATGATTCCTCGCACGTCCTTCACCGACCTGCCGATGCGGGACAGGGCCTGCAGCATCAGGGCCTTGGACCGTGGAAGGCCCGTGTCCACCAGCAGCACCCCGTCGTCGTCCTCCACCAGGTACACATTGGTCCGAGCGTGCTCGACGTAGTGGATACCGGGGGCGATGTCCGTCCTGATCATGCGTCTCCTTAGCTTGGCGCTGCCTCCGACCCTAGGCAGGGCGCGCCTGGACGACAAGGGAAGAAGCCGGCGTGGTCGCGGGGTTCCCTTATGGGGCTCACATGGCTACGTTGAGAATCGGCTCGACAGGCGAGGACACGACGCTCCGCCCGTACGCAGGAGCGTCGGCTGGATGATCCGGGAAGGTGTTGATCGTGGCAACGGGAATGGGCGAGCAGGAACAGCAGCGCCGCACGTGCGCGGCCTTCCGCTCGAGGAGCCTGTCCACCTACGATCTCTGGCTCCGGTACTTCAGCCTCGGCGGCAACGCGGGGGAGGAGGAGATCGACGCCTACCTCTACAGTTCGCTGCTGCTCCCACCCTTCGAGCGCGACATGCTCGCGCTGGCGGTCAACGAGTACATCTCCGACCTGCCGCCCGCCCCCCGAGCGCCCTACAGCGGCACCGAGCGCAGCTGACACACCTCTAGCCGCGGCTAGAGGAGGGTCTGCTGTTCGCCGTCGGCCGTGATGTCCCCTGGCAGGGGCTCGATGAGATCCGGACCGTTGTTGCGCACCGATCCCACGCGGGTCCCCACGCGCCGTGGCACTAGGTGCGGGTCGGGGATGGCATCCAGCAGTTCCTGCACGGCCGGGCGGGAGTCGTTGCGCGGATCGAGCCAGTCGCCCCGCAACTGCGGAGGCACGATCACCGGCGTGCGGTCGTGGATCTCGCCGAGCGCATCACTGGCCGGGCGGGTGATGATCGTGCAGCTCACCACCCATGACCCCTGCGGATGGTCCTCGGACGCCGTCGCCGGGTCCCGCCAGAACTCGTAGAGCCCGGCGAAGCCGAGGTGGTTGCCGTCCGGCCCGTGCAGGTAGATAGGGGTCTTCGAGCCGTCGTCGTTCTTCCGCCATTCGTAGTACCCGTCAGCGGGTACGATCCCGCGGCGTTTGAGCGCGGCGGCACGGAAGGACGGCTTCTCGAGCACAGTCTCGCTGCGGGCGTTGATCATGCGCGCCCCGACCGTTGCGGATTTCGACCACGAGGGGATGAGACCCCAGCGAGCAGGTTCGAGGCGACGCGTGAGCTCCCCGCTGTCCGGGTCGAGCCGCTCGACGACGAGTTGCACGGTGTCGGTCGGCGCGACGTTCCAGGAAGGTTCGACCTCGTCCTCCACGGACTCGTCGATCTCGAACGCGTCGATGAGGTCCGCCCTGTTACCGGCGATGACGAAGCGTCCGCACATGTCCGATGCCCTCCTTGTCCAGCGTCCCGAGCAGGATGCCCCCGCGGCGGCGGGGGCATCCTGCTGTACGGACCTACTTCTTCTTGCGGTCGAGGATGAGGGACAGCGCGATGCCGACCAGCCAAATGTCCTTGGCCACGGAGGTGCCGTCCTGGGTCGGCCGGATGCCGTCCTCCTGCGTCAGCTCCGGGGTGCGGAGGTACATGGTGATCATGCCCGCGGAGAAGGCCAGCAGACCGAGGCCGGCCAGCCTGCTCGGGATGAACGGAGCCAGCAGCGCCGAGCCGATGGCGATCTCCGAGGCTGCGAGCGCCTTGCCGAACTGCTGCGCGTCGAGCTGGCTGATCTGGGGGAAGGCCTTGGACGCCATGGCCTGCATGTAGCCCGCGGAGCCTTCGTCGAGGCTGGTCTTCCCGAGGCCGGAGTTGAGGATGAACGCACCGGTGGTGAGACGGAGGGGAATGTGGCTGGGGCGGAATCCCATGGTGGTGCCTTTCGCTGCGGGAGTCGGGGGAAGGAGCTGCTCGTTCTCGAAGCCTACGACGCGCCGTCCCACGCCGCCAGTGCCCGTGCACCGCCCCGGGAGCTCGTGGTCGGGCTGTCCAACGCGAGCACGTGGGCATAAGTTTCCGCAATGTTCCTCGGCCTGCCGCAGGTGGTTCACGAGAATCACCTGTGCCTCTGGTGTGATGGTCGGAGTGCCCGACCACAGCTAGCGGAGTAGGTTTCATGGTCCCCCGGACAGCAGAACACCCCCGGCCCCAGCACTTCATCCTGCATATGAGCGACACGCACCTGCTCGACGGGGAAGCACCCCTGTACGGGGCGGTGGACAGTGAGCAGCGGCTTCGTGAGGTCTTCGACGACCTGGAGCGATCCGGGGCGCGTCCCCAGGCGATCGTCTTCACCGGCGATCTCGCGGACAAGGGGGAACCGGGCGCCTATGCGAAGCTCCGGGCGATCGTGGATCCGGCAGCAGCACGGCTGGGGGCAAGGGTCATCTGGGCCATGGGCAACCACGACGACCGCGCGTCCTTCAGGGCCGGCCTCCTCGACGAGAGGTCACCGGCTCGGCCTGACGCTCCTGTGGACGCGGTGCACTTCATCGACGGACTGCGCATCATCACGATGGACTCAACCGTGCCCGGCCACCACCACGGGGAGTTCACGGACGCGCAACGTCGCTGGCTCGCCCACGAACTCGCGGTTCCCGCTCCCCACGGGACGATTCTCGCCCTGCACCACCCGCCCGTACCCAGCGTGCAGGATCTCGCGGTCCTCGTGGAGCTGCGCGACCAGCGCTCGCTCGCCGACGTCGTGCGGGGTTCTGACGTGCGGACGATCCTCGCAGGCCACCTCCACTACTCCACGACGGCGATGTTCGCGGGCGTTCCCGTCTCCGTGGCCAGCGCCACCTGCTACACCCAGGATCTACTCTTCGACGGCGGTGGTACCCGCGGCCGCGACGGCGCCCAGTCGTACAACCTCGTGCACGTCTACGAGGAGACGATCGTGCACTCGGTGGTGCCGGCCGGCCGCCACGCGTCCGTCGGGGAGGTCGTACCCCGGGAGGAGACGCGGCGGCGGCTCGAGGCGCACGGTGTGACGATCGCCGACGGGAGCCGTACCCGGCAGCTCGCCTCGGCGTAGGCACCGGGTACAGCCGCTGACGGGACGTAGCAGAGCCCGAGGTCAGCTGGGCCAGGAGGTCAGCTGGGCCCGGATCGCAGCGCGCCTGGAAGACCCACGCTGAAGAGCGTGCGCGGGTCCTGCAGCAGGGCCGGTGGGTCGAAGTCGGAGCGCCGCAGCCAGCCGTGCAGGCGCGCCGGGCGCAGCAGTCCGTCCTCGTGCATCAGGACCGGACCCACGTGGCCCGTGCGGAAGTGCTCTCCGTCCGGGTCCGCGATGGCGACGGCGTCGCCGTCCTCGATGCCTTCCTCGAACGTGTGGAGCTGCCGCTCCCACTTCGGTGCGGCTCGTCCGCCGGGCGGGTCGGGCGGCATGAGCAACGTCGCGTCGCCCTCCGGCGGGTGTGCCGCAGCCCGCCAGATCCAGAGGCGCCTGCCGTCCGGCTCCGCGGGTACGCGTACCTGCTCGGGTTCCGGCCAGTAGTACGGAAGGTCCTCCGGCACGCCCGGGAACCTGCTCCTGTAGATCTCGGGTGCCTTTTGGATGAGGTTGGACTGGTGGCTCACATGGAGGGCCGGCTCACCGAGCCATGGCGGCATCGGCACGTCGGGATCCTCGAGGACGTGTGGAGCGAACTCGAGGATCTGCCGGTGCGTGGAGTCGGCGTGGCCGCGGGAGACCCACTCCGAGACCATCGCCAGTCCATACACCGTGAGCGCCGGGACGTACCCCATCCACATGCGGATGGCGGGGTGCTGCCGCCAGCCGTAGTCCGGTATCACGAGGGCGCGCAGCGCCTGAAGTGTCTCGACGCGCTGCTTTCCGAGCCTCGCCTGGTCCAGTACCGCGGCGCTCGCCGCGAAGTCGGGGTACGGCAGGAAGGTCTGCATTGCGCCAGTCTTGCATGCACCCGGAACGCCCCGCCGGGCAGGTCACAACTCCCAGGGAGCCTTGACCGGGAAGTACTTCTCGAGGAACTCCGTCACCAGATACGCGCGTTCTTCGGCCGGGACCTCGGGGAAACTGCCGTCGTTGAGGCAGAAGAAGTCCTGGTTGCGCTTGTCGAGCATCTTGTTGAGGCTCTTCAGGCCGGACCGGAGGGTCGTGTCCACGTACTTGACCTTCGCCATCTCCTGGGTGACGGCGCGGCCGGTGAGCAGCGCGTAGTAGTGGTACAGCGAGTTGGTGACCGAGATGTTGTCCTTGGCCCGGAACCGTGAGGCGGCGGTCGCCTCGAACTCGGCCTCAAACTCCTTCTCCATCTCGAACAGCACGCTCTTCCGCAGGGGTGCGGCCGTGTGCTCGAGGTGCCTCGTGGTGATCCGGCCGAAACGCTCGTGGAGCAGCCGGCGGTTGACCCGCGCCGCATTCTCGAAGCCGCTTCGCTCGGCGTCGTTCTCCCCGAGCCCGATCCGTGTGTCCGCCTCGATGAACTTCGTGATCCCGCCGGGGGAGAAGAACATGTCCGGCGCCACGGGGCGGCCGAAGAACATGTCGTCGTTCGAGTAGAGGAAGTACTCGGAGAGCCCCGGGATGTGCTGGAGCTGCGCCTCGACGGCCTGCGAGTTGTGGGTCGGCAGGACGGACGGATCCCTGAAGTGCTCCTCGGACCGTACGAGGGTCACCGACGGGTGGTCCGCGAGCCACTCCGGGCGCTCCGAGTCGGTGGCGATGAAGATGCGGCGGACCCATGGAGCGAACATGTAGACGGACCGCAGGGCGTACTTGAGCTCGTTGATCTGGCGGAAGCGCGCCTCGTGGTCGTCACCCTCACCCACTACCACACCCTGCATGCGTGCGGCCCGGGCAGCCTGGTATTCGGGGCTGCTGCCGTCCACCCAGGAGAAGACGATGTCGATGTCGAAATCGATGTCCGTGGCGTGGTCCGCGAACATGTTGTCGATGGTGGGCCAGGTGAGGCCGTGGCGCACCACCTCACCACGAACCACTTCCGCCGCGGGCAGCGTGCGGCGGGTCAGCGAGTTCTCGACGGGGAGTTCGATCGCGGTGTCGCCCAGGGCCCAGAGCTCGATCTGCACACCTGCGGACGGGCCGTAGGACAAACCTCCGAGTGGCTCGATGCGCGGGCGGAAAAGGCGGAAGATGCGGGCCTTGCCGGTCCTCGAGAGCTCGCCGTCGCTCACCAGGAGGGTGGTGCGGCGCTTGGTGTCCACCGTTCGCGAGTAGAAGGGCTCATCGCGGCACGCCTCGACGAGGGCGGCGCGGAGCTTCTCCCGGTCGTTGAGGTCCACGGCGATCACGGGCCGCTGGTCGTTGCCGCGGACGAGGAGGAACTCGATGCCGGCGGTGTCCAGCGCCGCGCGGATGAACAGCAGGTCCTCCACCATAGCCTGGTGCGGCGTGCGGTCCTGGTTGATCAGGGTGAAGCGCCGTTTCACGGTCGTGATGTCGGAACGGCCTTCGAAACGGGCTACCGCCGCGCGAGACGCCGACTCGAGGATCTCGGCTTCATTCTCCGGTTCGGGTGCACCGAAATAAATGTCGTGTTGGGCAGCCGTGTCTGTAATCGGAACCTCCGGAAGTGGGTGTGTGACCTCCCCCATGATAGGGCCTGTCGGCAGGTCGCAGTTGCAAGTGGGCACCATACCCCTTCGGGCTGACGCCGTCCAGCTTCCTGCGTGAGGAAATCAGGGTTGCTGAGGGGCCCGCCGCACCCGGTCCGCGACCTCCGCGCGGCGCGCCTGCACGGCCACGGCCTTGGCGTAGTAGCCGACCAGCTGCTCGCAGAGCACGGGCCACGTGCGGCCCTGGACGGAGGCGTGCGCCGCACGGCCGAAAGCCCGCCGCTTGGCGTCGTCGCCGGTGAGGTCGACGACGGCGGCGCGGAGGCCCTGCAGGTCGCCCGGCCCGTAGATCCAGCCCGTGCGGGACGGGTCGACGAGGTCGAGGGGCCCGCCCCTGCCTACCGCGACGACGGGGACCCCGGAGGCCATGGCCTCCTGGATCGTCTGGCAGAACGTCTCGGACTCACCGGGATGGACGAAGAGGTCGAACGTGGCCACCATGCGCGCGAGGTCGAGGCCGCCCTGGAAGCCCGCGAAGTGAGCGCGGGGCAACTGCGCGCGCAGGCTCTCCTTCTGGGGCCCCGAACCGATGATCACGAGCCGTGTCCCCGGCAGCGAATCGAGCACCGCGAGGTCCTCGACCTGCTTCTCAGGGGCCAGCCGCCCCACATAACCGATGATGCGCTCATGGGGCTCGGCGACGCTGGCCCGCCATCCGGCGTCGTACCGGGTGGGGGAGAACCTGTCGGTGTCGACCCCGCGCCGCCACAGGTTGAGCCTCTGGACGCCGTGGGACCGCAACTGGTCGAGGGCGAAGGAAGACGGGACGAGGGTGAGCGTCGAGGCATCGTGGATGTTCTCGACACGCTGCCAGAGCAGGGACTCGAGCCAGGGGAACCCATAGCGGGCTGCGTACGCCGGGACCTCTGTCTGGTAGACGGAGACGGTCGGGATGCCGAGCTGCTCACAGGCCTGCACAGCCCGCCACCCGAGAACGAAGGGTGAGGCGACATGGACGACGTCGGGCCCGAACTCCGCGAGGATCCGGCGCACGCGGGCCACCGTCCCCGCCGCCAGGCGCACGTTCGCGTACCCCGACAAGGGCACCGAGGGAAGGGAATGGACGGGATAGCCTTCCACCGTCGCCGGCGCCTCGTCGTCGAGCCAGGACGACGACGGCGCGATCACCAGCACGTCGTCGCCCCGACTGCGCAGGTGCGCGAGCACCTTGAGCAGCGAGTGGGTGACCCCGTTCATGTGGGGCAGGAATGATTCTGCGACAACGGCGATCCTCACGTGGCAAGGCTCGCACCGGAAGGCGGAGGGGCGGACACCGACGGATGGAGGTCCGGTGAACGGCAGGAAAAATCCCTTCCGTCAGTACTCCCTGTAGAGCTCCCCGACCGGGACGTCGTCCTGCAGCCGGTTGTCAGGACCCGGCAGCGGGCACGCCCACTCCTCGTCGTAGGCGCAGGACGGGTTGTAGGCGAAGTTGAGGTCGACGACGAGGCTGCCCGGAGCGCGGCCCTCGCCGAGGTGGGCGCCCTTGATCGTGTCCAGCACGTAGCGGCCCCCGCCATAGCTGCCGGCCGGCCGGCCGGAGGCGCCGTCACGCAGGGGCAGGAAGAGCCCTCCGCCGTAGGACGCGAGCTTCCACAGGGCCAGGTGCCCGAGCCCCGGCAGGGCCAGGGTGCCGAGGCGGCGGAACGGTACGACGCCGTCGGTTCCGGTCGCCACGTCCATCACCTCACCCGCGCCGTCGTCGGACAGGATGGCCTCGAAGCGGAACGAGGGATCGTAGGGCGCGATGGCGAGGCCGGGGAAGGCCGCCCTCGCGTCGGCTGGGATGGCGGACGCCGGGTGGCCGCGGAAGAGTTCGTCGCGGCCGGCCTGCCACAGTGCGTGCGCGGCCTCGGGGGACTCGGACACGGCACGCTCACGGACGTCCTCGTAGAGGCCGAAGACGCGACGGCGCCAGTCTGCCGTGGCAAGTGCGGTGGTGAGGGCCGTCATCGCATCAGGCTACCGCCGGTAGCCCGGCATGCGGCAGGGCCTGGAGGGAAGAAGCGGTTGCCTGGGCGTACTGTAGCGGGGTGACCCTCGGCATCTTCTGCATCGTGCTGGCCTCGATCCTGGTGGGGGCCATCGCCCAGCGCATCGCGGGCCTCGGGTTCGCCCTGCTGATAGCGCCGTTCCTCGTGGTCATCCTCGGACCGCATGCCGGCGTCCTCCTCGTGAACATCTGCGGCGTGGTGTCCTCGGCGATCATCGTGGGCAGGGTGTGGAAGGACATCGACTGGAGCATGTTCCGGTGGATGGTGGTTCCGTCGTTGTTCGGGTCGATCCCCGGTTCGGTGCTCGCGGTGGCGGTTCCGTCCGCCCCCCTGTCGGTCACCGTCGGTGCCGTCGTCCTCATCGCGCTGACCGTCTCCCTGGTGCTCCAGCGCTCCGACGTCGTCGTCCGGGGCAATGCGCCGAAAGTCGTCGCGGGCTTCACCGCGGGCCTGACCAACTCCATGGCCGGCGTCGGTGGCCCGGCCGTCAGTGCCTACGCAGTCCTCTCCCGATGGCCGCAGCGCCCCTTCGCCGCGACCCTGCAGCCGTTCTTCGTCTGCATAGGCATCGTGACGCTGGTGGCCAAGATGCTCCTGGACCCGTCCCAGGCTCCGGTGCTCGCTCCGTGGATGTGGATCACCATCGGGCTGGTGATCGTGGCCGGTATCTTCGCGGGAGAGAAACTCGGGCGCTTCGTGCGGGACGACCAGGCGCGGGTGTTCGTCGTCGTCATCGCGTTCATCGGCGCCGGCGTGGCCGTCATCAAGGGCCTCGTCGACATCCTCGGGTAGGGCCGGGGGCCCTTCACGGGCCGGCCACCCTCCCGCGTCGGTCTGCTGGAGGAGCGCCCGCCGGTGGCACCATGGAGGGGATGAAACTTCCCACCACACTCCGCGCCCTTCCGATGCCCCTGTGGCTGCAGGGGGTGTTCGAGCTCGGCCAGGCCGCCGTGATCTCGGCGCTGCTCGTCGTCATCCCGGTCGCCGCTGTCTGGTTCACCGGTGGATTCGCGGACCGCACTCCCGAGTCAGCCGCCCGGTTGGCAGGGCAGGGCTGGCTCGTCATGCACGGGGTGCCGCTCGTCCTGCAGTTCCCCGCCGGGCTGGCCGGGGCAGACGCCGTCGCGGGACTTCTGCACGTGATTCCCCTCGGCCTGGTCCTGGTGCCACTGCTGCTGGCCTGGCGCGCCGGGCGCCGGCTGGCCCGCGCCTCCTACACGGACCAGCTGTGGCAGGCATTCCTCGGGGCTCTGGCCACCTACGCCATCATCGGTGCGGTGATCGCGTACGTCTCGACGACACCCGAAGCCTCGGCGCCCCTCGTGGCGGCAGCTCTCATTCCGCCGGTGTCGGCGGGTGTCGGTCTGGTCACGGGAGCCTACCGCGAAGCAGGCGCGTGGAGTCGCCTCGTCGGTGTTGACTTCGCGGCCTGGGTGGGACGCACGAGCCAGCACTCGCGGTGGGCAGGGTCCTACGCCTGGTCGATACTCCGGTCGGGCTTCCTCGCGGTGATGGTTGCCGCGTCCCTGGCGGCAGCGCTGCTCGCGGTCGCGATCGGGCTGAACTGGACCGGCATCGCGGCCATCTACGAGCGGATCGACGGCGGGATCGCGGGAGCCTCGGTGGTGACCCTGCTGCAACTCGGGCTCCTCCCCAACCTCGCGGTGTGGACGATGTCCTGGTGCACCGGCGCAGGCTTCGCGCTGGGGTCCGGCAGCTCACTCACGCCGCTCGCCAGTACTGTCGGGCCGCTGCCGGCCCTGCCCATCCTGGGCGCGCTACCGGCCGGCACCCTCGACCACGGGTACGCGGCCCTGGCCATTCCCGTGCTCGCGGGGCTCCTAGCCGGGTGGTGGTTCTTCCGGGAAGGCGAGAACCACTTCGACGAGTGGCTGGCGCTGCACAGCGGCCAGCGCTGGCTGACCTCGACGGTCTCGACCCTCGCGCTCGCAGGTCTGATAGGTATCACTGCGGGACTCCTCGGCGCTGTCGCCGCCCTCGTCTCGCGCGCCTCGCTCGGCCTCGGCCGCTTCACCGATCTCGGGCCGGATCCGCTGTCCGTCGGTCTGTGGCTCGCGCTGGAGGTCGCGGTCGGCGCCATCCTCGGCCACGCTGCGGGGCCCCTGCTCGAGCGCGAACCGCGGCGCAGTTGACCGGAGTGGGGGAGGGACGGCCCTGCTCGGACGCCTCAGTTCCCCGTCCGGAATCCCTCGAGTTTCCGTAGCCCTTCCTCGCACTCACTCTGGGCCTGGAGGGTCAGGGCGCGAGACATGCAGTCCTCGTAGGTCTGTGTGACGGGCCACAGGAGGACGGATGCGCCGGTGCCTGCCGTCAGGAACAGTGCCGCGGCGAGACCGAGGGACGTCGCGAGCACCACGAACCGCGGAAGCTTCGCGCTGATCGCCTTCACGAGCGCGACCACGCCCGTGCCGAGTGCAACCAGCGAGAGAACGAGTCCGAGGACCTTCCACGGGAGCATGAGGGTACTGGCCAGCACTCCTGCGAGCAGGGCCAGCAGGAAGAGCCGCAGCCACAGGCCGGCCGAAGCGGCCGGCGCCTTCGCGGCGTCGTCCGTACCTTCCCGTCCTGTTCCTGGCCTGCGCTGATCGTGTCCCCTGGTGTCCTGCTTCGTCATCGTCTCTCCCTCGGCATGGTTCAACCCTAGGCGAGGCGAGACCCTAAGGTTGAGCCATGCGCATCGTAGTCCTCGTCTCCGGAAGCGGATCGAACCTCCAGGCCGTCATCGACGCCGTCGCCGCCGGCACGCTGCCGGTTACCATCGCCGCCGTGGGTGCCGACCGGCCCGGGACCGGCGGGGTCCGGCGGGCGGCCGAAGCAGGCATCGCGACGTTCGAGGTCGACTTCCGGAAGTACGACGAGCGCGCGGACTGGAACCGCGCCCTGACCGAGGCGGTCGCCGCACACGCGCCGGACTACGTCGTGTCCTCCGGGTTCATGAGGATCGTCGATCAGCACTTCCTCGACCGGTTCCCGAACCGGTATCTGAACACGCATCCTGCCCTGCTGCCGAGCTTTCCCGGGGCTCACGGCGTTCGCGACGCACTGGCTTATGGCGTGAAAGTGACCGGGTGCACCGTGATGATTGCCGACGCCGGTGTCGACACGGGGCCCATCCTGGCCCAGGCCCCTGTCGCCGTCCTGCCCGAGGACACCGAGGAGACGCTCCACGAGAGGATCAAGGTCGAGGAGCGGAGGCTCCTAATCGAGACGCTGGCTGGTCTCGCGGCCGCCCGGTCGACGGTCGGGGCCTGACGTGTCCCTTGTCGCCAATGCGGTCTACGTCGGGGGGACGAAGCGCATCAATCCCGAGACACTCGACCAGACGTTCGAGATCATGCGGCAGAGCGGTGGAATGGGCTGGATCGGCCTGTACCGTCCCGAGCGGGCCGAGATCCACGCGGTCGAGGCCGAGTTCGGGCTGCATCCCCTCGCCGTGGAGGACGCGACGAACGGGCACCAGCGCGCAAAGCTCGAGCGTTACGGCGACACCCTCTTCGTGGTGCTGCGGCCCGCCCGCTACCTCGACGCCGAGGAGAAGGTGGAGTTCGGTGAACTCCACATCTTCATCGGAAAGGACTTCGTCGTGACCATCCGGCACGCGGAGTCTCCCGACCTCGGCATCGTGCGGCGCAGGCTCGAGGGGGACCCGGCGTTGCTCTGCACCGGACCCCAGGCCGTCCTGTACGCCTTGCTCGACCAGGTCGTCGACGAGTACGAGCCGGTGGTGCAGGGGCTCGAGAACGACATCGACGAGATCGAGGACGAGCTGTTCAGCGGTGCCCCTGACGTGTCGCGCAGGATCTATGAGCTGCACCGTGAGGTCATCGAGTTCCAGCGTGCTACCCAGCCCCTCCAGATCATGATGGACGCGTTGCTGCGCGGATCCGAGAAATACGAGATGGATGCGGAACTCAGTCGCAACCTGCGCGACGTCCAGGACCACGTGATCCGCGTCGTCGAACGCGTCAACACGTTCCGCGCGCTGCTGCAGAACGCGCTGACCGTCCACTCGACTCTCGTGGCCCAACGGCAGAACGAGGAGATGACCCGGCTGACGGAGACCTCCCTGACGCAGGGGGAGGAAGTGAAGCGCATCTCCTCCTGGGCCGCCATCCTCTTCGCGCCGACATTGATCGCCTCGATCTACGGGATGAACTTCGATGTCATGCCGGAGCTGCACTGGACCTTCGGCTACCCCTTCGCGCTCGTCCTCATGGTCGCCATGGGCACAGGCCTCTACTGGGCCTTCAAGCGCAACGACTGGCTGTAGCGCAGGGCGACGCATCCCGGCTCGGAAGTTGCCTGGGGCACCGGTAGGGTAGGGGAGGCCCTTGGGCCTTCCCGTTTCTCGAACCTCGTTGGGACCACCATGAACATCTCGCGCACCGCGGCCACCGCCGCTCTCACGCTCCTTGCACTCACCGCCTGTGCAGGCACCCCGGAAGCAACGCCGGCAACCTCCGCCGACACGAAGCCCTCGCCGGCCAGCTCGTCGGCTCCGGCCGTGAACATCCAGGCACCGGCCACCAACGACCTCGTGGGCGAGGCGACGCCGGAGGGAGCGCGCGCGTTCCTCTACTACTACTTCGAGCTGAAGTCCTACGTGCTGCAGACCGGTGACAGCGCGGCCCTGCTCCAGCACACGGACGGCGCCGCTGCGGAGCAGGCCGAGGCCGAACGCCTCCAGGCGTTGTACGACGACGGCGGCTGGGTGCTGGGCGGTCAGCCGAAGGTGGAGAACGTCTACCTCATCACGCCGGAGGAAGAGGTCTCCGAAGGCGCCGATGTCACGGCCGTGGTTCCCGTCAATCCCGACGCCTACACGGAATTCGCCGAGGACGGCTCTATCAGCGAACAGCGTCCGTTCTCCCCGGCGGGCACCATCTACACGGCGACCATCCGGTACTCCGACGGCGCCTGGAAGATCGCTTCCCTCGAGGAGACCCCGGACGCGGAACTGCCCGAGGCATAGTCCGCTCCACACCGGAATCACACTGAACCGGAATTACGACGAAGGGGGTGCTGCGGCCGTTGCCGCGGCACCCCCTTCGTCGTCGTCCGTCGGGTCAGTGTCAGGGTCAGTGGAGTTCGGTGCTCCGTGTCTCGGGTGCGTTGAACGCCATGAACAGGACGGCGAGGAGTACGAGTCCCCCCGTCAGCGCGAAGGTGAGCGGCAAACCGAGGTAGGGCCACAGCAGGGTCCCGAAGATCAGTGGCACCAGGCCCGCCCCGATGCGCGAGATCGTCGAGGCCCAGCCGAACCCACTTCCCCGCAGCTCGGTCGGGTACAGCTCCGAGACGTAGGTGTAGAGGACGGGGATCGCCACCTGCACCACGAAACCGAAAGCCAGCAACCAGGCGGTCGCGACCGCCGGCAGGTCCAGTGTGAGCGCGAAGGCGACGAGGAGCGCGGCCGAACCGGGCCCGGTGATGGCCAGCAGCCACTTCCGGCCGACGCGTTCGACGAGCAGGGCCGCCGCGATGACGCCGAGGAAGCCGACGCCCGTCATGAAGGTCGTCGTGATGAAGGCGACCGACTGCGCGTACCCGGAGGCGATCAGGATGCGCGGCATCCAGGTCAGCGCGCCGTAGTAGACCAGGAGGATCGTGAGGAACAGGCTCCACGCCGTGAGCGTGATGCGCCAGTTGTAGCGCCAGAGGCCCGTGAGCTGTCCCGAGATACTCCCGAGGGACAGCCGGGGGGTCTCCTCGGGATCCGGGAGGCGCCACTCCCGCTGCTCGCCACCGGTCCGCCTGACGAGGTCGTCGATGACGGCTCGGGCTTCCTCGCGCCGCCCGCGCTGGACGAGGTAGAGCGGCGACTCCGGGACGCCGCGGCGCACCCAGAACACGAGGAGCGCGGGCAGCACCATGACGATCATCGCGTAGCGCCAGTCGCCGAACTGGGCGACGACCGCCGTCGTCACGACACCGCAGAGGAACGCGCCGATAGGCCACCACGCGTCCATCGCGGTGAGGACCCGGCCCCGCTGACGCCGGGGGGTGAACTCGCCGACCAGCGCGTAGTCCACGGGGATGCACCCGCCAAGCCCGAAGCCTGCGAGGAAACGGAACACGCAGAACCAGACGATGTCGGGGGAGAACGCTCCGAGCACGGTGAAGACCGAGAAGACGAGCAGGGTGAGGGTGAACGCCTTCTTGCGCCCGATGATGTCCGCGACGGATCCCCAGGCGAAGGCGCCTACAGCCATGCCGATGAGGTTCGACGTCGCGATCCAGGCCGCCTGGCCGGGGGAGAGGCCCCAGTCGCCGATCAGCAGCGGAATCAGGTAGGCGTTGAGGGTGACGTCCCAGGCGTCGAACATGAAGCCGAGACCGCCGATGAGGAAGATCTTCCCCTGGACTCTCCAGCGCCAGGGGAGGTCCTGAACCACCTGGTCGCCGGTGGGAAGCTGCGTATTGATGCTCATGGTGCCTTCGTCGAGGGGCCGAGTACTGCGAGAACTGTACCGCCAGCGGGCCTCGTGGCCTGCCCCGGCTGATGCGTCGTCCCGCGGGCGAGCACCCGGCCGCACTATAGACTTATGCGCGACCCCAGCGACGTTCTACTGACGGAGACCTGCGTGAGCCTGACCCACCTCGACCGTGTCCCTATCCGCCGAGCACTCATCTCGGTGTTCGACAAGACCGGTCTGGAGGAGTTGGCGCAGGGCCTGCACCGCGCGGGTGTCTCGATCGTGTCCACCGGCTCCACCGCGCAGCGCATCGCTGCGGCCGGCGTCCCGGTCACCGAGGTCTCAGAGGTGACCGGTTTCCAGGAAACACTCGACGGTCGCGTGAAGACCCTGCACCCGAAGGTGCATGCCGGCATCCTGGCCGATCGCCGACGCCAGGAGCACGTCGACCAGCTCGCCGAGCTCGACATCGAAGCGTTCGACCTCGTCGTCGTGAACCTGTACCCCTTCGTCGAGACGGTGCGCTCGGGCGCGGAGCCCGACGCCGTCGTCGAGCAGATCGACATCGGGGGGCCGGCGATGGTGCGGTCCGCGGCGAAAAACCACCCCTCCGTGGCCATCGTCGTCGACCCCGCCCGCTACGCTGACGTCGTCACGGCTGCCGCCGAGGGCGGGTTCGACCTCAGGGCACGACGTCGTCTGGCCGCGCTCGCCTTCGCGCACACCGCCGCGTATGACACCGCCGTCGCCTCCTGGACGGCGGAGCAGTTCGACACGGACGACGACGCCTTCAGCTGGCCGGGCTATGCCGGCCTCGCGCTGGAACGCTCCGAGGTATTGCGCTACGGCGAGAACCCGCACCAGCAGGCCGCGCTCTACGTCGAGAAGGGCGCCACGCCCGGCATCGCCCAGGCGGACCAGCTGCACGGCAAGGCCATGAGCTACAACAACTTCGTCGACGCCGATGCGGCCCTTCGCGCAGCCTTCGATTTCGACGAGCCCGCCGTCGCGATCATCAAGCATGCGAATCCGTGCGGTGTGGCTATCGGCTCGGCGGACGCGGAGGACCCGATCGCCGAAGCGCACGCCAAGGCCCACGCCTGCGATCCCGTGTCCGCGTTCGGCGGCGTAATCGCCGCGAACCGCGAGGTCACCGAAGGAATGGCCCGGACCGTGAAGGACATCTTCACGGAAGTCGTCATCGCTCCATCGTTCTCCGCCGAAGCCGTGGAGATCCTGTCCCAGAAGAAGAACATCCGGCTGCTGACCCTGCCCGAGGGTTACGGACGCAACCCGGTGGAGTTCCGCCAGGTGTCCGGGGGCGTGCTCCTGCAGGTCGCCGACACGTTGGACGCCGACGGCGACGATCCCGCCACCTGGACCCTCGCAGCGGGTGAAGCCGCCGACGCCGCGACGCTCGCCGATCTCAGCTTCGCCTGGACGGCGTGCCGGGCGGCCAAATCCAACGCCATCCTGCTGGCTCGCGACGGCGCGTCCGTCGGTGTCGGTATGGGTCAGGTCAACAGGGTCGATTCCTGCCGGCTTGCCGTGGAGCGCGCCAACAGCCTTGCCGACTCGGAGCGGGCGCGCGGATCCGTTGCTGCCTCCGATGCCTTCTTCCCCTTCGCTGACGGACTGCAGATCCTGATCGACGCCGGCGTCCGCGCCGTCGTCCAGCCCGGAGGTTCCGTGCGTGACCAGGAAGTGATGGATGCAGCGAACGCCGCAGGGGTGGCGCTGTACTTCACCGGCGCGCGCCACTTCTTCCACTGATTCTCCGCGGGAGCGCCGACCGGCGCTCCCGCCCCGCCCGTCAACGCCGTCGTTCCGCAGGTGCCGCTGTTAGGCAGAGGACTGAGGACCTCGGTAAGTTAGAGCCGATGGGCAACCCCCACCCGACCGCACAACGCAGAGCACCAGGGAGACGCCAACCCATGGCCAAGATCATTTACACCCACACCGACGAAGCGCCGATGCTGGCTACCTATTCGTTCCTGCCGATCATCGAGGCTTTCGCGTCGACGGCGGGTGTCGAGGTGGAGACCAGGGACATCTCGCTCTCCGGGCGCATCATCTCGCTGTTCGACGACTACCTGACCGAGGACCAGCGGATGGCTGACGCGCTGGCCGAGCTCGGTGCTCTGGCGAAGACGCCGGAGGCCAACATCATCAAGCTGCCGAACATCAGCGCCTCGATCCCGCAGCTCAAGGCAGCCATCGCCGAGCTCCAGGAGCAGGGTTATGCGCTCCCGGACTACCCCGACCACCCGGTTACGGACGAGGAGAAGGACGTCCGCGCGCGGTACGACAAGGTCAAGGGCAGTGCAGTGAATCCCGTCCTCCGCGAGGGCAACTCCGACCGGCGCGCGCCTGCGTCCGTCAAGAACTACGCACGCCAGAACCCGCACAGCATGGGTGCCTGGACGCCTGAGTCGAAGACGAACGTCGCGCACATGACCGCCGACGACTTCCGCTCGAACGAGCAGTCCGTCGTCATCCCGGCCGATGGCACGATCAGCATCCAGCACGTCGGACCGGACGGATCCGTCACCGTCCTCAAGGACTCGTTCCCCGTGCTCAAGGGCGAGGTCGTCGACGGGACCGTCATGCGTGCGGCTGCACTCAACGAGTTCCTCAAGGCGCAGGTAGCCCGGGCGAAGGACGAGGGAGTGCTCTTCTCCGCGCACCTGAAGGCCACGATGATGAAGGTCTCGGACCCCATCATCTTCGGTCACGTCGTCCGCTCCTTCCTGCCCGAGCTGTTCGAGACCTACGGCGAGCAGTTGTCCGCTGCGGGCCTCAGCCCCAACAACGGCCTGGCCTCGATCCTCGGCGGACTCGACAAGCTGCCCGAGGATGTCCGCGAAGGAGTCCGGCAGGCCATCACAAAGGGCATGGAGGACGGCCCTGCGATCGCGATGGTGGATTCGGACAAGGGCATCACCAACCTGCACGTGCCCAGCGATGTCATCGTCGACGCCTCGATGCCCGCGATGATCCGCTCGTCCGGCCACATGTGGGGCCCGGACGGCAAGGAAGCCGACACCCTCGCCGTCATCCCCGACAGCAGCTACGCCGGCATCTACCAGGTCGTGATCGACGATTGCCGTGCCAACGGCGCCTTCGATCCGACCACCATGGGTACGGTGCCCAACGTGGGCCTGATGGCGCAGGCGGCCGAGGAATACGGCAGCCACGACAAGACCTTCGAGATTCAGTCGGAGGGCAAGGTCCAGATCCTCGACGCCGACGGCGCCGTGCTTACCGAGCACGACGTCGCTCCCGGTGACATCTGGCGCGCCTGCCAGACCAAGGACGCCGCGATCCGCGACTGGGTGAAGCTCGCCGTCACGCGTGCCCGCGCCTCGGCGACGCCGGCCGTCTTCTGGCTGGACGAGGGCCGCGCGCACGACGCCAACCTGATCTCCAAGGTCAGGGAGTACCTGGGCGAGCACGACACCGACGATGTCACGCTCGAGATCATGACGCCCGTCGACGCGACGGCCTTCACCCTCAAGCGCATCCGTGAAGGAGCCGACACCATCTCGGTGACCGGTAACGTCCTGCGCGACTACCTCACCGACCTCTTCCCGATCCTCGAACTCGGTACGAGTGCCAAGATGCTCTCGGTGGTGCCGCTGATGAACGGCGGTGGCCTCTTCGAGACCGGGGCCGGCGGGTCGGCGCCCAAGCACGTGCAGCAGCTTGTGAAGGAGAACCACCTGCGCTGGGACAGCCTGGGCGAGTTCCTCGCCCTCGCCGTGAGTTTCGAACACCTCGCGACGTCGACCGGCAACGCCCGGGCGCAGGTCCTCGCGGACACGCTCGATCGCGCAACCGGCACGTTCCTGCTGGAGAACAAGTCGCCCAGCCGTCGGGTCGGCGAGATCGACAACCGCGGCAGCCACTACTTCCTGGCTCGCTACTGGGCCGAAGAGCTTGCCAAGCAGGAGCAGGACGCCGAGCTGGCGGAAAGCTTCTCGCGGGTGGCGGAAGCCCTCACCGGGAACGAGGACACGATCGTGTCCGAGCTGCTCGCCGTCCAGGGCTCACCTGTCGACATCGGCGGGTACTACCACCCCGACGTCACGAAGGTCACACAGGTGATGCGCCCGTCGGCGAAGCTGTCCGAGGTGCTCGCGATCCTCGCAAAGTAGGAACACCCACCACGTCAGCCGGTGTCCGCAGTGAGCGGTACATCGGCTGACGTGTTTAAAATTTCTCGTGTACAACGGCGGGATCGCCGGTTTAGGTTTGGATCACGGTTCAATCACGGGGGTGAGTTCGGGATGAAGATGCACAAGCGTCGTTCTCTCGCTACCACCGTGCGCCTTTCCCTCTTCGCAGGACTAGGAGCCGTCGGCTGGATAACGCTCGGAGCGGCGGGCGCATCGGCCGCTGAGGAGCCCAGCGCCCTCGGTCTCGCCGGTTCTGTATCCGGCGTCGTCGACAGTGTCAGCACGCCTGCCGCATCCGCTGTGTCAGCTCTTACCTCTCCGCTCCAAGCGGTGACCGTGGAAGTGCTGCCTGAGCCAGGTACCGCCGGGCCCCTGCTCGACGCAGAGCCGTCGCTTTCCGAGGTCGTTGCCCACGTGCCTCAGCTGGTCACGCAGCCAGCGGGGACCGTTCTGCCGCCCGTTACATCGCGGGTCGACGGAGTGGTGTCCCAGGTGCCGATCGTGCAGACGCTCGTTCCCGCAGGAACAGTCACCGACGTCACGTCGCCCGTCGTCGGGGCCGTGGACGGAGCTGCAGGCGTCATCACCGCGCCAGTGCTCGACGTTGTCGCTCCGGTCACGGAGGTCATCGAACCGGTGCTCGAGATTGTCACCCCGGTCGCGGAGGTCCTCGACCCGGTGGTCGGCCTCGTCCCTCCGGTCTCCGGGGTCCTCGACCCGGTGGTCGGCCTCGTTCCACCGGTCTCAGACGCTGGTCCTTCCGGCGCCGTTGCCGATCCGGCCTCTGCCGGAGCGAACGGCTCCGTGCCGTCCGCTCCTGCATCACCGGTCGATCCAGCGGAGACGAAGGATTCCGATCCAGCAGCAGCGCGCGGTTCCGCTGGTGCCGAGGCCGTTGTAGGGGTAAAGCGCAGCAGAGCAGCTGAAGGACTCGAGTCGCTCGGGGTGCTGCGTGAGGCTTTCGAACCAGCCGTGTCCCTCGGCGGCGTACTGCCCGCACTGGCGGGCGCCGTTTCGATAGCCCACGGTGAGCCCGACCTGCCGGGCGCGCCCTTCACGGCCTCCGTGACCTTCGGTGGCGCCCTGTCCTCGATGACCGGTGCTGGCACCGGGGCGCCTCTGGCTGCTCTTGGCGGCCTGGCGCTGCTGATGTTCATGATGCTGAGCGGCAAAGCCCGCCGGTCTGCGTCGGCTGACCTGCCTGCCGGCCCAAGTTACGATCCCGGTTCATCTCCTGATTAGTGGTGGCCCCGCCGTGCCTCTGTGCACGGCTGACGCCCACGGTGCCCATAGCACCACCTCTTCCACTTTTTTTACAGGAGAACATCATGCGCACATGCGTGCAGCGGGGACTCTACGGAGCCCTTCTAGCCGGGGGCATCGTCGTCCTCGGAGCAGGAGCAGCGACAGCTGCTGACCTTTCAACAACGACAGACTCCCAGGCCACCGCCGGTCTCGGGGCAGTCATCACAGTTCCTCTCCAGACGGGCACCACCAGTGGGTCGATCATCGAGGAGAGCATCATCACCACTGATGGTGAGCACCTCGGGAGCGGCGTTCTCATCGGGAACGCAGTTTCGCCTCAGGTTGCCGTTCCGGTGAATGTGTCCGGCAACGCGGTGTCTGTGGTTGGGGATTCGTCCTCGACCGGAGATTCAGCCGTTGCCGGCACCACGTCCGGCGATAGCACGGGTGGAACGACCGGTGGATCGACCGACGGCGGTTTCATCGGGGGCGGCGTTCTCAACGGGAACGTAGTCTCGCCTCAGGTTGCCGTTCCGGTGAATGTGTCCGGCAATGCGGTGTCTGTGATCGGGGATTCTTCCTCGACCGGGAATTCGGCTGTGGCCGGAACGAAGGGTGGTGACAGCGCCGGTGGCACAACGGCCGGCGGTTCGACCGATGGCGGCCTCCTTGACGGCGGGATCCTGAACGGGAACGCAGTTTCGCCTCAGGTTGCCGTTCCGGTGAATGTGTCCGGCAACGCGGTGTCTGTGGTTGGGGATTCGTCCGCAACCGGAGATTCAGCCGTTGCCGGCACCACGTCCGGCGATAGCACGGGTGGAACGACCGGTGGATCGACCGACGGCGGTTTCATCGGGGGCGGCGTTCTCAACGGGAACGTAGTCTCGCCTCAGGTTGCCGTTCCGGTGAATGTGTCCGGCAATGCGGTGTCTGTGATCGGGGATTCTTCCTCGACCGGGAATTCGGCTGTGGCGGGAACGAAGGGTGGTGACAGCGCCGGTGGCACAACGGCCGGCGGTTCGACCGATGGCGGCCTCCTTGACGGCGGGATCCTGAACGGGAATGTGGTCTCGCCCCAGGTTGCCGTTCCGGTGAATGTGTCCGGCAACGCGGTGTCTGTGGTCGGGGATTCGTCCGCAACCGGAGATTCAGCCGTGGCCGGCACCACCTCCGGTGACAGCACCGGTGGCACAACGACCGGCGGCTCAGCCGACGGCGGAATCCTGAACGGCGGCATTCTGAACGGGAATGTCGTCTCGCCCCAGGTTGCCGCTCCGGTGAATGTGTCCGGCAACGCGGTGTCCGTGAACGGGGATTCGTCCTCGACCGGAGACTCTAGCCTGGCTGGGACGACGGACGGTGACAGCACCGGTGGAGCGACGGGTGGGTCAACGACCGATGGCGGTCTCCTCGATGGAGGTCTTCTCGACGGTGGGATCCTGAACGGCGGCATCCTGAACGGGAATGTGGTTTCGCCTCAGATCGCCGCTCCGGTGAATGTGTCCGGCAACGCGGTGTCTGTAATTGGGGATTCGTCCGCAACCGGAGATTCAGCCGTGGCCGGCACCACCTCCGGTGACAGCACCGGTGGCACAACGACCGGCGGCTCGACCGACGGCGGTCTCCTTGATGGCGGGATCCTGAACGGCGGCATCCTGAACGGGAATGTGGTTTCGCCTCAGATCGCCGCTCCGGTGAATGTGTCCGGCAACGCGGTGTCCGTGATCGGGGATTCGTCCTCGACCGGAGACTCTAGCCTGGCCGGGACGACGGACGGTGACAGCACCGGTGGAGCGACCGGTGGGTCAACGACCGATGGCGGTCTCCTCGATGGAGGTCTTCTCGACGGTGGGATCCTGAACGGCGGCATCCTGAACGGGAATGTGGTTTCGCCTCAGATCATTGCTCCCATAAACGTCGGATGTAACGCCGTGTCCCTCATCGGTGACAGCAACACCGACTGTTCAGTGACTGACCCGACGACGCCGACTAACCCGACGACGCCGACTAACCCGACGACGCCGACTAACCCGACGACGCCGACCAACCCGACGACGCCGACTAATCCAACGACGCCGACCAACCCGACGACGCCGACCAACCCGACGACGCCGACTAACCCGACGACGCCGACTAACCCGACGACGCCTGACGCCCCTGCAGCGGGCGTCGACCCGAAGGATCCGACACCGGGGGCCACTACGGTTGGCGTGATCCCGGGTGGTAGCACCGGCGCCGGCACCGGCACCGGCGCCGGCACCGGCACGGGTACAGCACCGGGAGTAGTTTCCGTGGCAAGCGCGAGTGTGCTGCAATCAGCTCCGGCGGCGAAGGCAGTATCAGCCCCCGTGGCTTCGAAGATCCTGGCCTCCACCGGGTTCGACGAGCAGCAGACCGTTGTGTTCGCGGCGCTTCTGCTGCTGAGCGGCGCGGCTGGACTGCTGATCGCTCGTCGGTCGAAGGTCACTGCCTGAGGGCGACTGGACCGCATAGAAAGGACGGGTGCCCTCGAGTAGGGCACCCGTCCTTCGGCGGCCTGAATCAGGCCGAAGCACGTGGAGGAACGCTCAGGCGTCGTTCGTGTACCGCAGTCCGATCTGGGCCCTCACGCCGTCGAGCAGCCGCATCGTCCTCACGGTGTCGCCGACAGGCATGGTCGGGCTCTCGGTCAAGCCCTCCTGGATACAGCGCGTAACCTCGCGTAGTTCGTACGTGTACCCACCGCCAACCTGCTCGAACTGCTCCACCCGGGGATCGTCCTGGCCGGTCTTGATGGTCAGCTCCCTCGGATTGTGCAGTGGGCCACCTCCGGTCTTCATCCACCCGTTCGATCCACAGACAGTGGCCTGACCGGGGCAAGATGCCACGAACGACGACGACAGCTGTGCATACGCGCCGCTCGCATAACTGAGAGTCACGGCGTTCTGCAGATCGACGCCGTCGCTGTTGAGTGTTCCCACGGCCGACACCGAATCGGGGAATCCGAGGGGCCCGAGGGCCCACGTCAGCGGGTACACCGTGAGGTCCATGAGAGCTCCTCCACCAGCCTTCGGGTCCCAGAGCCGGCTCGTGGGGTCGTCAGGCGCGGTGAAGCCCAAGTCGCCCTGGACCCATCGGATGTCACCGAGCTCACCGGAGTAGACGATGTCCCAGGCCCTGTTGATGCTGGGCAAGAACCTCGTCCAGACCGCCTCCATGAGGAACAACCCGCGATCGGCTGCGATGGCAGCGAGTTCCTCGGCCTCCGCAGCGTTGATCGTGAAGGGTTTCTCGCACAGAACGTGTTTGCCACTCGTGAGCGCGGCCTTCGCCACCTCGTGGTGCTGTCCGTGCGGCGTCGTGATGTACACGACGTCGACCTCGGGATCATTGACCAGCTGCTGGTAGCCCGCCACGTCGCCGTCGTTCCCGTAGCTGGTGGCGAAGCCGAAGCGCTGGGCGAACTCAGCAGCACTGTCCGCACTGCGTGAGCTCACCGCGTGCAGCACGGCGTCTTCCAGCAGTGCGATGTCCTGAGTGACCTTCGCGGCGATGCCGCCGGTTGCGACGACGCCCCATTTCAGGGGGCGGCCCGTGGCGACGACGGGGCTGGGAGCTCCTGCTTCAGCGCAGGGGGGAACGGCTATGCGGGTCTGAGGGTTCATCGTCCTATCCTTGCCGCTGGTCGGGTCCACGTCCATCCTGCCGGACCGCAGCACACATGAGCGACGTGCACCCGGGGCACGGTGACCAGCACGCCGACTCGGTGCGGACCGTCACGGCGGTTCGGGGGATGACCGTCGCCCTCCACACACAGAAGCGCCCCGGCGGGAGCCGGGGCGCTTCGTGGACTGCTGCCGGAGGATCCGGGTGGAACTACTTCGTGAGTGCCGACAGCGTGGGATCGTTCGCGTACGCCTCGGCCGCGTTGTCCTTGGTCACGATCTGTGGCTCGAGGAGGTAGGCGGGAACGGTCTTCACGCCGTTGTCGTAGGAGTCGGGATCGTTGATCTCGGGCTCCTCGCCGGCCTGCAGGTTGCCGACCATCTCGATGACGTGCTCAACGAGTGCGCGCGTGTCCTTGTTGATGGTGGAGTACTGCTTGCCTTCCATGATGAGCTTCACGGATTCGACCTCGGAATCCTGACCGGTGACGACGGGCAGGGGCTTGCCCGCACCCTCCACCGACGTCAGGATCGCACGGGCGAGCGTGTCGTTGGGGGAGAGGACGCCGTGGAGTTCGGTGGATCCGTAGCTGCCGGACAGCAGGGTGTCCATGCGGCGCTGGGCGTTCTCCGCCTTCCAGCCCTGGGTGACAGCCTGCTCGAAGGTCTCCTGGCCGGAGGTGACAACGAGGTTGCCGTTGTCGATCTCGGGCTGCAGGACACTCATGGCTCCGTCGAAGAACACCTTCGCGTTGGCGTCGTCCGGCGAGCCGGCGAACAGCTCGATGTTGTACGGGCCCTCGGGCTTGGCAGCCTTCATGCCATCGAGCAGCGCCTGACCCTGCAGCTCGCCGACCTGGAAGTTGTCGTAGGCCACGTAGTAGTCGACGTTCTCGGTGTTGGTCAGGAGGCGGTCGTAGGCGATGACCGGGATGCCGGCTTCCTTGGCCTGGGCCAGCTGGGTGCCGAGCTGCGCGCTGTCGATCGCGCCGATGACGAGGACCTTCACGCCGTTCGTGATCATGGAGCTGACCTGGTTCTGCTGCTCCGAGACGCCGCCGTTGGCGAACTGGACGTTCGGCTCGTAGCCGGCCTCGGTCAGGCCGTCGTTGAAGAGTGTCTCAGCGAGGACCCAGTTCTCCGACGTCTTCTGCGGGAGAGCGACACCGATGGCAGATCCTGCTTCGAAACCGGAGGCTGCGGCGTCGCCGCCCTCTGCGGGGGCCGCTTCTTCGCGACCGCATCCTGTCAGCGCCAGTGCTGAAATCGCAGCGATCGCCGCGACGGACTTTGCGAATTTACGCATTGTGCATTCTCTTTCTTTCGCTCTTGCTTTGGTGGACGGGGTGGAGCGGTGGTGACTGACGGTCGGAGGGTTCCGACTGTCAGACGTCGTGGGAGATGACTTCCTTCGTTCCGACGGCTTGCTCCGTGGGAGCGGGTTGCGGCGTGGAGGTTTCGGCCTTCCTGCTGCCGCCCCCTCCACCGAAGTTCCTGGTGAGCAGGCCGATGATCGACGGCTTGCCCTGGCTCTTGTTGTAGACGTCGAAGGCAACGGCGACGAGAAGGACGAGGCCCTTGATGATCTGCGTGTCGTCGGCGCCGGCACCGAGCAGCTGGAGTCCGTTGTTGAGGACCGCCATGACGAGTCCGCCGATGATCGAGCCGACCACCGTGCCGACGCCGCCGGTGACAGCTGCTCCGCCGATGAAGACAGCAGCGATGGCGTCGAGCTCCCACCCGGTCCCGTCGAACGGACCGGATGCGGTGGAACGGCCGACGAAGATCATGCCGGCGAGGGCCGCGAGGATGGACATGTTCATCATGACCAGGAAGTTCACGCGCTTGCTCTGCACGCCGGACAGTTCGGCTGCGTGGCGATTGCCGCCGACGGCGTAGACGTGGCGGCCGAGGATCGTCTTGTTCGAGATGAACGCGTAGACGATCACGAGGAGCCCGAGGATGATGCCGGGGACCGGGAAGGACGTGCCGGGGCGGCCTGTCGCGAACATGTACGTCGCATAGAGGATGACAGCGGAGAGGAGCGCCACCTTGGCCACGGGTACCCACGTGGGAGGCAACTCGGTGCCGATCTTCTGGGCCTTCCGGCGACCGCGCACCTCGTTGTAGATCACGAAGGCGACCAGCGCGAAACCGATCAGGAGGGTCAGGTTGTTGTACCCGGTGTTCGGTCCGATCTCCGGCAGGTATCCGGCTCCGAGGTACTGGAACCCCTCGGGGACCGGCACCGTGTTCGAATCGCCGACGGCCTGGTTGGCGCCGCGGAAGAGCAACATGCCGGCGAGCGTGACGATGAAGGCGGGTATGCCGACGTAGGCGACCCAGAAGCCCTGCCAGATTCCGATGATCGCCCCGAGGGCCAGGCCGAGCAGCACGCCGAGGTACCAGGGGATGCCCCAGTCCCGCATGGCGATGGCGACGACGATGCCGACGAATGCTGCGATCGAGCCGACCGAGAGGTCGATGTGACCGGCGATGATCACGAGGACCATGCCGATGGCCAGGATCAGGATGTACGAGTTGCCGTTGAAGAGGTTCATCAGGTTCCCGGACGTCAGCGTCTTGCCGCCCGTGCGCCACTGGAAGAACACGACAAGCGCGACCAGGGCGAAGATCATCCCGAACTGGCGGGTGTTCCCGCCGAAGATTTGTTTGAGGGAATTCATGGTGTCTTTCCTAGGGGAGCTACGGTCAGGCAGATTTCCTGCTGGCGGTCATGAGTTTCATCAGGGATTCCTGGTTCGCTTCCTCGCGTGTCAGTTCTCCCGTAATCGCGCCTTCGAAGATCGTGTAGATCCGGTCCGAGAGGCCGAGCAGTTCGGGCAGCTCCGAGGAGATGACGATGACGCCCTTCCCCTGGTCCGCCAGCTTTTGGATGATGCCGTAGATCTCGTACTTCGCTCCGACGTCGATGCCGCGCGTGGGCTCGTCGAGGATGAGCAGGTCGGGGTCTGTGAACATCCACTTCGCGAGGACGACCTTCTGCTGGTTGCCTCCCGAGAGTTTCGCCACCCCTTCGTTGACGCTCGGCGTCTTGGTGCGCAGGGACTTCCTGTACTCCTCCGCGACGCGGAACTCCTCGTCCTTGTCCACGACGAGCCCGTGCGTGATCCTCCTGAGGTCGGCCGACACCGTGGTGGTCTTGATGTCGTCGAGGAGGTTCAGCCCGAGCGACTTACGGTCCTCGGTGACGTACGCGAGCCCTGCGTTGATCGCCTGCGGCACGGAGCGGAGCGTGACCTCCTTGCCGTTGATGAAGATCTGGCCGGACTTGAAGTTGCCGTAGGACCGGCCGAACACGGAGCGCGCGAGCTCGGTGCGTCCGGCGCCCATCAGCCCGGCGAATCCTACGATCTCGCCGCGCCGGACATGGAAGCTCTCGTTCTTGCACACCAGCCGGTCGGACACGGTGGGGTGACCGACCGTCCAGTTGCGCACCTCGAAGAACGTCTCACCGATCGTCGGCGTGTGGTCCGGGAACCGCGACTCGAGCGAGCGGCCCACCATCCCGCGGATGATGCGGTCCTCGTCGACCCCGTCCTCCTTGACGTGCAGTGTCTCGATCGACTTGCCGTCGCGGATGATCGTGATCGAGTCGGCGATCTGCTCGATCTCGTTGAGCTTGTGCGAGATCATGATGCAGGAGATGCCCTTCGAGCGCAGGCCGGACATCAGGTCCAGCAGGTGCTGCGAATCCGATTCGTTGAGGGCGGCGGTGGGCTCGTCGAGGATGAGCAGCTTCACCGACTTGTTCAGGGCCTTCGCGATCTCGACGAGCTGCTGCTTGCCGACACCGATGTCCTTGACCCTCGTGGTCGGGTCCTCGCTCAGGCCGACCCTGGCCATCAGCTCGAGGGTCGTACGGTTGACGAAGTCCCAGTCGATGACACCGAAACGGGTGGGCTCGTTGCCGAGGAAGATGTTCTCGGCGATCGAGAGCTCGGGGATGAGTGCGAGCTCCTGGTGGATGATGACGATTCCCGCGGCTTCACTGGAGCGGATGTCCTTGAACTGGACTTCCTCGCCCTGGAAGAAGATCTGACCGGAGTAGTCGCCGTACGGGTAGAGCCCGGAGAGCACCTTCATGAGGGTGGACTTGCCGGCTCCGTTCTCACCGCAGATCGCGTGGATCTCGCCGGCCCGGACCTCGATCGACACGTCGGAGAGGGCCTTGACTCCCGGAAACTCCTTGGTGATGGAGCGCATCTCAAGGATGGTGTGGTTGTTCATGGAGCCTCCCGCGTGACGGCGTTGTCTTGGTGCAGGCCCAACCTCGGCCCGAAAGAATTGAACACGTCGGAGTGCCTTGTCGTCAACTGTTGAACACAAACTACGGCGAAAACAGAGAAAACGTTGAGGTGGAACCCGGTAGGGCCGGGGACAGGCCGGGCTGGGCGAGGACGACGGCAGCGCCCCCCAGTGCCTCGGCCCGGTCACCGAGCGAGGACATGCAGACGCTTGTCGTCTCACCGATGATCGGCACCGCGTGACGGGCCAGACCACGGCGGATAGGGCCAAGCAGGATCTCGCCCAGGCTCGTCAGTGGTCCGCCGATCACGATCGTCTCCGGATTGATGAGGTTGGCCATGTGGGCCAGTGCCCGGCCGATGGCCACGCCGGCGTCGTCGAGCACGCGCAGTGCCGCGGTGTCTCCCGTGAGGGCCCAGTCGATGATGCGTTGGGTGTCCACCGTCTCGTTGCTGCCCCGGCTCAGAAGCTCGATCATCGTGGACGTCGACGCGACGGTCTCCAGGCACCCACGGTTGCCGCACCGGCAGACCAGGCCCTGTTCGTTGATGGTCGTATGGCCCAGTTCTCCCGTGACGCCCACGTTCCCGTAGTAGAGCGACCCGTTGAGGACGAGGCCGGCACCGATCCCGGAGCCGACCTTCATGAACATGAGGTTGTCGACGCCGCTGTGCGGGCCCCACGTCACCTGAGCCAAGGCGCCGAGGTTGGCGTCGTTGTCGATGAATACGGGCACCTGCAACTGCTCGCCGAAGGTGTCGTGGATGTTGATGCCGACCCATTCCGGCAGGATGGCGCCCTGCACCACCGTCCCCGTTCGGCGGTCGATGGGCCCCGGAATCCCGATACCCGCCCCGAGCAGGGCGCTGCGGTTGATTCCGCCTTTCTCCAGCAGCGCATCCAGGAGATCGGACGCGGCCCTGAGTCCCTCGACCGCACTGTGCCCGAGGGGCAGGGTGACGGCTGCTTCCTGGAGGACGCGGTAGTTGGGGCTCGCAAGCACGACCCGGAGATGCCGGCGGCCGATGTCGATACCCGCTGCGACCTGGCCGTTGTCGTTGAGGATCACGGACAGGGCCCGGCGTCCGGAACTGGTGGTCGGTGCGGTACTGACGATTCCCGAGCCCGCCATCACCTTGACGATGTTGGACACGGTGGCGGTCGAGAGCCCTGTCTGCCGGGAGAGTTCCGCCTGCGTCTGCGGTCCACCGCTCATCAGGGCAGCGATCACGCGCTGCTGGTTCTGCTCTCGCAGTGCGGATTGGGAGCCCGGCTTCGGAAGCACGGCGCTCGAGTTCGTCCTCGCCATCGAGGGGGAGTCTGCGGGCATGATCACTAGGGTGCCCCAGGCACCCGTTGTAGTCAAGAAGTTAACGCTTGACGTAGTGCTTCGTCGTGCGGGAACAGGCACGTCAGCACGGCGGTCAGATAAACCGCGGGGGTCAGTTGAAGACGATGGTCCTGCGGCCGTCCAGCAGGACGCGGCGCTCCGCGTGCCACTGAACGGCCTGAACGAGGGCGCGCCCCTCGAGCTCGCGCCCGATCGAGGTCAACTGTTCCGCCGTCCGGGCGTGGTCGACGCGGATGACTTCCTGCTCGATGATGGGCCCCTCGTCGAGCGCCCCCGTGACGTAGTGCGCGGTGGCGCCGATGAGCTTGACCCCGCGCGCGTGGGCCTGGTGGTACGGCCGGGCGCCCTTGAAGGATGGCAGGAAAGAGTGATGGATGTTGATGGCGCGGCCCAGCAGGTCCTCGCAGAGCTTGTCGCTGAGGATCTGCATGTACCGGGCCAGTACCACCAATTCGATGTCGTGCTGGTCCATCAGGGCGCGCAGCGCGTCCTCGGCGTCCTCCTTGGTCTCGGGAGTCACCGGGATGTGGTGGAACTCGACGCCGTAGAAGGCCGCCAGGTCCTCGAGGTCGCGGTGGTTGGAGACGATGACGGGGATGTCGATGGGCAGCGTACCCGAGCGGTGCTGGAAGAGGAGGTCGTTGAGGCAGTGAGCCGCCTTGGACACCATGATCAGGGTTCGCGTGCGTCGGGTGGCCTCCGCGAGCGACCAGTCCATGCCGAACTCCGCCGCGACGGGCTCGAGCGCCGCGCGGAGGTCCTGGTCCGTGGCGTCGGTGGCGAGCGCAACCCGCATGAAGAAGGTGCCGGTCTCCGGGCTGCCGTACTGCTGGGACTCGGTGATGTTGGCGCCGACGTCCACCAGTGCTCCGGAGACGCCGTGGACGATTCCGGGCCTGTCGGGGCAGGACAGCGTCAGCGAGTAGGAGCGGAATGCGTCGGGGTAGGTCACCTAAGCCAGATTACCGGCCGCTTCGGTGTGTGACGCGATATCTCGCAGCCGGCCGACGGCGGCGATCGCCGCGGCCCGGCCTGCCCTCGACGCACCGAGCGTGGACGCGGAAGCTCCGTAGCCGACGAGCAGCAGGCGGGGCTCCCTCACGACGTGGACGCCGTCCATCAGTATGCCGCCGCCCGGTTCGCGGAGGCGCAGGGGCGCGAGATGATCCAGTGCCGCTCTGAATCCCGTGGCCCACAGCACGGCGTCTATCTGCTCCTCCGCGCCGTCGGCGAAGACGGCAGACCTCTCCCGGAGCTCCGCCAGTGGGCCCCGCGAGACCAGGATGCCGGCATCGATCCCTGCCTGGTACTGCGGAGTGAGGGACAGCCCGGTGACCGAGACGACGCTGGCCGGCGGGAGCCCGGCGCTCGTCCGGGCATTCACCTCGGCCTCGACCTCCCGTCCCCACTCGGGGTCGAACGGCTTCCGCGTGAAGCTCGGGGCGCGGCGCGTGGACCAGATGGGGAACGCGCCGGCGTCATGGAGGTGGAGCACGAACTGCACCGCGGACGTCCCGCCGCCCACGACGAGCACGCGCTGGCCCTCGAACTCGGTTGCGGACCGGTAATCGTGGGTGTGCAGCTGGCGTCCCTCGAAGATGTCGCGACCGCGGTAGTAGGGCCAGTAGGGGCGGTCCCACGTGCCGGTAGCACTGATGACAACGTCCGCGGTCCAGCTGCCCCCCTTGGTCGTGACACGCAGCGGGCCGAGGGCTCCGCTCGGACTGCCCGGATGGCCGTCGTCGCGGCTGCCCCCCGGAGCGCCGTCGTCGGGTCCGACGGCGGACTCCTCCGGCTCGACCCGGATCACCGACACAGGCCGGACCACCGGCAGATCGAACTGCCGCTCGTACGAGCCGTAGTACCGGCTGACGACGTCGGACGCGGGTTCCTTGGGATCCGGCGTCCCGAGGGGCAGGCCGGGGAGATCGTGCAGTGCGTGGGCGGCGTCGAAGGTCAGGGCAGGCCAGCGGTGCAACCACGCACCGCCGGGAGCGGGGTTGGCGTCCAGGACCACGAAGTCACGCTGGGGCTCGAGACCGCGGCGCTTCAGATGGTAGGCGCTGCTCAGGCCCGCCTGGCCGGCGCCGATCACGACGACGCCCACCCGGTGTACCTGTTCGCCCCCGGACTGGTCCGTTCCCGATCTGCGCATTTGTCCGACCTTCCCGGACCGGCCCCGCCACTCGGGCTACCGCTCCACGCGTACAGAACGGCCCGGTCCCTCCCCGTATTCCGAGGGTGCTGGTGCCCTCTGACGCACAGGTGCGCCGGACGTACGCGGCGGGCCCCTGGTGAGGGTGGACCCCGGTGGCGGCCCGGGCGGCGGTACGGCTAGCATGGGACCGTCGCGACTGGCGTAGGGTGGGCAACCACCAGGAAGCGGCATGGAGTCGGGATCGTCCTCCGGGTGAGCCTTGCTTCCAGTGCAGACCACGGATCGCACGCCTGGGCCGCGGGTCACGTTTCACGAGCGGCCGCGCACGGACACTGATCCGGGCGCCCGCGACTCACGCTGACCCCTTGCGAGACCCAGAGAAGGATCGACCGATGACCACTTCCCCCACGGCTCCGTTTCACGCTGCCGCTGATTCCGTCACCAACGCACCCCTGTCCGAGGTGGACCCGGAGATCGCGGCCGTCCTGCGGAACGAGCTCGCCCGACAGCGCGACACCCTCGAGATGATCGCCTCCGAGAACTTCGCGCCGCGTGCCGTCCTCGAGGCCCAGGGCAGTGTGCTTACGAACAAGTACGCGGAGGGCTACCCCGGTCGCCGCTACTACGGCGGTTGCGAGCATGTGGACGTCGCCGAGAACCTCGCGATCGACCGCGTCAAGGCGCTGTTCGGCGCCGAGTTCGCGAACGTCCAGCCCCACTCCGGCGCCCAGGCCAACGCGGCGGCCCTTTCCGCCATGATCAAGCCCGGGGACAAGATCATGGGTCTGTCACTGGCACACGGCGGGCACCTGACCCACGGCATGAAGCTCAACTTCTCGGGCAAGCTCTACGAGGTCGCGGCCTACGGTGTCGAGGAGGACACCCACCGGCTCGACATGGAGCGTGTCCGGGCGCAGGCCCTCGCGGAGAAGCCGCAGGTGATCATCGCCGGCTGGTCCGCCTACCCCCGCCAGCTGGACTTCGCAGCATTCCGCTCCATCGCCGACGAGGTCGGGGCGCTGCTGTGGACCGACATGGCGCACTTCGCCGGCCTCGTTGCCGCAGGTGTGCATCCCAGCCCGGTCCCTCACTCCGACGTCGTCACCTCCACGGTGCACAAGACACTCGCAGGACCCCGCTCCGGCGTGATCCTCGCGAAGCAGGAGTGGGCGAAGAAGATCAATTCGAACGTCTTCCCGGGCCAGCAGGGTGGCCCGCTGATGCACGTTATCGCGGGCAAGGCGACAGCGTTCAAGATCGCGGGTTCCGCCGAGTTCAAGGAACGCCAGGAGCGCGTCCTCGAGGGCGCCCGAATCATCGCCGAGCGCCTCACCGCGTCCGACGTCGCCGAGCACGGCGTCTCCGTCCTCACCGGCGGCACCGACGTTCACCTGGTCCTGGTGGACCTGCGCATATCGTCGCTCGACGGCCAGCAGGCCGAGGACGTCCTGCATTCGGTGGGCATCACGGTCAACCGCAACGCGGTTCCCTTCGACCCCCGCCCGCCGATGGTCACCTCCGGTCTCCGGATCGGCACGCCCGCACTCGCGACGCGCGGTTTCGGTGCCACCGAGTTCACCGAGGTCGGAGAGATCATCGCCGCTGCGCTCAAGCCGTCGCCCGATGTCGAGGCCCTTCGCGCCCGCGTGTCCGCGCTCGCCGCGAACTTCCCCCTCTACCCGGGCCAGGAGGAGTGGTAGGTCGGTTCCCGCCCGGCGCCCTCGGCTCGAGGGCAGCCGCGTCACCGGGCTACGACATCCCCACCGAGGAGTGCTGCTTCACCGGCTGCTGCGATCGCGGCAAGGCATTCCTGCTCGAGCAACTGGAGAAGGACGATTCGCATGAGTACAACAGCCCGCATCCTTGACGGGAAGGCAACCGCTGCCCGCATCAAAACCGAACTCGCCGAACGCGTCACGGCGCTGCGTGGACTCGGGGTGACACCGGGCCTCGGCACGGTCCTCGTCGGTGACGATCCCGGAAGCCGCTCCTATGTCGCGGGCAAGCACCGTGACTGCGCGGAGGTCGGCATCACCTCGGTGCGGCGGGACCTTCCGGAGACCATCACGCAGGAAGAGCTCGAGGCCGTCCTCGACGAGCTTAACAACGACGACGCCACGACCGGCTACATCGTGCAGCTTCCCCTGCCGGCGCACATCGACACGAACGCGATCCTCGAGCGGATCGATCCGGCGAAGGACGCCGATGGCCTGCATCCGACCAACCTGGGCAAGCTCGTCCTCAACGTCAACGCGCCGATGGAATCACCGCTGCCCTGCACGCCGCACGGCATCGTGGAGCTCCTGCTCCGGCACAACCTGACCCTGAAGGGCCTCGACGTGCTCGTCGTCGGGCGCGGGGTCACGGTCGGGCGTCCGCTGGGCCTGCTGCTGACCCGGAAGCAGATCAACGCGACGGTCACGCTGGCACACACTGGAACCGTAGACCTCGCCGAGCACCTCAAGCGAGCCGATGTCGTCGTCGCGGCAGCGGGGATCCCGCACATGATCACCGCGGACCAGCTCAAGCCGGGCGCGATCGTGCTCGACGTCGGCGTGAGCCGCGTCGAGGACCCGGAAACGGGGAAGGCGAGGCTCACGGGCGACGTCGATCCGGCCGCGGCTTCCGTGGCCAGCTGGCTCTCACCGAACCCTGGGGGAGTCGGGCCGATGACGCGCGCCATGCTCCTGACCAACGTCGTCGAGGCTGCGGAGCGCACGGCAGCGCGCGCCTGATCCCCCTCGGGAGCTCCCATTGGCTTCTCCCGATGGGAGTTCCCGCCTAGGCTGGGCGGGTGCCTCCTCTTCCCGCCGGTCCGCCGGTCATCTCCGCCCAGCAGCTCAGCAAGCACTACGGCGACTTCAAGGCCGTCGACGGAATCTCCTTCGAGGTACCGGCGGGTGAGTCCTTCGGCCTGCTCGGCCCCAACGGAGCCGGCAAGTCGACGACGATGCGCATGATCGGGGGCGTCTCCCAGCGCACGTCCGGCGGACTCACGATCATGGGCCTCGATCCGGAGGACCACGGCCCCGAGGTGCGGGCGCACCTCGGCGTCGTGCCGCAGCAGGACAACCTCGACGAGGAGCTCCGCGTGCGCGACAACCTCCTCGTGTACGGGCGGTACTTCGGCTTGCCGATGAGCTACCTGAAGCCGAAGGCGGACGAGCTGCTCGAGTTCGCCCAGCTCACGGACAAGGCTTCGGCGAAGGTCGATTCCCTGTCCGGGGGTATGAAGCGGCGCCTGACCATCGCGCGCTCGCTCATCAACGAGCCGAAGATCCTCCTGCTGGACGAACCGACGACCGGCCTCGATCCCCAGGCACGCCACATCCTGTGGGACCGCCTGTTCCGCCTGAAGGAGTCCGGCGTCACGCTGATCCTCACGACGCACTACATGGACGAGGCCGAACAGCTCTGTGACCGGCTCGTCGTGGTCGACAAGGGCCGGATCATGGCCGAGGGTTCGCCGGCGCAGCTCATCCGGGAGCACTCCACGCGCGAGGTCCTCGAACTGCGCTTCGGATCCGAACGCAACACGACGGTCGCGGTGGACCTGCAGGGGATCGGGGAGCGGCTCGAGCCGTTGCCGGACCGCGTGCTCATCTATGCACACGACGGCGAGGCGGCGCTGGAACAGGTCACGTCCCGCGGCCTGAAACCGCTCACCTCCCTCGTCCGGCGCTCTTCCCTCGAGGACGTCTTCCTCCGCCTGACCGGGAGGAGCCTCGTTGACTGAGCACGGAGCAGCCCCGTCCGCGGAGTCGGTCGTCGACCGGCCCTACCGCCTGCACGCGCACAAGCCGGAGGTGTCGGCGAGCCGAGCGCGGAAGTTCGGCTCCTGGTACTACGCCGAGCACGTCCTGCGGTCCATGAACAGCTACCGCTGGACCCTGCTGGCCTCCAGTGTCGGAACGCCGGTGATGTATCTCTTCGCGATGGGGGTCGGGCTGGCCACGCTCGTCGACCGGAACTCCGCCGGTGCGTTCGGCGGTGTCAGCTACCTTGCCTTCATCGCCCCTGCCCTGCTCGCCTCGGCGACGATCATGATCGCAGCGAACGAGTTCACCTATCCGGTGATGGACGGCTTCAAGTGGAGGAGGGTGTACTACGGTCCGCATGCCTCACCGCTGGGCACCGCTCAGATCGTCAACGGCCACGTCATCGCGGTCACGGTCCGGCTGGCGGCCACCACGATCATCTACTTCGCCATCGTCGCCGCGTTCGGTGCGTCGCCGTCGCCCGCAGGCGTCGTCGCCATCCCCGTGGCCGTGCTGAGCGGTCTCGCCTTCGGCCTGCCGCTGATGGCTTATTCGGCGAGCGTCGAGGAGGACAAGGGGCAGTTCGCGCTCGTCATGCGTTTCATCGTGACGCCGCTGTTCCTCTTCTCGGGGACCTTCTTCCCGCTGGACACCCTTCCGGTGTTCCTGCGCTGGATCGGCTGGATATCCCCGCTGTGGCACGGCACCGAGCTGGGGCGGGCGCTCACCTACGGGCACGATATCCCGGTGTGGCTCGCCGTCGTCCATGTCCTGTACCTCGTGGTCCTCGCCGTCGTCGGCCTGCGCCTTGCACGGTCCATCTATGCGAGGAGGCTCGGGAAGTGAGCGCGCAACTTACTGCGCAGGACTATGCGCTGGAAGGGTCGAAGCGGCCGCTGGCCGCGCTGTACTCCCGCAATGCGAGGGCAGTCATCGCCCGCGGCCTGCTCGCCACCCGGAGCAGCAACTGGCTCATCATGGTGTCCGGCTTCTTCGAGCCCGTGCTCTACCTCGTCTCCATGGGCGTCGGACTGGGGGCCCTCGTCGGGACGGTGGAGGGTCCGAGCGGACAGGCGATCAGCTACGCGGCGTACATCGCTCCCGCACTGCTCGCCGTCTCCGCCATGAACGGAGCCGTGTACGACAGCACCTGGAACGTGTTCTTCAAGATGAACTTCGCCAAGCTGTACCAGGGAATGCTCTACACCTCGCTCGGTCCCCTCGACGTCGCGCTCGGCGAGATCTTCCTCGCGCTCCTGCGCGGCGCCATGTACGCGACGGGTTTCACTGCGGTCATGGGCATCATGGGACTCATCACGACGCCGGTCGCACTGCTCATGATCCCGGCCTCGGTCGTGATCGCGTTCGGGTTCGCGTCCTTCGGCATGGGGATCACCAGTTTCATGAAGACCTTCCAGCAGATGGAATGGATCAACTTCGTGATGCTGCCGATGTTCCTCTTCTCGGCGACCTTCTATCCCCTCAGCGTCTACCCGCAGGGGATCCAGTGGTTCATCCAGGCCCTGCCGCTATGGCACGGCGTGGAGCTGCTGCGACAGATCAGCGTCGCCTCGTTCACGCCGGCGACGGTGGTGCACCTGAGCTATTTCCTCGTGATGATCGCGGTTGGCATGCTGCTCACCACCCTGCGACTGCGGAAGCTCTTCCTCCGGTAGCCACCGAATCGCCAGGGCACCGATCACGCGGACGCGATCACTCGTCGGACGGACGCTAGATCACGAGCGTTGCGTACACGACGTAGTTGTCGTCGAAATCGCCCGTGTCCGGGTTGTATCCGTCGCAGGTGATGAGACGGAGTTCCGATCCGGGAGTATTCCCGTACACCGTGAGGGTGGGGAACTCGTCCTTCTGGTAGGCCTCGCCACGCTGGAACTCGAAGACCGCGGTCGAGCCGTCCTCGCGGGTGACGTTCATCCGGTCCCCGGCCTTGAGGGCGCGAAGATCCGCGAACACACCCTTGCCGCCGTCCGTCGCGTTGACATGGCCGAGCATGACGGCGGGACCGCGTTCGCCGGGCGTCGGTGACTGGTCGTACCAGCTGGCGGGTGCTCCGGGTCCGTCCGGCGGAACCTCGAGGCTACGATTTTCCCGCAGTCCGAGGGTCAGCAGGTCGGTGCGCACGCCGATGGAGGGGATCTCGAGTGAGACCGGCGCGGAGGCTGGCAGCACGGCAGGCTGTTCCGGGGAGGCGGGCGCAGGAGCAGCAGCGGCCGGTTGCGAGGCTGCCGTCGACGGCGCACCCGGTGCGGGTGCCTCGGTGGTCGCGGAGATGCTGGGCGCGGAGATGCTGGGCGCGGGTTCGGTCGGTGTCGTGGCAGTGTCCGAGGATCCGCAGGCGGCAAGCAGGAAAAGGGCGGCCACCGCCGGGGCCGTGAAGCCCCAGCGGTGGCCGTTTTCTTTACTGATCATGGTGGGGATCAGTATTACGCGTTGTGCTCTGCGCGGCGACGCACGGCGTAGGTTCCACCGGCTGCTGCGGCGAGGACCAGTCCGCCACCGAGGGCGATCATGCCTGCGGTGTTGGAGGACTCGGTGGCAACACCGGTGTCAGCGCCACCGCTGGGCATTGCGCCCATCTGCTGCTCGGTCAGGACACCGCACAGGGCGGGCGAGGTTGCGCCGAGGGGCAGGGAGGGCTCGAGGTCGCTCGGTGCGTTGAATGCTTCAGCCGATGCGGTGACGGTGGCGGGGTCCAGGCCGTGAACAACGACGACGGCAGTGCCGGCGCCGAGGGCTTCCTGCGTCGCCTTGTCAAGGGTGATGGTGCGGTCGATGGTGTAGCTGCCACCCTGACCACCGAGCTGGAGGTTGAGGCCCTCAGCGGGCGTCGTTGCACCGGAGGTGGTGAGCGTCGTCAGGATGCCACCGTAGGAAGCGGCGCCCTCGGTCGTGCTGAGGATCCCGTCGGCGTTGGCGTCATCGGCGGGGGTGGGGCACTTGCCCTGCGCTCCACCGTGGATGTGCTGGACGTGGGGGTATGGCGCGTCCATGAAGGTCTGGGCGAGGCCGTTGACCTGCAGCTTCAGCTGTGCCTGGTCACCCTGGACGCTGATGGATACGGTCCCGGTTCCGGTGGTACCGCTGAGCTGACCCAGGGTCGAGGAGTACGTGCCGTCATGGCCTGCCATAGCGGGGGAGCCTGCCATAGCAACGGCGCTGACGGCGAGGGCTGGTACTGCGAGGAAACGCATCTTCTTGTTCATCGGAAATTCCTCCATTGTGCGAATGAAGCGCACCGTGGGGCGCGCATGACTGTACTTCGGGGTGACCCCGATCACGGATGGGTCGAGATGTGCAGGAACTTTGAAAAGGCTGACAGTTCGCCCGCGGTGGAAGGAACAGGACGGCATCTGGTGATGCGGGAGAATGGAGGAATGCAGTCACTAGGGAGTAATGGGCGGCCCGCGGGCCGGGGTGTGAGCATGCGCATGGGCAGTGCCGGGATGGCCGTCATGCTGGTCGTGTTCCTGGTTGCCGTCGTCTTCGCGGCGAACCAGAACGACGTCGTCGGATGGCTGGTGGTGATCATCTCCCTCGGGTGGCTCCTGATCTTCGCTTTCGTGGTGTTCAGCCTTCGATCGGCCGCGCGGAAGGCTGCGGCTCGCCTGCAGGGGCATGCGGGTCCTGGCGGGTCCGGGCAGTCGTCAGCCCCCGTGGCCGTCGACCGCGCACGTGACCTGAAGCTCGACCACAGCTTCAAGATCGTCCAGGTGCAGGTCGGCGTCGTGCGTGACTACCTCGGCAAGGACGAGGGGATGGTGGAGCGCGCGCTCGAGACGATCGAGATCACGTCCCACAACGCACGTTCCATGATGAAGGGTTCCAGCGAAGGCCCCGTCGAGGGCACTGTCGTCGACTGAGGAGCCTGCTCCCGGGATGAATCAGAAAACCCTGCGGGGTAAGGTGGATCGAGTGAGTCCGGCAACGAATCCTCCGCAGAAATCCCTGCGCATCGCATCCGTCAACGTCAACGGAATCCGCGCCGCTTACAAGCGCGGTATGCAGGAATGGCTCGATGGACGCGACGTCGACATCCTCTGCCTGCAGGAAGTCCGGGCCCCTGATGCGGTGGTCCGCAGCCTGCTCGGCGACGACTGGCACATCCTCCACACCGAGGCGGAGGCCAAGGGCAGGGCGGGCGTAGCGATCGCCTCCCGCCAGGAGCCGACGGCCACGAGGACCACCATCGGGGACAGCTACTTCGACACCGCCGGTCGATGGGTCGAGGCGGACTTCGCGGTCGACGGCGCGACCCTCACCGTCGCGAGCGCGTACGTGCACTCGGGTGAGGTCGGCACGCAGAAGCAGGATGACAAGTACCGCTTCCTCGATGCGATGGTCACGCGCCTGCCACAGCTCAGGGACGGTGCCGATCATGCGGTGGTGATGGGCGATCTCAATGTCGGCCATACCGAGCACGACATCAGGAACTGGAAGGGCAACGTCAAGAACGCCGGCTTCCTGCCCGAGGAGCGCGCCTACTTCGACCGCTTCTTCTCGGAGGAGTGCGGTTTCGTCGACGTGGCGAGGCTGCTGGCCGGTGACGTCGATGGCCCCTACACGTGGTGGTCGTGGCGGGGGAAGGCCTTCGACAACGACACCGGCTGGCGTATCGACTACCAGATGGCGACGCAGGCGCTCGCGAAGAGTGCAGTGACCGCCGACGTCGACAGGGCGCCGAGCTGGGACACCAGGTTCTCGGATCACGCACCGCTCGTCGTCGACTACCAGCTCCAGGATCCAGGACAGACCCCATGACAACCCTGACCACCGACCCTGCCACTGCGCCGGGCACCGACCGGCGCCAGCGCATCCTGTCCGGTATGCAGCCGTCCGCCGGCTCCCTCCACCTCGGCAACTACCTCGGCGCACTCGTCCACTGGGTACGCCTGCAGGAGACATACGACGCCGTCTTCTTCATCCCGGACCTGCACGCCATCACCGTGCCGCAGGACCCGCAGGAACTGGCGCACCGTACCCGGATCACGGCGGCGCAGTACATCGCTGGCGGCGTCGACCCGGACAAGGCAACGCTCTTCGTGCAGTCCCACGTGCCCGAGCATGCGCAACTCGCGTGGGTGCTCAACTGCTTCACCGGTTTCGGCGAGGCCTCCCGGATGACGCAGTTCAAGGACAAGGCGTCGAAGCAGGGGACGGATTCCGCCAGCGTGGGTCTGTTCACCTACCCGATCCTCCAGGCCGCGGACATCCTGCTCTACCAGCCCGACGGCGTACCGGTCGGCGAGGACCAGCGGCAGCACGTGGAACTGAGCCGGGATCTGGCGCAGCGCTTCAACTCCCGTTTCGGCGAGACCTTCGTCCTTCCGAAGCCCTTCATCCAGAGGGAGTCGGCAAAGATTTACGATCTGCAGAATCCGACGGCGAAGATGTCCAAATCGGCTGCCTCCGCTGCCGGTCTAATCAACCTGCTCGACGATCCCAAGGTGACGTCCAAGCGCATCCGTTCCGCCGTCACCGATGCCGGAACCGAGATCCGGTTCGACACCGCGGAGAAGCCGGGAATCTCGAACCTGCTCGCGATCTACTCGGCGCTGTCGGGCAGAGGCATCGCAGAGCTCGAGGCTGAGTACGAGGGCCGCATGTACGGGCATCTCAAGGTGGACCTCGCCGAGGTCGTCGTGGACGCGCTGACACCGATCCGGACCCGGGCCGAGGAACTGCTGGCAGACCCGGCCGAACTCGATCGGCTGCTGGCCAAGGGTGCGGCCAAAGCGCGCAGCCTGGCGGCTCCGACCCTGGCGGATGTCTACGCCCGCGTGGGTTTCCTCCCGGCCGTCGGAGTCCTCTGATCCATGTGCGCGCCCACCGGTCGGACCATCGGAACCCGGACAGCCATGTCCGCCTCCAACCTGGACGGTTGCTGCGTGGGTATCACGATCCCGATTCCCGAGCCTCTCGCAAGCTCCCTGGAGTCGTGGCGAGCGTCCTTCGGTGATCCGATGGCTGCCGTGGTGCCGCCTCACATCACCCTCATCACGACGACGCCGGCCTCGGACTGGGACGCCACCGTCGAGCACGTGCGTGACGTGGCTCGTGAGCAGAAACCCTTCCTGGTGCGGCTGCGGAGTACGGGATCCTTCCGGCCGGTGTCGCCCGTCGTGTTCCTCAAACTCGTCGACGGGTTCGAGGAGTGCGTGGACCTGCACTCGAAGCTCCAGGCCGGACCGCTCGAACGCGAGCTCGACTTTCCCTTCCATCCCCATGTCACCGTGGCGCACGATGTTTCGGAAGCGGGCATGGATGCGGCCGTCGAGGAACTCGACGAGTTCGAGGCCTCGTTCGAGGTTCGCTCCATGGGGCTGTACGAGCACGTGCCGTCGGGACTGTGGAAACTGAGGGAGGAGCTGCACTTTGGCCAGGTCGCTGACGGCTCCGAAACCACCACCAGCTGACCAGCCGTCCCCGGCGAGCCTGCCCGACCTCCGACGGAAGGTCGTCGACGCCCAGGTGAAGCTCGGACGGTTGACCCGAGCCGGAGCCGGGGGAGGCGAAGTCCTCCTCGCCAGGATGGATCTCGCACTCTCGAGGCTGAACACGCTGCGGCCGGTGCGGGTCATCCAGCTCTACATGCTGCGCAACGGTCCCCTCATGGCCGCCGGGCTGGCGTACCGCCTGTTCTTCGCGATCGCAGCCCTGCTGGCGGCAGGCTTCGCAACACTGGGCCTGGTCATCGCCGGTAACGAGCCGCTCCAATCGCTCATCGTGGAGACGCTCGAGAACGCCGTTCCAGGTCTGATCGACACGGGTGACGGGGGATTGGCCAAACCGGAGACCTTGTTCGAGGGAACAGGCGGCTTCGGGCTCGCCCTGGTCATATCCGGCGCGATCATGCTCGCCACCTCCCTCGGCTGGGTCGCGGGGATGCGCGAGGCGATGCGCGGCATGTTCGCTCTGCCGCCAGTGGTAACCAACCCCCTCCTGCTCAAGGTGAGGGACCTCGGCACCCTGGCCCTGCTCGGGGTCGTGATGCTCGTGACGACCGCGCTCAGCGTCCTCGCCAGCAATACCCTCGGCGCGCTCCTGTCGTTCCTCCACCTGAGCGAGGCCAGCAGGGTCCTCACGCAGCTCGCCGGGTTCGCCGTGATGATCGTCCTCGATATCCTCGTCGCCGTGGTCCTGCTGCGCTCGGCGTCGGCGATCGAGATGCCCCGCCGGTTCCTGGTGCAGGGTGCCGTGATCGCGGGCATCGGAAGCACGCTGCTGCGGACCTTCTCGACCCTGCTGTTGTCCGGTCTCGGCCGCAATGCGATCCTGCTGCAGTTCGCGGTGATCCTTGGCCTGTTCGTCTGGTTCTTCTTCCTCAGCCAGGTCTACCTCATCGCAACAGCCTGGTGTGCCGTCATGTCGGCAGACGCAGAAGTGCGTGCGGATCGCCACCATGAGGCGAAGGGCGGCACCCTGCGGCAACGCAGCCGCCGCCGGGCCGGAACCGGGAATCCTCCCACCTGACAGGTCTCCTCCCAAGCTGTGGTCGCGGCCAGGAGCCGCCATGACGCATCATCGGAACGGCGAAGGGCGGCCCGCTGGTGCGGACCGCCCTTCCCATGGCGATGGACGCCGATTGCCTCGTGCGGGATCAGACCTTGCGGGTCAGGATCGCCTGCTTGACCTCGGAGATGGCCTTGGTGACCTGGATACCGCGGGGGCAGGCTTCCGAGCAGTTGAAGGTGGTCCGGCAGCGCCAGACGCCCTCCTTGTCGTTCAGGATCTCCAGGCGCATGTCGCCGGCGTCGTCACGCGAGTCGAAGATGAATCGGTGCGCGTTGACGATCGCGGCCGGCCCGAAGTACTGGCCGTCGGTCCAGAACACAGGGCACGACGACGTGCACGCCGCGCACAGGATGCACTTGGTGGTGTCGTCGTAGCGATCGCGTTCCTCGGCGGACTGCAGGCGCTCCTTCGTCGGCTCGTGGCCCTTGGTGATCAGGAACGGCATGATCTCGCGGTAGGACTGGAAGAACGGTTCCATGTCCACGATCAGGTCCTTCTCCACGGGCAGGCCCTTGATGGGCTCCACGAGGATCGGCTTGGACGTGTCGAGGTCCTTCAGCAGGGTCTTGCAGGCAAGCCGGTTGCGGCCGTTGATCCGCATCGCGTCGGAGCCGCAGACGCCGTGGGCGCAGGAGCGGCGGAAGGACACAGAGCCGTCGTGCTCCCACTTCACCTTGTGCAGGGCGTCCAGCACGCGGTCCGTGCCGTACATGGTCAGCTGCCATTCGTCCCAGTGTGCCTCGTCGGACACCTCGGGGTTGTAGCGGCGGACCTTGAGGGTGATGTCGAACGTGGGGATCTCCCCGCCCGCGACCTCCGGACCGAGATCGATCTTCGACGCCGGCTCTTTCTCTACGGTTTCAGTGCTCATCAGTACTTACGCTCCATGGGCTGGTATCGGGTGAAGATCACCGGTTTGGTCTCAAGGCGGACGCCGCTTGTCTCGGTGGCGCTCGGATCCTTGTAGGCCATGGAATGGGTCATGAAATTCTCGTCATCACGCTCGGGGTAATCCTCGCGGAAGTGTCCACCGCGTGATTCCTTCCGGTGCAGGGCCGCCGCGGTCATGACCTTCGCCATGTCGAGGAGGAATCCGAGCTCCACGGCCTCGAGCAGGTCGAGGTTGAACCGCTTGCCCTTGTCCTGCACGGTGATGCGTGTGTAGCGCTCTTCCAGCGTATCGATCACGCGCAGCGCCTCGAGCAGCGTCTGCTCCGTACGGAATACCTGGACATTCGCGTCCATGACGTCCTGCAGTTCCTTGCGGATCTGCGCGACGCGCTCCCCGCCCTCCGAGCTGCGCGCCCGGTTGAGGAGCTCTTCGGTCTCGGTCGTCGGGTTCTCGGGGATCTCCACGAAATCGGCCGTCAGGGCGTACTCCGCTGCAGCGAGGCCTGCCCGCTTGCCGAAGACGTTGATGTCGAGGAGCGAGTTGGTCCCGAGGCGGTTGGACCCGTGCACGGAGACGCAGGCGACCTCGCCGGCCGCATAGAGGCCGGGAACCACGGTGTCGTTGTCCGACAGCACCTCGGCCTTGATGTTGGTCGGGATGCCACCCATCGCGTAGTGGGCCGTCGGGAAGACCGGCACGGGCTCCGTGTAGGGCTCGACGCCGAGGTACGTCCGCGCGAACTCGGTGATGTCGGGGAGTTTCGCGTCGATGTGGGCCGGCTCGAGGTGGGTCAGGTCGAGCAGGACGTAGTCCTTGTTCGGCCCGGCACCACGGCCCTCACGGACCTCGTTCGCCATCGAGCGCGCAACGATGTCACGGGGGGCGAGGTCCTTGATAGTAGGGGCGTACCGCTCCATGAAGCGCTCACCCTCGGAGTTGCGGAGGATCGCTCCTTCACCGCGAGCGGCTTCGGAGAGGAGAATGCCCAGTCCGGCGAGGCCGGTCGGGTGGAACTGGAAGAACTCCATGTCCTCGAGGGGGATGCCGCGTCGGAAGGCGATGCCCATGCCGTCACCCGTGAGGGTGTGGGCGTTCGACGTGGTCTTGTAGACCTTGCCCACGCCGCCCGAGGCGAAGACGACGGACTTGGCCTGGAAGACGTGCAGCTCACCCGAGGCCAGGTCGTACGAGACCACGCCGGCGACGCGCTTCTGGATGCGGGTCACGCCGTCGACCGTGACTTCCTGGTCCACCATCAGCAGGTCGAGCACGTAGTACTCGTTGTAGAACTCGACGTTGTGCTTGACGCAGTTCTGGTACAGGGTCTGCAGGATCATGTGTCCTGTGCGGTCCGCTGCATAGCAGGAGCGGCGGACGGGCGCCTTGCCGTGGTCGCGGGTGTGGCCACCGAAGCGCCGCTGGTCGATGCGTCCCTCGGGCGTGCGGTTGAACGGCAGCCCCATCTTCTCGAGATCGAGGACGGCCTCGATGGCTTCCTTCGCCATGACCTCGGCGGCGTCCTGGTCGACGAGGTAGTCACCACCCTTGACCGTGTCGAAGGTGTGCCACTCCCAGTTGTCCTCCTCGACGTTGGCGAGTGCCGCGCACATGCCGCCCTGCGCCGCACCCGTGTGGGATCGGGTGGGGTAGAGCTTCGTCAGGACGGCGGTGCGGGCGCGCTGTCCCGATTCGATGGCTGCGCGCATTCCCGCGCCACCGGCGCCGACGATGACGACGTCGTACTTGTGGACCTGCATGCTGGTCGCTCTTTCTGTTGAAACCGTTGAGACTGCACGACGGCGCCCCAGAGGGCGGACGGTCGTGCGGGTAGTGCCGAGGTGGGGCGGGGGTTACGGGGCGGGGCAGTAGTCCGCTACGTGCGCGACTCCGTCGATCACGGGGCAGGGATCGAAGGTGAAGATCACCAGGGTGCCGAGCACCACGATCACGACGGTCGCCGTGTACAGAACTCCCTTGAGCCACATACGCGTGCTGTTCTTGTCGGCGTAGTCGTTGATGATCACGCGGATGCCGTTCGTGCCGTGCAGCATGGACAGCCACAGCAGCGTCAGGTCCCATACCTGCCAGAAGGGATCGGCCCACTTGCCCGCGACGAATCCGAAGTCGATCCCGGTGATGCCGTCACCGGCGACCAGGTTGATGTAGAGATGCACGAAGATCAGCACGACGAGGATGGCACCCGAGAGACGCATGAACAGCCACGCGATCATCTCGAAATTGCCGCGCGAGCTGGATGTGCGCGAGTAGCCCGGGCTCACGCGCCCCGACCGGGGGCTATCAATGGTTGGCGTAGCCATGGCGTACTAACCTCCGAAGACGTGCGAGAGATGGCGGATCGAGAAAGCGATCATGACGACCGCCCAGAGGCCTACGACGCTCCAGAGCATCTGGCGGTGGTACTTGGGGCCCTTCTTCCAGAAATCCACGAGTATGAGGCGGATCCCGTTGAAGGCGTGGAACACGATCGCAGCGACGAGGCCGAGTTCCCCGAGCCCCATGATCGGGTTCTTGTACGAGGCGATGACGGCGTCGTAGGCTTCGGGCGAAACGCGTACGAGGGACGTGTCCAGGACGTGGACGAGGAGGAAGAAGAAAATCACTACCCCGGTGATGCGATGGGCCACCCAGGACCATTGGCCTTCCCGGCCACGGTAGAGGGTGCCTGCTGGTGTCAGTGTCTTCGGCATTGAAATTACCTCCCTGCATCGCATGGGCGTTAGCGCGTTATACGCAGGGATTACGCCGGTGCGACAGCACTCTTCAGATAAGAATAATGTAGGCCGGTGACACTTCCCGTTCAATTTAGGGGCGCCTCACCTGTGACCTTGTTAACACCGGTGGCGGCTGGTGTCAGCGGTGCACTGTGCGGCTTCCGCCGGGTGGAACGCCGCTCACCGCGATGCGTCGGTTACCGTGGAACGGATGAGTACCGAGAGGGCGGCTGCCCACACCCCTGACAATGACAATGTGATGGATCGCTTCCACGGCGTCATACCCGCAGGCGGCACGGGCACGCGCCTGTGGCCGCTCTCGCGGGCTGCGGCCCCGAAGTTCCTCCACGACCTGACCGGTTCCGGCAGCACGCTGATCCGTGCGACCTACGACCGGCTCCGCCCGCTCTGCGACGGCCGCACTATGGTGGTGACGGGCGTGGTGCACCGGCGGGCGGTCCTCGAGCAGCTCCCGGAGATCGAGGACATGAACCTCGTGCTCGAGTCGGAGCCGAAGGACTCGGGAGCGGCCATCGGCCTGGCAGCCGCGATCCTGCACCAGCGCGACCCGAACATCATCATGGGGTCCTTCGCGGCCGATCAGGTGATCGCGCCGGTGGAGGTCTTCCAGGCCGCGGTCCGGGAGGCCATCCACACCGCCGCCCGAGGCTACATCGTGACCATCGGCATCAAGCCCACGCATGCGTCCACCGGGTTCGGCTACATCCGCGCCGGTGACACCCTCGCCGCCGTGGGAGCTCCCAGCGCCCGCGCCGTGATCGAGTTCGTCGAGAAGCCCTCGCAGGAGGTCGCCGACGGCTACATCGAGAGCGGCAACTACTCCTGGAACGCCGGCATGTTCGTGGCGCCCGTGGACCTCATGCTGAAGCACCTCTCGGCCAACGAGCCAGAGCTCTATGCGGGACTCATGGAGATCGCCGAGGCATGGGACACTCCGCGCCGGGTCGAGGTCGCCCGCCGGGTCTGGCCCACGCTGCCCAAGATCGCCATCGACTATGCCGTCGCGGAACCCGCCGCCGCCGCAGGTGACGTGGCGATGATCCCGGGCGAGTTCAGCTGGGACGACGTCGGTGACTTCGCCGCGATCGGCCGCCTGAACCCTGCGGAGGAGAACAGCGAGCTCACCGTCATGGGGGAGGGCGCGCGCGTCTTCTCCGAGAACGCCTCCGGAATCGTCGTCTCGGACACCAAGCGCGTCATCGCGCTGATCGGGATCGACGACGTCGTCATCGTGGACACTCCGGACGCGCTGCTCGTGACGACGAAGGAACACGCCCAGGAGGTCAAGACCGCCGTCGAGCGGCTGAGGGCGAGTGGGGACACCGACGTCCTGTAGGACGACCGCCGATCAGTCCATGACGGCTCCGGATGACCCCGTTTGAGGACCGCCCCGTGTCGGTCGGTAGGCTGAGGGCGTGGAAACGTTCAGCACCCAGAGCCCGCCGACCTCCCGCGTGGGCGCATCCCTCGGGCCGCTCCTCGCCGAGCTGACCGAGATCCGACGGGACATCCACCGCCACCCGGAACTGTCCTACAAGGAACACCGCACCACGGACCTCATCGTCGCCAGGCTCGCGCAGGCAGGGCTCGTGCCGCGGCGCCTGGAGGGCACGGGCGTGTTCGTCGACATCGGACAGGGGCCGCTGCGTCTCGGATTGCGCGCGGACATCGATGCGCTGCCCATCATCGAGGAGACGGGCCTGCCGTACGAGTCCGCGTCGACCGGCGTCACCCACGCGTGCGGGCACGACATCCACACGACGGTGATGCTCGGCGTCGCCCTCGTGCTCGCCGAGCTGGACGCCGAGACGCCGCTGCCCGGGACCGTCCGGGTCATCTTCCAGCCCGCCGAGGAGATGATGCCGGGTGGAGCGATCGACGTCATCGCGCAGGGCGTGCTGGAGGGCCTGCCGCGGATCCTGGCACTGCACTGCGACCCCAGGATCGACGTCGGGCTCGTCGGGACCCGTATCGGCGCGATCACCTCCGCATCGGACACCATCCGGGTCGAATTGAGCGGCCGCGGAGGGCACACCTCCCGCCCGCACCTGACCGAGGACCTCGTGTTCGCACTGGCATCCATCGCGGTGAACGTGCCGGCAGTCCTCTCCCGGCGCATCGACGTGCGCAGCGCGGTGTCCGTGGTGTGGGGGCAGATCCACGCCGGATCCGCGCCCAACGCGATTCCTGCCCATGGATTCATGTCCGGGACCCTTCGCTGCCTCGACGGCGAGGCGTGGGAGTCCGCCGGCGAGCTGCTCGACCGCGCGGTGCGCGAGGTGGCTGCACCCTTCGGCGTGGACGTGAAGCTCGAGCACATCCGGGGCGTCCCACCTGTGGTGAACCAGGAGGCCGAGACAGGGCTCCTCGAAGCCGCGGCGCGCGCGGAACTCGGGGCGGGCGCCGTGGTGCTCACCCCACAGTCCATGGGCGGCGAGGATTTCGCGTGGATGACGCAGCAGGTGCCCGGCGCCATGATGCGGCTCGGAACGCGCACGCCCGGCGGGGAGACGTTCGACCTCCACCGCGGCGACTACGTGCCCGACGAACGCGCCATCGCGTGCGGGATCCGGGTCATGGCTGCAGCGGCCCTGCAGGCCGTGCTCGGTCGGGACCACTGACCTTCGCGTACTCCCACCCGGACGTCGTGGCCCGGCTCGGACCTGTGCAGCCGGCTGTGCATAACGAAAGTCGAACGATCGGTCCGGTCGGGAGGCCCGTGTAGTGTTCCCCGTCACGCGGCCCTTAGGATGTTCGCATACGTGCTGCACCGACGGTGTCGCGGCGCCACGGTCTTCCAGTGACAACAGAGCCTCGGATCGATCTCGACCCGTGATGGACACTCACTGGTATTCGTCCCCGTGGCGCATTTCTTTCCTGGAGGCATTTTGAAGAACTCACTGCGCAAGTTTTCGCGCGGCACAGGCCTGTCCGCCGCCGTTCTCGGCGTATCGGCCCTCGTCCTTTCCGGCTGCGGCGCACCGCCGGCCGAGGATTCGTCCGGCGGCGGAGCCGAAGCCGGTTCGGACTACCTCGGCTGCATCGTCTCCGACTCCGGTGGATTCGACGACCGCTCGTTCAACCAGTCCAGCTACGAGGGACTGAAGAAGGCCGAGGCCGACCTCGGTATCGAGATCAACCAAGCCGAGTCGCAGGCCGAGACCGACTTCGGCCCCAACGTCGACCAGATGGTCCAGACCGGCTGCAACCTCACCGTCACCGTGGGCTTCCTGCTGGCGGACACCACGAAGGCCGCCGCGGAGCAGAACCCCGAGGCGAACTTCGCCATCGTGGACGACAACTCGATCGACCTGCCCAACGTGAAGCCGATCATCTACGACACGGCGCAGGCCGCGTTCCTCGCCGGCTACGCCGCGGCGGCGACCAGCGAGACGGGCAAGGTGGCCACCTACGGCGGCATCAACATCCCGACCGTGACCATCTTCATGGACGGGTTCGCCGAGGGCGTCGCCCACTTCAACGAGGAGACGGGCGGGGACGTCCAGCTGCTCGGATGGGACAAGGAGAGCCAGAACGGCACCTTCGTGGGCAACTTCGAGGATGCCGCCGCCGGCAAGACCAACACCCAGAACTTCATCAACGAGGGCGCCGACATCATCATGCCGGTTGCAGGACCGGTCGGTTCGGGCACGCTCGACGCCGTCATCGAGGCGAATGCCGCAGGCAAGGACGTCAAGGCGATCTGGGTCGACTCGGACGGCTACGAGACCGCCGGCAAGGGCGAGGAATTCATCCTCACCTCGGTCATGAAGCTCATGGGCGACGCCGTCGAGGACGTCATCAGCACCGACGTCGAGGGCAACTTCGACAACACGCCGTACGTCGGCACGCTGGAGAACGGCGGGGTAGCACTGGCTCCCTTCCACGACCAGGAGGCCAACGTCCCCGCGGATCTGCAGTCCATTCTCGACGAGCTGAAGGAACAGATCATCGCGGGCGAGATCACGGTCGATTCGGCCGCCAGCCCCAAGTAGCACAGCGACGCCAGAGAACCGCCTTCCTCCTGCGGATCCACGCCGGGAGGAAGGCGGTTTGCGTTTGCCCCGGGTGCGTGCCCCGAAGCCGCAGCCGGTATCCTTCACCTGACTTTCACCGAAGACAACAGAACAGAACAGGCTGGTTGAGTTGTGAAACTCGAACTGATCGGCATCACGAAGCGCTTCGGATCGCTCGTTGCCAACGACTCCATCGATCTCGTGGTGGAGCCCGGACAGGTCCACAGCCTGCTCGGCGAGAACGGGGCCGGCAAGTCCACGCTGATGAACGTGCTGTACGGACTGTACGACCCGACCGAGGGTGAGATCCTCGTCAATGGCAAGCCCGTGACCTTCAAGGGTCCCGGTGACGCGATGGCCGCCGGCATCGGGATGGTGCACCAGCACTTCATGCTCGTGCCGGTCTTCACCGTCGCGGAGAACGTGGCCCTCGGCAACGAGGCCACGAAGGCGGGCGGCATGCTCAACCTGCAGACCACGCGGTCGCGGATCCGGCAGATCTCGGACCAGTACGGGTTCGACGTCGATCCCGACGCCGTCGTCGAGGACCTGCCCGTCGGTGTGCAGCAGCGCGTGGAGATCATCAAGGCGCTCGTACGCGACGCGGAGGTCCTGATCCTGGACGAACCCACGGCCGTGCTGACGCCGAAGGAGACCGACGAGCTGCTCGGCATCATGGCTCAGCTCAAGGCTGACGGGAAATCGATCGTCTTCATCTCCCACAAACTGCGGGAGGTCAAGGCGGTGTCCGACGTCATCACCGTGGTCCGCCGGGGCAAGGTCGTCGGCACCGCGGATCCCAGTGCTCCCACCACCGAACTCGCGTCCCTCATGGTCGGCCGCTCGGTCAGCCTGACGCTCGACAAGAAGCCGGCGACCCCCGGCGAGACGACCTTCAGGGTCCGCGACCTGACGGTTCAGGCCGCCAACGGCCAGCGCGTCGTGGACGGGCTCAGCTTCGATGTCGCGCAGGGCGAGATCCTCGCCGTCGCCGGGGTCCAGGGCAACGGTCAGACCGAGCTCACCGAAGCCATCATGGGCCTGCAGGACCATGTCACGGGATCGATCATCCTCGATGGGAACGAACTCGTCGGCCGCAGGGTCAAGGACATCATCCGCGCGGGCGTCGGCTTCGTGCCCGAGGACCGCAGCGTCGAAGGACTCGTCGGCACGTTCTCCGTCGCCGAGAACCTCATCCTGAACCGGTACGACGACGCCCCATTCGCCAAGGGCCTTTCGATGTCGCCGTCGGCCATCGACAAGAATGCCGACGAGAAGATCGCCGAGTACGACGTCCGCACGCAGTCCGCGTCCGCGGCGGCCGGCACGCTCTCGGGCGGCAACCAGCAGAAAGTCGTCATGGCCCGCGAGTTCTCGCGGCCACTCAAACTGTTCATCGCGTCGCAGCCCACGCGCGGCGTCGACGTCGGATCCATCGAGTTCCTGCATCGCCGGATCGTCGCCGAGCGCGACGGCGGCACGCCGGTCATCATCGTCTCCACCGAACTCGACGAGGTCCTGGAGCTCGCCGACCGCATCGCGGTGCTGTACCGCGGACGCCTCATGGGGATCGTGCCCGGAACGGTGTCCCGTGATCTCCTCGGCCTCATGATGGCCGGTATGCCCGCCGACGAAGCCCTCGAGCAGGCACACGACGTTCAAGGAGGAAATCTGTGACCCCGCAGGACGATCGTCCGGTATCCCCGGTCAGCGACGGCGGAACCCCGCCGACGCGCCGGCAGAGCAAGGACGCCGCACGCCAGGACGAGGTGCGCCTCGAGAACGCGGCCGAGACGGCAGGAGGGGAACTACCGCCACCCGCGGTGCCCGCCACCGCCGCAGGCCTCGGTGCCGGACCAGGGCCGGAGGCCGGTCTGATGCAGCGCATCATGACCGGGAACGCGCTCGTGGCGTTCCTGTCCGTGGTGCTGTCGCTGATCCTCGGCGGGCTGCTCATCGCGGTCACCGACCAGGACGTCGCACGTGCGTCGTCGTACTTCTTCAGCCGGCCACAGGACACCCTCGGTGCGGCCTGGACGGCCGCATCGAGCGCCTACTTCGCGCTCTTCCAGGGTTCCGTCTTCAACTTCGAGGGCGAGACCTTCACGCGGATGGTCTACCCCCTGACGCAGACCCTCACCGTGGCAACGCCGCTCATCTGCGCAGGCCTCGGTGTCGCCCTCGCCTTCCGGGCGGGCCTCTTCAACATCGGTGCGCAGGGCCAGATCCTGATCGGGGCGACGTTCGCCGGATGGATCGGGTTCACGCTGCACCTCCCGGTCGGTGTCCATCTGCTGCTCGTGATCCTCGCGGGCATGGTCGGTGGCGCTGTCTGGGCCGGGCTCGTGGGACTCCTCAAGGCCCGTACCGGGGCGCACGAGGTCATCCTGACGATCATGTTCAACTACATCGCGACGAACCTCGTGCTGTACTTCCTGAGCACTCCGGCGTTCCAGCGGCCCGGGTCGACGAACCCGATCAGCCCCCAGCTCGATGCGACGGCCCTGTATCCGCCGCTCCTCGGACCAGCATTCCGCCTGCACTGGGGCTTCGTCGTCGCCGTCCTGGCCACCATCTTCGTGTGGTGGCTGCTGAACCGCTCCACGGTCGGCTTCGAGCTCCGCGCGGTCGGAGCCAACGCGAGCGCGGCCCGCACCGCCGGCGTCAACGTCAGCAAGGGTTACATCCTCGCCATGGCCATCGCCGGTGCCCTGGCGGGGCTGGCCGGCGTGGCCCAGGTGTCCGGGACGGAGAAGGTACTGACTTCGGGAGTGGCCGCGAGCTTCGGCTTCGACGCCATCACGGTGGCGTTGCTCGGTCGCTCCTCGCCCTGGGGGACGTTCGCAGCGGGCATCCTCTTCGGCGCGTTCCGTGCAGGGGGAGTGGCCATGCAGGCCTCGACCGGGACCAGCATCGACATCGTCCTCGTGGTGCAGTCGCTCATCGTCCTCTTCATTGCAGCGCCGCCCCTCGTCCGCGCGCTGTTCCGCCTCCCGGCACCCGGCGCCACGCGCGCCGGCAAGGGAAGCGCCTCGACCCGCACGCCAGCCTCGACCGGAGCAGCAGCATGAGCACAGCAACCACCGCCCGCGACGAGCGACACGACGCAACCGGTACCGCCACGGTGCGGAGCTGGAAGAACCCGATCATCCTCTCCGTCGTCGCCGTCATCGCGTCCCTCGTGTTCGCGCTCGGCGCGCCGCGCAACGATGTCACGTTCAGGCTCTCCGAGGAGAACGACCCGATCGTCCTGCCGTCGATCGTGGTGTCGGCGCCGGTCATCGGGTGGATCGCGGCCCTCGCGATGATCGCCCTGGCCGTCTACGCGATCCTCCGGACGCGCTCCGGGCAGAAGGTACCCACCTGGGTGCTGGCCGTGTTCGCCGTCCTGTTCCTCGTCGCGTTCCTGACGTGGGTGGTCGGCAGTGCGCGCACGCCGAACGTGGCGCTCTACGGACTCCTCGCCGGTTCGGTGACCCTCGCCGTCCCCCTGATCTTCGGTTCGCTCTCGGGCGTGCTCTGCGAGCGTTCCGGTGTCGTGAACATCGCGATCGAGGGGCAATTGCTGTTCGGTGCCTTCGCGGCCGCGGTGGCGGCCTCCCTCTCCGGCAGTGCGATCGTCGGACTGTTCGCAGCGGCTGTCGCCGGCGTGCTCGTATCGCTCGTCCTGGCCGTCTTCAGCATCCGCTACGTCGTGAACCAGGTGATCGTCGGCGTCGTGCTCAACGTGCTGGTGTCCGGCCTCACCGGGTTCCTGTTCTCCGCCGTCCTCAGCGAGGACTCCGAGCGGTGGAACTCGCCGCCGCGGCTGCCCGTCATCGAGATCCCCCTGCTCGCGGACATCCCGGTGATCGGCCCGATCCTCTTCCAGCAGACCGTCGTGGGATATCTCATGTACATCGCGGTCGCCGTCGTCTACGTGGCCCTTTACCACTCGCGCTGGGGCCTGCGCACGCGTGCCGTCGGGGAGCACCCGAAGGCCGCTGACACCCTCGGCGTGAACGTGAACCGGATGCGCTTCATGAACGTCCTGCTCGCGGGCGTGGTCGCGGGCGTCGGCGGTTCGTTCTTCACGCTCGTAGCCGTGTCGGGCTTCGGCCGGGACATGACGGCGGGCCAGGGGTACATCGCCCTTGCGGCTCTGATCTTCGGGCGGTGGAACCCCATCGGAGCGTTCTTCGCGGCGTTGCTGTTCGGATTCGCCACCAACCTGTCCAACGTGCTGAGCCTTCTCGGCACGCCGGTGCCGGACCAGTTCCTGCGCATGCTGCCCTACGTGGTGACGGTCTTCGCCGTCGCCGGCCTGGTGGGCCGTTCGCGGGCACCGGGAGCCAGCGGTATTCCGTACATCAAGGGTTAGGACCAGCATGAGAGAGAATGACATCCCCTGGGACGACCTCGCCGCCACGGCGAAGGACGCCATGATGAAGGCCTACGTCCCGTATTCGAAGTACCCCGTGGGAGCGGCGGCACTGCTCGACGACGGCCGAATCATCTCCGGCTGCAACGTGGAGAACGCGTCCTACGGGCTGACCCTGTGCGCCGAATGCGCCCTCGTCAGTGCGCTGGCCATGAGTGGTGGAGGGCGCATCAGGGCCTTCAGCTGCGTGGACGGCGAGGGGAACACGCTGATGCCGTGCGGTCGTTGCCGCCAGCTCCTCTACGAGTTCCGCGCACCCGACATGGTGCTCATGACCGTCAGCGGCATCCGGACCATGGACGAGGTCCTGCCGGACGCCTTCGGGCCCCAGCACCTCGCCTGACGAAGGGGCGCGGCCGACCGGCCGGGCACCTTCCCTTCCACCGTCACGGTCCCGGTGGGCTCCCACGACGAGCCCGACCGTCCGTGCACGCCATCCGCACAATCCAAGAGGATCTCCCATGACCGAAGCGTTCGACGCCGTCGACATCATCCGCACCAAACGTGACCGGGGCACGCTCTCACCCGAACAGATCGACTGGACCATCGATGCCTACACCCGCGGGGTCATCGCCGACGAGCAGATGGCTGCCCTCAACATGGCGATCCTGCTCAATGGGATGGACCGGGCGGAGATCTCCCGGTGGACGGCGGCGATGATCGCCTCCGGGGAGCGCATGGACTTCTCCTCGCTCGGCCGCCCCACGAGTGACAAGCATTCGACCGGCGGTGTCGGTGACAAGATCACCCTGCCGCTGGCGCCGCTCGTCGCCGTCTTCGGCGTGGCCGTGCCGCAGCTCTCGGGGCGTGGACTCGGCCACACCGGCGGCACGCTGGACAAGCTCGAGTCCATCCCCGGCTGGCGGGCACACCTGAGCAACGAGGACATGCTGCGCCAGCTCGCCGAGGTCGGTGCCGTCATCTGCGCAGCGGGCACGGGCCTCGCTCCCGCCGACAAGAAGCTCTACGCACTCCGGGACGTCACCGGGACCGTCGAGGCCATTCCCCTCATCGCGTCCTCGATCATGAGCAAGAAGATCGCCGAGGGCACAGGATCGCTGGTCCTGGACGTGAAGGTGGGCAGTGGGGCGTTCATGAAGGACGTCGACCAGGCGCGTGAGCTCGCCGAGACCATGGTGGCGCTCGGCAAGGACGCCGGAGTGAACACGGTGGCCCTCCTGACCGACATGAGCACGCCGCTCGGGCTCACCGCGGGGAACGCCATTGAGGTCGAGGAATCCGTGGAGGTCCTCGCGGGAGGAGGCCCTTCCGACGTCGTCGAACTCACCGTGCGCCTCGCCGAGGAGATGCTTGCATGCGCCGGCGTGCACGGCGCCGACCCCGCTGCCGCCCTGAAGGACGGTCGTGCCATGGACGTCTGGAACAGGATGATCGAGGCGCAGGGCGGGGACCCGCGCGCCGCCCTGCCCGTCGCTAAGGAATCCGAGGTCATCCTCGCGCCGGCCGACGGCGTGCTCGTGGGCCTGGACGCGCTCTCGGTCGGCGTCGCCGCATGGCGGCTCGGGGCAGGCCGCGCGCGCAAGGAGGACGAGGTGCAGGCGGGGGCCGGCGTGCGGATGCACGCGAAGCCCGGGGCATCCGTGCGCGCCGGGGAGCCGCTCATGACCCTGCTGACCGACACCCCGGAGAAGTTCGAGCGTGCACGCGAGGCCCTGGCCGACGCCGTGGTCATAGCCCCCGAGGGCTCGCGGCCGGCGCACCAGCTGATCATCGACCGCATCGCCTAGCAGCAGGGGCGCCGGAGCCGGGAATGCCCTCGGGGTGAACCCTTAGGGCATCCCGGGGAACACTCATCCCGTGGGGTGAGGCATGCTGCTATGCATGTCGCCCGGAAGGCCGACGACGCACGGCAGGGCCCGCCGGTAGCGTCGGAAGCGACGCACGGCAGTCCATTGCGGTTCGACCGGAACCGCGGCAGCCGGCGTCGGATCCCGTTCCGACCACAGCTTCCACCCCTGGTGGCGGGTTGCACGGGACGTGACGGCGGAGGAGCCCACGATGGATGCGATCACCAGTGCACTCAACGGCATCAGTGACTTCGTGCTCGCGGCCGCCGAGCAGCCCTGGGTGTACCTCCTCGTCCTCGTGTGCTGCGTGGTGGACGGCTTCTTCCCGCCGATCCCCAGTGAATCGGTCGTCGTCGGCCTGGCCTCCCTCGTGATCACCCAGGGGATCCCGAACCCGTGGCTGCTGATCCTGGTCGCCGCACTCGGTGCCTTCCTCGGCGACAACATCGCCTTCCTCCTCGGCAGAGGCATAGGCACCACGCGCTTCCGGTGGATGAGGCGTCCGAGGATGCAGCGATCCTTCGCCTGGGCCGGCAACGAACTCGCGAAACGGGCCGCGTCGCTCATCCTGGTGGCGCGGTTCATCCCGATCGGGCGGGTGGCGGTGAACCTGACGGCGGGCGCCACGGGGTACTCCCAGCGGCGCTTCGTCGCCCTGACGGCGCTCTCGGGAGTCGTCTGGGCCGCCTACTCGGTGGGGATCGGGGCGGTGGCCGGCACCTGGTTCCAGCACAACCACCTGCTGGGCGTGGCCGTGGCCATAGCGATCGCCGTCGTGATCGGGGTCGTCGTGGACCGCGTGATCGCCCTCGTCCGGGGTTCGACGCCGCTAGACGCTGCTGTGGTCGACTCCCAGGAACAGCCTGAGCCCGCCCGTGAGACCAGCCCCCGGTGACGTGCATCGCGTAGGCTTGGCAGCGTGACCCAGACCCAGAACGACGTCGTTTCCGACGCTGCCATCGACATCCGGACCCTCCCGAAAGTCTCCCTCCACGATCACCTCGACGGAGGGTTGCGGCCGGCGACCATCCTGGAGCTGGCAACCGAGATAGGGCACGAATTGCCGGCGTCGGACGCCGAGTCCCTCGGCGCGTGGTTCCGGGAATCCGCGGATTCCGGATCGCTGGAGCGCTACCTCGAGACGTTCGACCACACCATCGCCGTCATGCAGACGCGCGAAGGCCTCGTCCGGGTAGCCCGTGAGTTCGTCGAGGACCTCGCGGCCGACGGCGTCGTGTACGGAGAGGTGCGCTGGGCCCCGGAGCAACACACGCAGAAGGGCCTGACGCTCGATGAGGCCGTCGAGGCCGTCCAGGAGGGGCTCGAGTCGGGTGCAGCCGCCGCCATCGCCTCGGGTCGCGTCATCCAGGTGGGACAGCTCATCACCGCCATGCGCCACGCCGACCGTGGCCAGGAGATCGCGGAACTCGCCGTCCGGCACCGGGACAGCGGAGCCGTCGGCTTCGATATCGCGGGCGCGGAGAACGGCTTCCTGCCCTCGCGCTTCGCCGATGCCTTCACCTTCCTCGCCTCCCAGCAGTTCCCGGTGACCATCCACGCAGGGGAGGCAGCGGGTCTGGAGAGCATCAAGGACGCCCTCGTCGCCGGACGCGCGCTACGCCTCGGCCATGGCGTCCGCATCGCGGAGGACATCGAAATCGAGGAATCGGCGGACGAGGAGGCGGGCGACGGCGAGGAAGTCGGTATCGCGAACCTCGGGCTCATCGCATCGTGGGTCCGTGATCGCGGGATCCCCCTCGAACTGTGCCCGTCGTCGAACCTGCAGACCGGCGCCGTCGCCACCTTCGGCACCACCATCGACGCCCACCCGTTCGACCTCCTGTACCAGCTCGGCTTCAAGGTGACGGTCAACACCGACAACCGGCTCATGAGCGGAGTGACCCTGACGGGGGAGTTCGAACTCCTCGTCGACACCTTCGGCTACGACCTCGCCGACCTGCTGGACCTGACGCTCAACGCGGTCGACGCCGCGTTCCTGCCGCTCGAGGACCGCGAGGCGCTGGCCGAGCACATCGCATCCAGTTTCGACGCGGCCGCACGCCAGGCTTCCGCCTAGCCCTTCCGACGACGGCCGCCGTGACCGACGCTGCATACCGGGAGTCCGACGCCACGCCGGGGAAGCCCCCGGGCGTGGCGGTCGAGCGTCTCGTCGAGGTCGTCGCCCTCCTGCGCCGGCACTGTCCGTGGACAGCGGCACTGGACCACGCGAACCTGCTCCAGTACCTCGTGGAGGAGACCTACGAGCTCTACGAGGTCGTCGATGACGTCGCCCGGACGGATGAGCCGGACGATGAACTCCTCGAGGACCTCCGCGGCGAGCTCGGGGACGTCCTGTTCCAGGTGGTCCTCCACGCGCAACTCCGCGCTGAAGCAGGGTCCTTCGGACTGGCCGAGGTCGCCGAGGGCCTCACGGCGAAGCTCGTGCGCCGCAATCCGCACGTCTTCTCGCCGGAGGGCGTTCTTCGCTCTGCCCGCCCTGCATCGGTGGACGACATCGTCGCGACCTGGCAGGCGGTGAAGGAGCGGGAGACGCCGGCCCGTACCTCCCCCTTCGACGGCATTCCCCACCACCTTCCCGCTCTGGCCTTCGCCGCCAAGACCCTCCAGCGAGCGGGGGAGGAGCGTGGAGGCGAAGCCCCTCCGGACGACGACGAGGCCGAGGTCGGCAGGCAGCTCCTGGCACTGACGCGGCGTGCTCTGAGCGCCGGCGTCGATCCGGAGCGGGCGCTCAGGCGAGCCACGCTGGACTACCAGCGCCACGCTGCGGGTGACCCGGAAGCCACCGCGTGACCCACGCGCCGACGTCACACGCCGGTGACCCAGCCCACGTCGGACGCACGTGAACTAGGCTGGTGGCAACACCTCCGTTGCTCTGACAAAGACGTCCCAACACGATGTGAATTCCTACACTCCAACGAAGAGGAGCAAAATCCATGGCCATCATCGATGCCATCCACGCGAGGGAAATCCTCGATTCCCGCGGCAACCCCACGGTCGAGGTCGAGGTACTGCTCGACGACGACACGTTCGGGCGTGCGGCCGTTCCCTCCGGCGCATCCACCGGTGCGTTCGAGGCCAACGAGCGGCGCGACGGCGAGAAGGACCGCTACCTCGGCAAGGGCGTCCTGCAGGCCGTCGAAGCCGTCATCGAGCAGATCCAGCCCGCGCTCCTCGGCTTCGACGCCGCGGATCAGCGCGCCATCGACCAGGCGATGATCGACCTCGATGGCACTGAGAACAAGTCGAACCTCGGCGCCAACGCCATGCTCGGTGTGTCGCTCGCGATCGCCCGCGCCGCCGCCGAGTCCTCGGCCCTGCCGCTCTACCGCTACCTCGGCGGGCCGAACGCGCACGTCCTGCCGGTGCCCCTCATGAACATCCTCAACGGCGGCTCCCACGCGGACTCCGACGTGGACATCCAGGAATTCATGATCGTCCCGCTCGGCGCGCAGTCCTATTCCGAGGGCCTCCGCTGGGGCGTCGAGGTCTACCACGAGCTCAAGTCGGTCCTGAAGGAGAAGGGCCTGGCGACGGGCCTCGGCGACGAGGGCGGCTTCGCCCCGAACCTGCCGTCCAACCGCGACGCGCTGGACCTCATCACGACCGCCGTCGAGCGCGCCGGCTACACGCCGGGCACGGACATCGCTTTCGCACTCGACGTCGCTGCCTCCGAGTTCTACAAGGACGGTGCCTACCAGTTCGAGGGCAAGGCCCTCAGCACCGAGGAGATGAGCGCCTACTACGTGGAGCTCGTCCGCGACTACCCGCTGGTCTCCATCGAGGACCCCCTCGACGAGGACGACTGGGAGGGCTGGAAGCACCTCACCGACTCGATCGGCGACAAGGTGCAGCTGGTCGGCGACGACCTGTTCGTCACCAATCCTGTCCGCCTCGCCAAGGGCATCCAGAACCAGACCGCGAACTCGCTGCTCGTCAAGGTGAACCAGATCGGCACCCTGACCGAGACGCTCGACGCCATCTCGATGGCACAGCGCGCCGGCTACACCACGATCACCTCGCACCGCTCCGGCGAGACCGAAGACACCACGATCGCCGACATCTGCGTCGCCACGAATGCCGGCCAGATCAAGACCGGTGCACCGGCCCGCAGCGAGCGCGTCGCGAAGTACAACCAGCTGCTGCGCATCGAGGAGGAGCTCGACGACGCCGCACGCTACGCCGGTCGCAGCGCCTTCCCGCGTTTCACGGCCTAGTTGATCAGTAGTTGATCGAGAGGGCAGTTACCCTCGTTAGACGGGTTCCGCGAGGAACCCGGTGCGAACCCACGCGCAAGCATTTCCGAGGAGCTCCATGACTGCCCGCCGACCCAACGTGCCGAGAGCCGGCCGTCCCTCGCCCCAGGCGGAGGAGCGGCCGGCCGCCGGGACGGCCAAGGGTCAGCCCCCTGTCCGCGTCGCCAAGGCGGCGTCATCCCCGGCTGCCGGTGGCACGGGGACGCGCGGAGCCGGTCACACGTCGAATCCCCCCGAAGCGGTCCGGGCCAGAGCGGCAGGACCTGCGCAGCGCCGGCCGCCGGCACCCCGTGCGGCGGGGCCTTCGGCCACGAAGGACCCACGCATCGCCGACGGTGGCACGGGCGCGAGGAACGCCCGCGCAGGCGCTGGCACCACCAGCACGACGCCGGCACGGCCGACACGCACGGCCGCACCGCGGCGCACCTCTCCGTCGGCGTCGCAGTCCGCAGTGCGGTCGGAGTCGCGGGCCGCGGAGCGCTCGCAACTCGCAGGGAACATCCGCCGTGGACGGCTCGGCTCGCGACGGGCCGAGTCAGCCATCCAGCCGGCAGAGGAAGCGACGCCCATCCCGGCGAAGTCCTTCTCCGGCCGGCTCCTCGCCCTCGCCGTCGTCCTCATCGCCGTGATCGTCCTGCTCGCCCCGTCGGTGAGCCGTTATGCGCAGCAGCAGGCCGAACTCGACGCGCTGCGCGCGGACATCGCCCGGCAGCAACAGGAGCAGGCGGACTACCAGTCCGAACTCGCGCGCTGGGACGACCCGGCCTTCGTGAAGCAGCAGGCGCGCGAGCGTATCTTCCTCGTGATGCCGGGGGAGACCCGCTATCTCGTGAAGGGCGGCGACGGCATCGAGGAGAGCACGGGAGAGGGATCTGCCACCGCACCCACCGACCTGCCCTGGGTCGACTCGCTCTGGAGCTCCATCGCCCGCGCAGCGACGGACTGAGCGGTTCCGAGCAGTAGCGACCGGCACCAGCCACCGCGCGGCCCATGGCCGTGCGCTGTACGCCCGCGTGGCGTCCCAGGAAGGAACAAGCGTGACCCAGCAGCACCATCAGGACGAGAAGGACCAGGACCCGAGGACTCCCAGTGAGCGCGATCTGGACGTCCTCAGCCGTCAGCTCGGGAGGCCGGTCCGGGACGTCGTCGAGATCGGTGCGCGGTGCGTCTGCGGCAATGCGCTCGTGGCGACCACTGCTCCCCGGCTGTCGAACGGCATCCCGTTCCCAACGACCTACTACCTCACCCACCCCGTCATCACCTCTGCCGTGTCGAGGCTCGAGGCCGACGGCGTCATGACCGAGATGAGCGAGCGGCTGACCTCCGACGGAGACCTCGCCGGCCGGTACCGTGCCGCTCACCAGGCCTACCTGGCCGCACGGGAAGCCGTGGGAGAGCGTGCCGGTACCGGCGCTGTGCCCGAGATCGAGGGCGTATCCGCCGGAGGGATGCCTACGCGGGTGAAGTGCCTCCATGTCCTCGTGGGGCATTCCCTCGCCGCAGGTCCTGGCGTCAACCCCCTGGGCGACGAGGCGATCGCGCGGATAGCGCCCTGGTGGACCAGAGAGGTCTGCTACTGCGAGGGTGCCTGGGACACCTCGGGCCAGGCGCCCGACGCCGACCTCAGCAGGCACACCCGCACCCAGGGCCTGAGTCCCGAGGAGCTCGAGGCGAAGCGCGCCGCGCGTCGCCGCGAATCCACTCCGGGCACCGGAGGGCCGGGGAACGACGAGCCCACCGACCAGCCCGGACCGACCGAACCGTCCGGATCGACCGGCCCGAGCAAGGAGAAGTAATGCGAACAGCTGCGATCGACTGCGGTACCAATTCCATCCGGTTGCTGATCGCGGATGTCGACGGCGGAGTCCTGACCGACGTCGTCCGCCTGATGCGCGTGGTACGCCTCGGCGAGGGCGTCGACGCCACGGGGCGCCTGTCCGACGCCGCGTTGGCAAGGACCTTCGCCGCTGCGGAGGAGTACGCCACGCTCATCGAGCGGCACGGCAGCCCGCCCGTGCGATTCGTCGCCACGTCAGCATCGCGTGATGCCGAGAACCGCCAGGTCTTCGTCGACGGCATCCGAGCGCGGCTCGGAGTCGAGCCAGAGGTCATCTCGGGCGACGAGGAGGCGCGGCTGTCCTTCAACGGCGCCGTCAGCGTCCTCGCGACCGCCCGGGACGAGACGGTGCTGGTCATCGATCTCGGCGGTGGAAGTACGGAGTTCGTTGCCGGGACGATGGACGGCCTGATCGCCGCGCGGAGCACGAACATGGGTTGCGTGCGCTACACCGAGCGCTTCCTGCAGGACGACCCGCCGACGCCGGAGCAGATCGAAGCCATGGACGCCGAGATCGCCCGCCTCATGGACGAGGCGGCCGCACAGGTTCCCCTCGAGCGCATCACGAAGATCGTGGGTGTCGCCGGAAGCGTCACCACGGTGACGGCGCACGCCCTCGGCCTGCCGGAGTACCAGGCCGAACGTATCCACGGCGCCGAGCTGCCCATCAGTACGGTCTCCTCGGCGGCGTCCGACCTGCTGCACATGCCGCGGTCGGCCAAGGCCGCCCTGCCGTACATGCATCCCGGTCGTGTCGACGTGATCGGAGCCGGGGCGCTGATCTGGCGGGCCATCGTGGAACGCGTCGCCGCGGTGACGGACGGTCGTGTCACGACCGCGGTCACCAGTGAGCACGACATCCTCGACGGGATCGCCCTCAGCGTTGCGGAGCGGGACGGGTGAACTGATGAACACCCCAGCTCGCGTCACCCGCTCTGCGGCGGCCGTCGTCGTCGCCTGCGTCGCTGTGCTGCTGCCGGCTGCCGGCCCTGCGGCTGCGGACGAGGTCCGTGGCAAGGAGTACTGGCTGGAGGACTACGGGATCGCCGAGGCCTGGAAGAGCACGCAGGGGGAGGGCGTCACGGTAGCCGTCATCGACAGCGGCGTCGACGGCAATCACCCCGATCTGGCAGGAGCGGTGGTCGGCGGCACGGATGCATCCGGTGCAGGCGATCCGGGCGGGCAGCGCGGCATCGGGGAAGTACCGGGGCACGGCACGCTCGTCGCGACGCTGCTCGCCGGACGCGGGCACACCGATCCGGAGCCGCCCGCGCCCGCGCCCGCCCCGGAGCCCGAGTCCAAGCCGGAGCCCGAGTCCAAGCCCGAGCCCTCGGGCGGCAGCACCGGATCGGCGGCCCCCCAACCCACCCCGGAGCCGAAGCCGTCACCCTTCAGCCAGTACGGCACCGGACCGGACGGCATTGTCGGAGTCGCACCGAAGGCGGATCTGCTCGCCATCTCCGTCTGGATCGAGGGACAGAACAGCGGGCCCAATCCGGCAGGCGTGACGGTCGATGAGCAGGTTCCGAACGCGGTCCGCTGGGCGGTGGACAACGGTGCGGACGTCATCAACATGTCCCTCGGCAGCACCAGCACGGCGTGGCCCGAGAGCTGGGACCAGGCGTTCCTGTACGCGGAGCAGAACGACGTCGTCATCGTGGCGGCCGCCGGCAACCGTGCCGGAGGGCTGACCCAGGTCGGAGCACCCGCGACGATCCCCGGGGTGCTCGCCGTCGCCGGGCTCGACCGGTCGGGGATCGCGAGTGCCGAGGCCTCGTCGGAGGGAATCAGCATCGCGGTCGCCGCTCCGTCGGAGAACCTCGTCGGTGGTCTGCCGGGCGGCTTCTACGCCGACTGGTCGGGCACGTCCGGTGCCGCGCCACTGGTCTCCGGAGTCGCCGCGCTCATCCGCGCCAAGTACCCCGAGCTGTCGGCGGCGCAGGTCGTCAACCGTATCGTCGGTACGGCCAGGGACGCCGGGGCGCCCGGCTTCGACACGCTGTACGGGCACGGCGTCCTCGATGTCGCGGCGGCCGTCGGCAGCGAGATCGCAGTGCCGGAGCAGAACCGCCTCGGAAGCATGGCTGAATGGATCCAGCTCTACAGGCGGAGCGGCCAGACTCCCGCTCCGGCGCCGGTTCCGTCGCGGGAACCAGCCGCTGAGGTCATCCCTGCTCCGCCCGTCCCGCAGGCCGAGGATCCCCTCGCTTCCGTCCACACCGTGCCCGCGTTCGTGGTGCTCGGGTTCGGAGGGCTCCTGCTCGCGGTGATCGCCGGAGGAGCACTCCACGTGGCGCGTGTCAGGCGCCGTCCTGCAGCGCCTCTGGACGACGACACCGGACGGATCGAGCGAGTCCAGGGAGGCGGTAACGAGCAGGGAGCCGGGGGAGTTCCAAGGACGTCGCCGAGCTAGTGAAGATTTTCACAAACTCCGGTAGCATCGAGGAATGGCATCGAACCAACACTTCTCTGACCGCCCGCGCATCCTCGTCGTCGGCGGCGGCTACGTAGGCCTGTACGTCGCTCACAGGCTGCAGAACAAGGTCAAGGACCACGGCGGCATCGTCACGCTCGTGGATCCCCTGCCCTACATGACCTACCAGCCCTTCCTCCCCGAGGTCGCCGCCGGAAGCATCGAGCCTCGCCACGCGATCGTCTCGCACCGCAAGCACCTGCGGAAGACCGAGCTGATCTCGGGCAAGGTGACATCGATCAACCACGCCGGACGCACGGCCACCATCGCGCCCACCGGTGGCGGCGACTCCTTCGAACTCGGCTACACCGACGTCGTCGTGGCAGCAGGTTCCATCACTCGCACCTTCCCGATCGATGGCCTGAAGGACCAGGGCATCGGCCTGAAGACCATCGAGGAGGCGGTGGCGCTGCGCAACAAGATGCTCGAGCGCATCGAGACCGCGTCCGTGATGCCGGAGGGTCCCGAGCGGGACCGCGCCCTCACCTTCGTCGTGGTGGGTGGCGGCTTCGCTGGGATCGAGACCATCACGGAGATGGAGGATGCCGCGCGCGACGCCGTCAAGGCCAACGCCCGCCTCAGCCGCTCCGACCTCCGCTTCGTGCTCGTCGAGGCCATGGGGCGCATCATGCCCGAGGTCACCGCCGAGCAGGCCGAATGGGTCGTCTCCCACCTTCGCTCGCGGGAGATCGAGGTCCTGCTGAACACGTCGCTCTCGAGCGCCGTGGGTGGCACGCTGAAGCTCATCAACATGCCGGACAAGACGCCGGCTGACGAGTTCGAGACCGACACCCTCATCTGGACCGCCGGAGTGCAGGCGAACCCGGTGGTCCGCTCGACGGACTTCCCGGTGGACGAGCGCGGCCGTGTCCGTGCCAGCGCCGAACTCCGGATCACGGGCGACGACGGGCCCATCGAGCACGCATGGACCGCAGGCGACGTCGCGGCTGTTCCCGACCTCACCGGTGGGGGCGTGGGAGGCTTCTGCGTCCCCAACGCCCAGCACGCCGTCCGACAGGCGAAGCTGCTGGCCGCCAACATCCTCGCGGCCAACTACGGCCTCGGCGAGGTCACGGAGTACAAGCACACCAACCTCGGCGCCGTCGCGGGTTTCGGCCAGTTCAAGGGTGTCGCGAACATCATGGGCTTCGGCATGAAGGGCTTCCCGGCCTGGCTCGCCCACCGTGGCTACCACGGCTTCGCGATGCCGATGTACGAGCGCAAGGCGCGCGTCATCATCAACTGGAGCATGAGCTTCCTCTTCGGTCGCGACCTCGCGCCGCTGTCGGATCTGCAGAACCCGCAGCGCCAGTTCCGCGAAGCGGCGACCCCGCCGCCGAAGAAGGACACCGCGCTGCAGAGCCAGCCGCCCACGCCGGCCGGGCAGACGGCAGCCGCGAAGGCCTCTGCCTGACGCCTTCCGGTTCATCCGGACACGCACGAGAACGACGGCGACCGCCTTCCTGGGGGTCGCCGTCGTTCTGTGTCTCCACCTGTGCGCGGCGAGTCGCGCCGGCGTCCGGGGTAGGCTGAACCGGCTGAAAGGCCCCAGTAGCCCAATGGCAGAGGCAGCAGACTTAAAATCTGTTCAGTCAGGGTTCGAGTCCCTGCTGGGGCACGTCCTCCCGCACTCGCGAGGAGGCTCGTCGAAGCGGGAAGTGAGCCATCGCGGCACCCCCGACACGGCGATGACGGATGCGCAGTGCGCTGAGTAGTGCGCGCTGTCAAGAGTGCGCTCCCCACGGTGTGATGAGCGTTACAAGGATGTAACCGGATTCCCTTATCTCCGACACAAAATTGCATTAGCTTTTCCTACAAGCCAGGAACACTTGGCGAACGCAACAAAGGCAGCAAGAGCCTTTCGGTCGAGGAGACTAATTCATGACTGCAACACGCAATCCCGCGCGGTCTGGCATCGGGGAGATGACCCCGCGCGCGGCAAAGGTCGCTGCCCTGGGCCTGGGCATCGCGCTCTTTGCCTCCGGCTGCGGCGGCGGCGGAACCACGGGTTCCGAGGGTGAGGGTGGCGACACCGAGACCAGTGCTGCTGCTGCGACGTCGGCGCTGGCATGCCCCGAGAGCGAGGGAGGCGCAGGCGAGGAACAGGGCGAGAAGGGTGACCCCGCAGCCGTTCCCGCCAGTGAGACCACCAGCCCCGAACCTTTGAAGCTCGGTTCCATCCTGCCCACCACCGGAACCCTTGCGTTCCTCGGCCCGCCCGAGATCGCCGGCGTCAACCTCGCTGTCAAGGAAGTCAACGAGGCCGGCGGTGTGCTGGGCCAGGACATCTCCATCACCCACCGCGACTCGGGCGATACGACCACCGACATCGCGACGCAGTCCGTCACGGATCTGCTGTCCCAGAACGTCAGCGCCATCATCGGAGCTGCGTCCTCGGGTGTCTCGAAGACCGTCATCAACCAGATCACCGGTGCAGGCGTGGTGCAGTTCTCGCCCGCCAACACGTCGCCCGAATTCACCACCTGGGACGACAAGGGCCTGTACTTCCGCACCGCTCCCTCGGACGTGCTCCAGGGACGCACCCTCGGCAACTACATCATGACGTGTGGCGCCCAGACGGTCGGCATGATCACCTTGAACGACTCCTACGGCACCGGCCTGCAGAGCAACATCCAGGAGACCGTCGAGGCTGCCGGAGGCCAGGTCGTCGCCAACGAGATGTTCAACACCGGCGACTCGCAGTTCTCGAGCCAGGTGGACGCCATCGCGGCGGCGAAGCCGGATGCGATCGTGCTCATCAGCTTCGACGAGGCCAAGAGCATCGTCCCGCTGCTCGTCGCGAAGGGCATCGATGCCAGCACGCTCTTCATGGTCGACGGCAACACCTCCGACTACAGCGCGGACCTCGATCCCGGAACCCTCGAAGGCGCCCAGGGCACCATCCCCGGCCCCTTCACCGGCACCGGCTTCCAGGAAGCCCTGGCCACTGTTGATCCCAACCTCAACAGCTTCGCGTACGCCGGTGAGAGCTATGACGCCGTGAACCTGATCTCGCTCGCCGCAGAGGCTGCGGGAAGCGTCGAGGGAGCGGCAATCGCCGAGCAGCTCGAAGCGGTCTCCAAGGAGGGCACCAAGTGCTTCGACTTCGCAGGCTGCGTCACGCTGCTGCGCAACGGCGAGGACATCGACTACGACGGCATCTCCGGTCCCGTGTCCTTCGACGAGAACGGTGATCCCACCGAGGCGGCCATCGGCATCTACAAGTACGACGCCGACAACAAGCCCCAGCCGAGCCGCTCCGAGGTCGGACAGCTCTAGGGTCTGACCCGACGGGGTTCCGCCCCTGACGGACGCAAGCAGGAGGCCCCGGCCGCCCTTCCTCGGAAGGTGCAGCCGGGGCCTCCTGCTGTCCGGGACCAGTTGCCGCGAGACGTTCCGTGACACAGCACCGTTCCGTGACCCAGCACCGTCGAGCGGTAGGTGCCCGAGTGTGGCGGGACGAAACGGTCAGGAGTCCCCGGGCTCGCGCCTGGAGAGGGCATAGGAGGGCTCGCGTACCTTCCGGGCCCACTCGTACGTCTGCGCTCCTGCCAGGGGGTGAAGGACGGCGTCGAAGCGCAGGTCCTTCTCCTCCGCTCCTTCGTTGAGGCGCAGCGTGACAGTGCCGAAGCGGTGCCACCGCCCTGACGGCGTTGTGAAGAACAGGCCGAGCTGCCACGCAGAAGCACCGAGGGATCGCCGGAAGCCCCGGAGGGAGGACGGCAGACCGGCAGGCGCGAGCGTCCTGGCCCCGATCAGTACGGGGCCCTCCTCGCCCCGGTAGGGCATCATCGTGGTGAGCGGCGCCCTGGATATCCCGAGCCGCGGCATGAGGACGAAGCGCCCCGGGACGGACCACCCCGTCGAGGACAGCAGGATGTCCGAGAACGTCGATGGTGCCGGTCCGGCGTCCGGGTGGTGGATCCGCAGCGCGAGGCCCACGATGTCGGGCAGCCCGTCGGGAGTACCTGCGGATCGCGAGACGCGTGCCGTCACCCCTGCGGCGCCCGGCTGGTCGATCCAGGAGATACCACTTCGCCTTGCGTGGCCCTCGACAACCACCGCGCCGTCGAGCCGGAGGCCCCTCGAATGGATGGGGCGATGCCGTCGCACGTGCTTGATGCCGCGGAATACGAGCTCGAAGCCCTTGCCGATCGCGCTGCTGGGCAATCCTGCCATGTGCCGGGCGTCCTTCCTTCGTCGGTGTCGCTTCCCCGTCCTCGTTCCAAACCTACTGGGCGTCCAACGACAGTGGGCGGAACCGTCACCGGTCCCGCCCACCCCTTGCGCTTTCGTGCGCCTACGTCATCCTGGTTCCACCTGCCGCGCTGCGGCAGGAATCAGGCGGTATCCGCGAGGGTTCCGAGGTACAGCTGGATTACCTTCGGATCCTTCATCAGTTCGCGGCCTGTGCCTGTGTACGCATCCTTCCCCTGGTCCAGCACGTAGGCCCGATCACAGATCTGCAGGCACCGGCGTGCGTTCTGCTCCACCATGATGACGGAGACACCGGCGCGGTTGATCTCGTGGACGCGCAGGAACGTCTCGTCCTGCTTCACGGGCGAGAGCCCGGCGGAGGGTTCGTCGAGCAGCAGGACGGCCGGATCCATCATGAGCGCGCGGCCCATCGCGACCATCTGCCGCTCACCTCCCGAGAGCGAGCCCGCTCGCTGTGCCCTCCTCTTGCCCAGTTCGGGGAAGAGGCTGGTGACGAAGTCGAACCGCTCCTTGAAGTCCTTGGGACGCTGGTACATGCCCATCTGGAGATTCTCCTCGATGGTCAGCGTCCCGAACACGTTGTTGTTCTGCGGGACGAACCCGACGCCGCGGCTCACGAGCCGGTTCGCCTTGAGCCCTGTGAGGTCCTGTCCACGCACCACGACGGTGCCCGAATGGACCTTCACGAGGCCGAACATCGCCTTCAGGAGCGTCGACTTCCCGGCACCGTTCGGGCCGATGATGCCGATGAGCTCGCCTCGGCGTGCCTCGATGCTGCAGCCGTTCAGGATGTTCACGCCGGGAAGGTAGCCCGCGACGAGATCGGTGACCTTGACGACAGAGTCTCCCTCGAATTCAGCCATTATCTCTTCTCCTCGTCGGGGTGGGCAGGGTGGGCGGGGCCGGCGGACGGGGCGCCGCCCGCGACCTCGGTGACCCCGTGTCCGAGGATGCCCTCGTCCTCGGTGCCGACGACCGACTCCTCGTCGTTGGCGAGCTCCTCCTCAAGGCGCTCGATGCCGGTGGAGTCGCCGAGGTCCACGTCGTGGTGGGCGCCCAGGTAGGCGTCGATCACTGCCTGATCCTTCATGACGATGTCGGGCGGTCCCTCCGCGACGACCTTGCCCTCGGCCATGACGACCACCCAGTCCGCAATATGGCGGACCATGTGCATATCGTGCTCGACGAACAGCACGGTCATGCCTTCCGCCTTGAGGTTCTTGATGTGGTCGAGGAGGGACTGCGTCAGCGCGGGGTTGACGCCTGCCATCGGCTCATCCAGCATCACGAGCCTCGGGCGGACCATGAGCGCTCGCGCCATCTCGAGGAGCTTGCGCTGGCCGCCCGAGAGTGATGCAGCATAGTCGTCACGCTTGGTGTCGAGCTTGAACTTCTGCAGCAGCACCTCGGCCTGCTGCGTGATCTCGCGCTCGCGACCGCCCCAGATGCCTTTGAACAGGGCGCGGGCGAGACTCTCGCCCGGCTGGTCCGTAGCGCCCAGACGCATGTTCTCCATCACCGTGAGCTTGCCCATGACCTTGGTCAGCTGGAAGGTGCGGACCATGCCCATGCGCGCGACCTTGTGCGAAGCGACCTTCGCGAGGGGCTTGCCGTCGAACTCCCAGTCGCCGCTGTTCGGGATGTCGAACCCGGTCAGCAGATTGAACAGTGTGGTCTTTCCGGCTCCGTTGGGCCCGATAAGGGCCGTGATCTTGTGCCGGGGGATCTCGAGGTGTTCGACGTCGACGGCGTTGATGCCACCGAAGCTCCGCGTCACGTTCCGGGCGATCACGATGGGGTCACGCTTGCGGCACCCCGGCCCGGCGGCGTCGGTGGTGATCGGGGCGGAGTCGGTCATGTGGTCCTGCCCGGGCGCTGCACCCGTCGAGCTTCCGCTGCCTGGTGCGACGGTGGGAGAGCCTGCGGCGTGTGCTCCGCCGGTTCCACCCTGGCCGCCGTCCTCCGGGACGTCCGCCGCATGGGCTCCGGCGGCACCCCTGGCGCCGCTGTCTCCGGTGGTGCTGTCGCTGTGGTTCGTCGTCATGCGAACGCCAACTCCTTCTTGTTACCCAGGACGCCCTGCGGCCTGAAGACCATGAGCAGCATCAGTGCCACACCCACGAGGATGTAGCGCAGCTGGCCCGCCTGCGAGTTCGACAGGAACGTGATGGCGCCGACCTCGATCGCGCCGTACAGGAGTCCCTGCGTCAACGAGAGCACTACCCAGAAGATCATCGCTCCGATGACCGGTCCGAGGACAGTGGCCATGCCGCCGAGAAGGAGGCATGTGTAGAGGAAGAACGTGAGTTCCGTGGCGTAGTTGGCAGGCTGGACCGCGCCTCGCGGCAGCGTGAAGATGATGCCCGCCAGGGAACCGAGGACACCGCCGATCACGAGTGCCTGCATCTTGTAGGCGTACACGTTCTTGCCGAGGGAGCGCACGGCGTTCTCGTCCTCCCGGATGCCCTTGAGGACACGCCCCCAAGGACTGCGCATGAGCAGCCAGACGACGAGGCACGCGATGATCACGACGCTCCACCCGACGATCCGGATCCAGAAGTCGCGCTCGTTCATGCCTAGGGGGCCGACGTTGTAGGTGCCCGGGGGGAACGGGTTGAGATCGTAGAAACCGCCCTCGAACGCAGCCAGGCCGTTGGCCGACCCGGTGACGTCCGTGAGTCCGTTGGTGGTCACGATGTAGCGGATGATCTCGGCTGCGGCGATCGTCACGATGGCGAGGTAGTCGGCGCGCAGGCGCAGGGTCGGTATGCCGAGCACGATCGCGAACACCACCGAGGCCAGGAGTGCGACCAAGACGGCCACGGGCAGTGGGGCATTGAAGCTGAGCGTCGAGATGGCGTACCCGTACGCTCCGACAGCCATGAAGCCGGCCTGGCCGAAGTTGAGGAGGCCCGAGTAGCCGAAGTGCACCGCGAGGCCAAGGGCTGCGAGTGCGTAAGCCGCCGTCGTCGGGCTGATCAGCTCGCCGAAGGCGTTGACAAGGATGTTTCCGAAGTCCATGAAGAGCCCCTAACCTATGCGCTCTCGGCGGCCGAGGATACCCTGCGGCCGGAACAGGAGCACGAGAATCATGATCAGCAGCGCTCCCACGTATTTGAGGTCTGCCTCGAGCCAGATCGTGGAGATCTCCACGAAGAGGCCGACGATGATGGAGCCGACGAGGGCGCCGAAGACGGTGCCCAGACCGCCCAGTGTCACGCCGGCGAAGATGAGCAGCAGGATCTGCTGACCCATGTTGTAGGAGACGCCGGGACGGTAGTACGCCCAGAGGATGCCGCCGAGCGCGGCCAGCATGCCTCCGATGACCCAGACGATGCGGATGACGCGGTCGACGTCGATGCCGGAGGCGGCCGCGAGGGCCGGATTGTCCGCGACGGCGCGGGTGGCCTTGCCGATGCGCGTCCGGAGCAGCAGGAACGCGACGACGAGGATGACGACGAGGCTGATGATCAGCGACGTGAGGTCGTTACGGGAGATGGAGACCGAACCGATGTCGATGATCTCGCTCTGCGAGCCGGGCAACTGCCGGGTGGCGCCGCCGAAGAAGAACTGGATGACATAGCGCAGCGCGAGGGCGAAGCCGATGCTGACGATCATCATCGGGACGAGCCCTGTGCCGCGCCTGCGCAGCGGCTTCCAGAGCCCGGCGTCCTGCACGTAGCCCAGCAGCCCTCCGCCGATGACGGCCAGGACGATCGCGACCGCGATCGGGAGCCCCGCGGCAGCGAAGGCGAACGCCAGGACCGCCCCGAGGGTCACCATCTCGCCGTGGGCGAAGTTCGTGAGCCCGGTGGTCCCGAAGATCAGCGAGAGGCCGACGGCGCTGAGCGCCAGGAGCAGGCCGAAACTGAAGCCGGCCAGGGCGCGCTCGGTGAGTGTCTCCAGGAAGGACGTCTGCTGCGACACGATGCCCTCACCGAAGAGGAAGAGCGTGGTGGCGCTGGAGGTGTTGGCGAAGGTGACTTCACGCGGGTTCTCCTGCCCTTCGGCAAGAGCGATGCCGTCGGGGAGGGTGTCCTCGTCCAGGGCGACTTCGTAGGTGCCCTGCTCCGGCACCGTGATGCTCCAGGCGCCATTTGCGCCGGACGTCGCTTCGCCTTCGAATCCATTGCCGGTCACGGTGACGGTGGCGTCGGCGATCGGACCGTCGACGCCACGGAGGACACCTCCGATCCGATAGTCGACGTTCTGCGCATGGATGGTCGCGGGGATGTGGACCGGATGCAACGCCGGGACGGGCGGCTGGGAGGACGCCTGCGCGGACGTGGCGCCGAGCAGCACTGTGGCCAGGAGACCGAGCACCAGCAGCAGGGATCTCCTGATCCGAGCAGGCGTCGATAGGGTGTTCAAGATGGGAACCTCCACGGTGGGGGCAGGCCCGACGGCAAGCCGCCAGGATCAACAGTTGTGACGAGTGTCACGGGCGTGGGGTTCATGTTACTAGCGGCATGTTTCGTCATTTCGCAAAAGCTCCGCACCGAGGTAGCGATTCGGTAACGAAAGTTTTACCAAGGCGCCTTGGTGTTGTAATTCCCGGGCCTACAAGCCAAGCGGCAGACGCCTGCGGGGAACAAACCCCCAGCAGAACCGTTGAGATTGGTAGGGTTGCAAGAACACTCAGCCCCCTATTGGAGGACTAACAGAAATGGCACTTGGCGGTAATCCGGTATTCAACGGGAAGACCTTCCGCTCCGCTACCCGGGGCAACCAGACGGCGGGGTTCGGTACTGCGGGAATGGGCACTGCGACGTACGCAGGCCAGGCGATGGCTAACCAGCATCAGCTGGAGCACATGTACAACCAGCCGTCCGCCGGCCCTGCCCAGACAGGCCGGATGACCTTCGACGACGTCATCGTCAAGACCCTGCTCTGCCTGGGTGTCGTGCTCGTCGGGGCGGCCATCCCGGCGTTCGTGGTTCCTGGCCTCGCACTTCCCCTGATGGTGATCGGGGCGCTCGGCGGTTTCGTGCTGGGCCTCGTCAACTCCTTCAAGCGCGAGCCCTCGCCCGCGCTGATCCTGGCCTATGCAGCCCTCGAGGGACTGTTCGTCGGCGGTATCACGATGTTCCTGGAGAGCATGTTCCCCGGCATCGCGATGCAGGCCGTGCTCGGTACCCTGGTCGTCTTCGGCGTCACCCTAGCACTCTTCAAGAGCGGCAAGGTGCGCGCCACGCCACGCGCCATGAAGTTCTTCATGATCGCGATCATCAGCTACATGGCCTTCTCGCTGGTGAACCTGGGACTCATGGTCTTCGGTCTCAACGATGACCCCTGGGGCCTCCGAGGCGCGGACTTCCTGGGGACGGGGATCCCCTTCGGCGTCGTCATCGGGATCTTCGCCATCGGGCTGGCGGCCTTCTCCCTGATCATCGACTTCACGTCGATCAGCGAGGGTGTCCGCCACGGCGCTCCGCAGAAGTACTCCTGGACGGCGGCGTTCGGTTTGACCGTGACGCTGGTATGGCTCTACGTCGAGATCCTCCGCCTCCTCGCGATTCTTCGCGGCGACGACTAGCACGACGACGTCGGATCCCGTGCGCTAGGTGCACGGGATCCGTCCGTCGACGAACAGTCGAACAAGGAGAAGGGCCCGCAAACCTCACGGTTGCGGGCCCTTCTCCTTGTGCGGCAGGTGCTGGAGCGTCAGGCTATGCGTCCGGCGCCCGCGCCGGGCAGAACGCTGAAGATGACCGGCGACCGGAAGCCGGCCGAGGAGAATGCCTGCTCGACGGCCGACCGGATGGCGGGTACGTCATCCACACGAGCCAGGGCGATGGCAGCACCGCCGAAACCGCCCCCGGTCATGCGGGCGCCGATCGCGCCTGCCTCGAGGGATGCATCCACGGCGGCGTCCAGTTCGGGACAGGAGATCTCGAAATCGTCGCGCATCGAGGCGTGGCTCGCGATGAGCAGCGATCCGAGCTGGGCTGGTCCCTTGGTCGCGAGCACCTCGACGGCGTCCTCGACCCGCGCGTTCTCCGTCACGACATGACGAACCCGCCGGAAGGTCTCCTCGTCGAGGACTCCGGCTGCCTCAGCGAGATCCTTGACCGAGAGGTCACGGAGCGCGGGAACGCCCATGAGCTCCGCTCCGAGCTCGCACGAGCGCCTGCGCGCCGCGTACCCGCCGGTGGAGTGGGAATGGCTGACGCGGGTGTCGATGACCATGAGCTCCAGCCCTGCGCCCTCGAGGTCGAGGGGGACGAGCCGTGAGTCGCCGGAGCGGCAGTCGAGGAAGACGGCGTGCCCGGACTCACCCAGCAGCGAAGCCGACTGGTCCATGATCCCGGTGGGCGCCCCCACCATCCTGTTCTCGGCCAGTTGCCCGATCGCAGCGAGTTCGCGGCGCGACGCGCCCCCCTGTGAGAGCTCGTTCGCAGCGACCGCGACGGAGCACTCGAGCGCCGCCGACGAGGAGAGTCCGGCTCCGACCGGGACGGAGGAGTCCACCAGGAGGTCCATCCCGGGGCAGCGGTAGCCCGACTGCTCCATGGCCCACAGGACTCCCAACGGATACGCCGCCCAGCCGTGCACGGCACCTTCCGCCAGGGTGTCGAGATCGGCCGTCACCGGGTCCTCGTCAGGCGCGAACGTCGACGCGACCCGTACCATACGGTCCTTCCGGACGGCCGCCGCGACCGTCGTCGAGTGCTTGATGGCGAACGGGAGCACGAAGCCGTCGTTGTAATCGGTGTGCTCACCGATGAGGTTGACGCGCCCCGGAGCGGACCACAGGCCGTCCGGCTCGGTGCCGAAGCGGTCGGTGAAAGCCGCCGCGAGGTCGAGGGGGGTGGAGTTCATGCCTGGTCCTTCCGGGGTGTGCCGGGAACGGCGCTACGGAGTGCTTCCGCGACCTTCTCCGGCGTGGTGTCGTTGATGAAGGCGCCCATCGCGGCTTCCGAGCCCGCGAGGAACTTCAGCTTGTCCGCAGCCCGCCGGGGCGAGGTCAGCTGGAGGTGCAGGTAGCTCGCCGGCCGGAGGGCGTTATCGATCGGCGCCTGCTGCCATGCTGCGATGTACGGCGTAGGTGTCGGATAGAGGGCGTCGAGCCTGCCGAGGAGGTCGAGGTAGACCGTCGTCAGCTCGTCGCGCTCCTCGCCCGTCAGGCCCGAGAGGTCGGCCACCTGGCGGTGGGGGACAAGGTGTACCTCGAGCGGCCATCGGGCGGCGAACGGCACGAAGGCGCTGAAGTGCTCGCCCTCGATGACCATGCGGTCGCCCGCGCTCCGCTCGCTCGCGAGGGCGTGCCCCATGAGGGTCTGCTTCCCATCGGTCGCATCGAAGTACGCCGCGGCACGCGCTGCAAGCGTCGCGGCGCGCGGCGGGATGAACGGGTACGCGTAGATCTGCCCGTGGGGGTGCAGGAGCGTGACGCCGATATCCGCGCCGCGGTTCTCGAAGCAGAAGACCTGCTTGATTCCGGGCATCGCGGACAGCGCCTCGGTGCGCTGGGCCCAGGCATCGATGACCGTCCTGGCGCGCTCGGCGCTGAGCGAGCCGAAGGAGCCCTCGTGCGCGGAATCGAACGCGACGACCTCACACCGCCCGTACGCTGTCGCCGTCGTACCCCATCCCGGCGTGCCCGGGAGCTCGCCGAGATCCGGGCCGAACGAGGAGAACCGGTTTTCGAACACCACGACCTCGTAGTCGGACGCCGGGATCTCCGACAGGTTTGCAGGCGTCGTCGGGCAGAGTGGGCACTGGTCGGCGGGCGGCAGATGCGTCCGAGACTGGCGGTGCGCCGCAACGGCTATCCATTCTCCGGACAGTGCGTCGAAGCGCGCGGTACCGGCGGGCCCGCGTGCAGGAAGCCCTCGCGCGTCGCGGACGAGGGACGCGTCGCGGTGGCGTGCCACGCTGTCCTCGCGCGCGTCGAAGTAGATCAGCTCGCGCCCGTCGGACAGGCGGGTGGGGGTGACATGGGTCATGGACGCTCTTCCAGAGGGGGGTCGGGGACGGGTTCGCAGAGGATGCGGGTGAGGGTGCCGTAGTCGCCGTCGGGTGGCTGATCGGTGACCAGGGCTGTAGCGGAGTCGAGCGCAGCCACCCGGGCGAGGCTGACAACGCCGATCTTCGTGGCGTCGGCGAGGATGACGAGCTCGCCGCACGCCCTCGCGAACGCCCTGTTCGTGTCCGCCTCGGCGAGGTTCGGGGTCGTGATGCCGGCGGCCGCATCAACGCCATGGGCACCCATGAAGCAGAGGTCCGCGCGGAGGGAGGAGATGGTGCTGGTGGCGATCGGCCCGACGAGCGCCTTCGACGGCGTGAGTTGACCGCCCGAGAGCAGGACCTCGGGCGCGCCGTCGCTCGGGCCTGCGGACTTCAGGCGGTGGAGTTCGTCCGCCAGTGGAAGGGAATTGGTGATGATGGTGAGTCCCTGGACCCGCGCCAGGAGGGGAGCGAGGGCGTAGGTCGTGGTGCCTCCCGTGATGGACACCGTCATGCCGGGCGTCAGGAGCGAGACCGCTGTCACGGCGATCTGCTGCTTCGCCAGGCCTCCGCGCGTCCGGTTGGCGTCGAAACCCGCTTCGACCGAGCTGAGGCTGCCGATCCGAACGGCTCCGCCGTGGACACGCACCAGCGCACCGCGAGCCTCGAGGGTATCGATGTCCCGGCGTACCGTCATCTCCGAGACGCCGAGGGCGAGGGCCAGCCCGCTCACCCGCACGGCAGGCTGATGCGTGAGCCTGTCGAGGATCGCCGCCTGGCGCTCTGCTGCAAGCATGGTCCTCCTTCGGAGCGTCGGGGGTACGCGAAGCGAACGGGTACGAACTAAATCGAACAAAACCTATCATAAGCCGCTGGGCCAGCAGGAGTAAGGGGGCGGGCGGGGGACGCCCGGCGGTAGCATCGCTGCATGACTCAGGCGTCCCCACGATTGGCCAGCGGAACCAACTACACGCTCACGGCGGGTGCGTCGACCGTCGTCGTGGCGAGCCTCGCCGCGGCCCTCAGGTCCTATGAGCACGACGGCGTCGCCCTCACCGAGACCTGGGGTGACGGCGACATCCCTGCAGGCGGTGGCGGCATCCTGCTGGCGCCCTGGCCCAACCGCGTGGCCGACGGCCGATGGACGCTGCACGGGAAGGAGCAGCGCCTCGACATCACGGAGCCGTCGAAGGGGAACGCCATCCACGGGCTCCTGCGCAACGCGGGGTACCAGGAGGTCGAGGCAGCGCCTTCCCATGTGGTCCTGGAAGCCGAGGTCTTCCCCCAGCACGGCTACCCCTTCCACCTTCTGCACCGCGCCGCCTACGAGCTCACGGAGCAGCAGTTGACGGTTACCCAGGAGCTCACCAACCTGTCGTCCGAGGATGCCCCCTTCGCCCTCGGTGCACACCCCTACCTCAAGATCTCGGACGTGCCGACCGAGGACCTCACCTTGACCGTGCGGGCTGCGACGGTTTTCGAGTCCGACGACCAGTCGATCCCCACCGGTACCGCGCCCGTCTCCGGACAGTTCGACCTGCGATCGGGCCGCCGCGTCGGAGACATCCAGTTCGACGCGGCCTTCACGGACCTCGAGCCGGTGTCCGGGCGTCACGAGCACGTCCTGTCGGCTCCGGACGGCCGGCGCGTCACCCTGTGGGCGGACCCGGCCTTCGCCTACGCCCACGTCTACATCAGCACCATCTACCCCGGAGTCAGCAGGGCCGTGGCGATCGAGCCGATGACGGCGCCGGCCAACGCGTTCAACTCGGGCGAGGGCCTGCGGTGGCTGCCACCCGGGACCTCGTTCTCGGCGAGTTGGGGGATACTGCCAGGTCTCGGATAACCGGCGCCAGGGCCTTCTATGGAAAGATTGGCCCATGCAGCGTCTCCCCGGAGCGAAACCCCAGCGCGCCCTCCAGCGCGCAGTGAGTCGCGGGGCCGCTGCACTGCCGAGTCCACTGCCGGAGCAACCCGCGGGTGCACGGCCGGCCCTGCGCGCGGACGACCGCACCGACGTTCCCTTCGCGCTGCGCGTCGCCGCCTCCTGGTCCTGGCGGCTCGGGCTCGTCATCGTGGTCAGCGGCGTGCTGGTCTACCTTCTCGGCAAGGTGTCCCTGCTGGTTATACCGCTCATGGTCGCCGGGTTGCTCGCGGCGCTGCTGATGCCGCTGAAGAACCTGCTCCGACGACGGCGGGTGCCCAACGGTCTCGCTGTCGCCGTCACGCTCGTCGGCTTCTTCGGCATCATCGCGACAGCCCTCTCGCTCGTAGGACGGCAGCTGGCGCTCGGCTTCTCCAGTCTCTGGGGTGAGGCCCGCGCCGGTATCCAGCAGATGCTGGACTGGCTGGCCCAGGGGCCACTGCAACTCACGACGTCGCAGATCGACCAGTACCTCCAGGACATCGGCAACGCCGCGCAGAACAACAGCGCCTCGATCCTCAGCGGTGCTCTCTCCTTCGGTACGACGGCGGGGCACGTCGCCGCCGGCACGCTGCTCACGGTGTTCACCCTGATCTTCTTCCTGCTCGACGGCGGACGGATCTGGCGCTTCGTCGTCGGCCTCGCACCCCTGCGCGCGCGGGCAGCCGTGGACGGCGCCGGCCGCAGGGGCTGGGCTTCCATGGCCAGCTACGTCCGGGTCCAGATGCTCGTCGCCGCCGTCGACGCGATCGGCATCGGTATAGGCGCCGCGATCATCGGTGTGCCGTTGGCCCTGCCGCTCGGGGTGCTGGTCTTCCTCGGGTCGTTCATCCCGATCGTCGGCGCGCTGGCGACGGGCTCTGTCGCCGTCCTGCTGGCCCTCGTGGCCAACGGGTGGGTCAACGCGCTCGTCATGCTCGCGATCGTGCTCCTGGTCCAGCAGCTCGAGGGTCACGTCCTCCAACCCCTCATCATGGGCCCGGCCGTCGCACTGCACCCGCTCGCCGTCGTGCTCGCGGTTGCCGGCGGCACCCTGTTGGCGGGTATCCCCGGCGCGCTCTTCTCCGTCCCGCTCCTGGCGGTGCTCAACACATCCGTGCGCTACATCGCGCAGCGGGCCTGGGAATATGATCCGGAGGTGGCGCAGGACCACCGTCCGCTCGGGGAGGGACAAGGCATTAGCGGGCCGGCGACGGCGGGGCTTGACGCCCCGGCATCGCCGGCCAGCACCCCGGAACCTCACGCCGCTCCATCGGCGCCAGCCCTCCAGGAAGAGACCTCCCAATGACCGAGCAGGCTGTTGCAGCACCCCTCACTCCAGCCGCGACCACCACACTGTCGGCGACCCCACCGGCGGCGGCCGCACCCGCGACGTCCGTCCTCGGTGTCGCCCCCGCCGCCGCGCTCCCCGTGACACTGGCCGACGTCGAGGCTGCCCACCGCACGCTCGACGGCGTCATCGCGCGCACGCCCATCGAGCAGTCCCGCGCCCTCGGCCGCCTAACTGGCTCCACCGTCTCCTTCAAGTGCGAGAACCTGCAGCGCGCCGGATCCTTCAAGGTCCGCGGCGCGTACAACAGGATGGCGAAGCTCAGCGAAGCCGAGCGCGCACGCGGCGTCGTGGCCGCCTCCGCGGGCAACCATGCGCAGGGTGTGGCGGTGGCGGCCGCGCGGCTGGGCATCTCCGCCCGCATCTACATGCCGCTCGGTGTGGCGTTGCCGAAGCTCGCCGCGACGCGCGGACATGGCGCGGAGGTCGTCCTGCACGGCCACAACGTCGATGAGGCGCTGACCGAAGCGAAGAGGTACGCCGACGAGACCGGCGCGGTCTTCGTCCATCCGTTCGACAACGTGGACGTCGTGGCAGGGCAAGGGACCATAGGCCTCGAAATCCTCGAGCAGGTGCCCGACGTCGACACGATCCTCATGGGCGTCGGCGGAGGTGGACTGCTGGCCGGGGTTGCGGTGGCGATCAAGGCGAAGGCGAAGGAACTCGGCCGCGAGATCCGGATCATCGGCGTCCAGGCCGAGAACGCGGCCGCCTACCCGCCGTCCCTCGCCGCCGACGCCCTCGTGCCGCTCACCAAGGTCTCGACCATCGCCGACGGCATCGCGGTAGGACGCCCTGGCCAGCTGCCGTTCTCGATCATCCGGGAACTCGTGGACGACGTCGTCACCGTCAGCGAGGACTCCCTCGCCAGGGCGCTCATCTTCCTGCTCGAACGGGCCAAGATGGTGGTGGAACCTGCTGGAGCCGTCGGGGTCGCGGCCCTGCTGGACGGCAAGCTGACAGAGAACGGCGCCACGCCGGGCAATACGGTCATCGTTCTCTCGGGCGGCAACATCGACCCCATGCTCATGCTCAAGGTCATCCAGCGAGGTCTCGCCGCCGCCGGCCGCTACCTCGTGGTGCGCATGCTGCTCGACGACCGCCCCGGGTCCCTGGCGACCATCTCACGCATCATCGCGGAGTCAGATGCCAACGTCACGGGCGTGGACCACACGCGCGTCGGCGGATCGATCAGCATGGGCGATGTCGCCATCACCATCAACATGGAGACCAAGGGCGACGAGCACTGCGAGCAGGTCCTCAGCAACCTGCGCGCCGAGGGCTTCCAGCCGGTGGTCATCCAGGGCTGAGGGGAGGGACATGGGGGAGCTCGCTCGCCGCGCGCAGGCAGGCCTGGTCACGGTCGTCGGACTCGTCGCCGTGATGTGGGCGGTGTTCGTGCTGAACGCGCTGCTCGGGAACCTCCTCGTGATGACCCTGGGGATCGCGCCACGCCGCGTGGACGGACTCGACGGAGTGGTCTTTGCACCGCTCCTCCATGGCGGAATCGCCCATCTGGCCAGCAACACGCTGCCGCTGCTCGTCCTCGGGTTCCTCGCGTTCCTCGAGGGTGCGCGGCGGTTCGCCCTGGCAGTAGGGATCAGCTGGGTCGCCTCGGGCATCGGCACCTGGCTCTTCGGTGGAGGACTGACCATCGGCGCCTCGGGGGTCGTGTTCGGCCTCTTCACCTACCTGGTCGCGCGAGGCTTCTACAACCGGGACTGGAAGCAGATCCTCCTGGCGGTCCTCCTGTTCTCCGTCTACGGGTCCATCCTGTGGGGGATCCTTCCCACGGTCGGTTCGAACATCTCCTGGCAGGCGCACCTCTTCGGGGCGCTCGGAGGCGTGCTCGCAGCGTTCCTGCTCAAACGGAAGCGGCCCGCTCCCGGGGGAACGGACCGCTTCGGTCTCGGCTCGTAGGCGCTCGACGCCGCCCGTCCGTCAGCCGACGTACGGCGTAGCCGAGATGATCTCCACGGTGATCTGCTTTCCGTTGGGCGCGGCGTAGGTGACGGTGTCCCCTGCCTTCTTTCCCTGGATCGCGGCGCCCAGCGGCGACTTCTCGCTGTAGACGTCGATGTCGGTGTCACCGGCGACCTCGCGGCTGCCGAGCAGGAAGTTCTCGACGTCGCCTGCGATCCTGGCGGACACCATCATGCCCGGCTCGACGACGCCGTTGTCCGCCGGTGCCTCGCCCACGTGGGCGTTGTTCAGGAGGTGGGTCAGCTGGCGGATGCGGGCCTCTGCCTTGCCCTGCTCCTCCTTGGCCGCGTGGTAGCCGCCGTTCTCCTTGAGGTCTCCCTCGGAACGGGCCTGCTCGATGCGCGCGACGATCTCGGTACGGCCGGGACCCGACAGGTGCTCCAACTCGCTCTTGAGCCGGTTGTAGGACTCCTGTGTGAGCCAGGCGACAGGGGCGCTGTTAGTGGACACGGGATAACTCCTTCGGTACGGCCTCCATCGGAACCGGTGGAAGCACTTGGTCGCTCGACCGGACGATGGCGGAGCCATCACCACCGGCAAGCAAACACCCCGCCTCGTGGGACCGGAAGGCCGGTACGCCGGTGAAGCGGGGCGATACGTATCCCTTCATTCTAGGCGGGGGAGGGCCAGAACCCAAGAACGCCGGCCGTGCACGTCAGTCCTCGACGAGCCAGCAGGCGTTGACACCGCCCGTCACGGCCGGCGAATCCGTGCGGACGTCCGCTCGGTGGGCGGTGGTGTCGCCGCCGTTGGCGCCCTCCTCGGCACCATTCGGGCCGATCGTGACGACCTTCCAGCCGACGACGGCGTAGTTCTCGCTCAGCACCTGCACGGCGCACTGCGCGGTGGCAGAGCGCTCCTTCGTCACCTCGAAGTCGACACTCGCGCTGCCGTCACCGGCAAGGGAGAAGCCGACGTCCTTGGAGGACACCTCCGGGTTGCCCGTCGTGAGGGCGACGGCGGCCACCGCAGCCACCGACGCGAGGATCACCGCGATGACCAGCAGCCGCAGCCGCCCCAGGGGCTTCTTCGGCTTTGGGGTGCCGTAGCGATTGGCTACTCTTAGAGTTGGCGTATAGGCGGAGCTCATCCCTTCATTTTACTGTCCGCTCCACCGTCCGCCGCCGCGGCCATCTCGGCCGCTTCCCATACCCCCGCGAAGCCAGGAGCACGTGTTGCCAAGCCAGGATCATCCCCGCGTGTCCCGTGAGGGTTTCCGCCTCCTCGCGGTCCATGCCCACCCGGACGACGAGTCGAGCAAGGGCGCGGCCACGATGGCCAGCTACGTCGCAGCGGGCGCCGACGTCATGGTCGCCACCTGCACCGGTGGCGAGCGGGGCGACATCCTCAATGCTGCGATGGACGGCGATCCGCACGGCAAGCGCGACCTGCCGGGCCTGCGGAGGATCGAGATGGCGCGAGCCGTCGCCGAGCTCGGCGTTCAGCAGCGCTGGCTCGGCTTCACGGATTCGGGCCTGCCGGAGGGGGATCCACTTCCCGACCTGCCCTTCGGCTGCTTCGCGCTGCAGCCCCTCGAACGGGCGGCCGCGCCCCTCGTGAAACTCGTCCGTGAATTCCGCCCCCACGTGATCGTCAGCTACGACGAGAACGGCGGCTACCCGCACCCGGACCACATCATGGCCCACCGGATCGCCGTCGAGGCCTTCGAAGCTGCGGCGGACCCGGCGAGGTACCCCGGTACCGGTGAGGCCTGGAGCGTTTCCAAGCTCTACTACGACCGCGCGTTCAACCCGGAACGCTTCCGCGCCCTGCACTTCGCACTGGAGGAGGCCGGGCTGCAGTCGCCCTACGCGGAGCGGATCGCGCAGTGGCTCGAGGCGGACGCGGAGGGCCATCAGCCCCCTGCCCCGGCCCACGAGACGACGACCCAGATCGACTGCGGCGACTTCTTCGGCCACCGGGAGCGGGCCCTTCTCGCACACCGGACCCAGGTGGACCCGGAAGGCTTCTTCTTCGCCGTCTCGGTCGAACTGCAGCAGAAGGTGTGGCCGTGGGAGGACTACTCGCTCATCACCTCACGGGTCGGCACGTCCCTGCCCGAGGACGATTTCTTCGCGGGCGTCACCGCCGGATCCTAGGTCCGCCGATCATTTCTATCCCGCGTAGAATTGCATCCTGCGGACACCCCGATCCGCAGGCGATCCCGAAAGTGGTGCGTGCGTGTTTCCTTCCCTCAGCCTGGCTGCGATGACGACGCCGTCGGGCGACCCGACGCTGAAGCCCGGTCTCGATCCGGCGTCGGTGACGCCGGGCACGCTGGGGTTCCTGGCGACCCTCTTCGTCGTCGTCCTGGTGATCTTCCTGATCCGGGACATGACCAAGCGCGTCCGGCGGGTCCGGTACGCTGCCGAGGTGCAGCAGGAGCGGGAGCAGCGCGAGGTGTCGACCACGGGTGAGGTGCCACCGGTCGCGGACGGTACACGGGCCGCCGGCGCTTCGCCGGATGGCTCGGGTGTGGACCGTCCTATGCCGGGCGGGAAGCACGGGCCGGACAACCGCTGAACCGCTGGATTCGTCCCAGAGGGTTTCGCGAGGAGTCCGCTGCCGAACGGTCTCGGCACGGCACACGGTCCGGGCACCACGGTGGAGTCCCCACAGACAGGTCCCTGCGGACCGGTTCCTGCGGACCCTCCGGTCGGGTTGTCAGGCCTGGACGGGGTGAAGGACCGCCAGCATGATCGCGATGAAGTGCGCAGCGAAGGCCGCTACCGTGAGCGCGTGGAACAGTTCGTGGAACCCGAAGACGCGGAGCGAGAAGTTCGGTCGTTTGATGCCGTAGAACACGGCTCCGGCGATGTACAGGACGCCGCCCACACAGATCAGGGTAGCCGCGAGTACGTTCGCCGCAAAGAAATCGGGCATGTAGAACACGGAGCCGAGGCCCAGGGCCACATAGATCGGCACGTAGAGCCACCGGGGGGCATTCACCCAGAGGTTCCTGAAAAGCACTCCGGCGATCGCACCACCCCAGATGATCCACAGGAGGGTCTCGGCTTTCCCCCTGTCGAGCAGGGCCCATGCCAGGGGCGTGTAGGAGCCGGCGATGACGAGCATGATGTTCGTGTGGTCGAGCCGCTTCAGGATGACCTTGACGCGTGGATTCCAGTTGCCCCGGTGGTAGACCGCGCTCACGCCGAACAGCAGCACGCCGGTGAGGGCGTAGACCGCGGACGCGACCTTGAGTTCCGTCGTCGTCGCGAGCGCCACCAGGACGATCCCCGCCACGACCGCCAGCGGGGTGGCGACGGCGTGGATCCAGCCGCGCCAGAGGGGCTTGATCGCCATGGCATCCGCGAGGGGGCCGGCAATCGATTCGACGGCGTCCCCCAGGGTTGAGCCGCTGTTTCCGCCCGGCTCCGAAGGGCCCGGGGTAGGGGTCGGATGGCGCGAGGTCATGCTCGGATTCTAGTCGACCGGAGTGGGTGCTCCCCGTGGGCAACGGTGCGGTGGGTGATGGGCAGCAGTGCCCCATGCGGCCCTTTGTGGGGCAACTGCCGGTACGGTAAGAGGAGTCAGTCGGGGCGCAGGTGTCCCGCGAGAGGAATCCTCCGGCCGGGCCGGAGCGTGGACCAGGGGAGGGCAACCGGGCGTGACATGGACGTTCCCCGAAGTCGGCTACAGCTTCTACGAGCGCAGGTTGCAGCGCAATCTGGCCCCTGAGCGCATCCCGCATCACATCGGCGTCATGGTGGACGGCAACCGCCGGTGGGCCAAGCTCGCGGGTGCTCCGACAAGCCATGGGCATCAGGCCGGCGCGGACAAGATCCACGAGTTCCTCGGCTGGTGCGAGGAACTCGGCGTCGACGTCGTCACGCTGTACATGCTGTCCACGGACAACATGGGACGGCCGCAGGAGGAGATCGACCAGCTTCTCGACATCATCGCCAACACCCTGGACCGACTGGGCGAGAGCAACCGGGTGCGGGTTCAGCCGGTCGGGGCACTCGACCTCCTTCCGGAGGACCTGAGCCGGAAGCTCGTCGACCTCGCACGGTCCACAGAAAAGATCGACGGACTCCACGTCAACGTGGCGGTGGGGTACGGCGGACGGCGGGAGATCGTCGACGCCGTGAAGGAACTGATGCGTGACGCAGCAGGAAAGGGGATGTCGCTCGAGACCCTCGCCGAGGAACTGACCGACCAGCACATCTCCTCCTTCCTCTACACTCGCGGCCAGCAGGACCCGGACCTCGTGATCCGCACGTCGGGAGAGCAGCGTTTGTCCGGTTTCCTCATGTGGCAGAGCGCCTACAGCGAGTTCTACTTCTGCGAAGCGTTGTGGCCGGATTTCCGCCGCGTCGACTTCCTGCGCGCGCTGCGTGACTTCGGGCGCAGACAACGCCGCTTCGGATCCTGAGAGTTCACCAGCCCTTAACGGTCGACACGAGAAAAGAGACCTGCGCCACGGGGGGCGGACGGCGTAGGGTCGAGCCATCGACGGGAGTCCAGATCCGCCGATGGAAGGCCGCTGATGACGCCGACGGTGCTGACAGGCATCTCGTACGAGTCGGGGAGGCCGCGCCGGCCTCCAGGCCGGAACGCCCACCCCAACCCTACGAATTCGGGGTGTGCCCACCCCGGAGCGGAGTTCACGTGGCTACAACCAACACCTCCCAGCAGGACGCCGGCAGCATCGGAACCCCTGAGCCGGTCCGCTCTGCCACCGACGGCGGCGCATCGGCGTCCCGCCGGAGCTACGTCGTCGATACGTCGGTGCTGTTGTCCGACCCCCGCGCGATCCTGCGGTTCGCCGAACACGAAGTGATCCTGCCCGTGGTCGTGATATCCGAACTCGAGGGCAAGCGCCACGACCCGGAACTCGGCTACTTCGCCCGGAAGGCCCTGAGGCTGCTGGACGACCTCAGGGTCGAGAACGGCGGCCTCGACAAGGACGTCCCCCTCGGGGAAGAGGGAGGAACCCTGCGGGTCGAACTGAACCACGTCTCGCCGGAGGTACTGCCCGTCGGCTTCAGGAGCGGGGACAACGACTCGCGCATCCTCGCGGTGGCGAAGAACCTGGCAGTGGAGGGGCGCGACGTCGTCGTCGTCTCCAAGGACCTGCCGATGCGCGTGAAGGCCTCCGCCATGGGTCTGCGGGCCGATGAGTACCGCAACGAGTTCGTCAAGGACTCCGGATGGACGGGAGTGGCTGAGCTCGACGCGACGGTGGAGGAGGTCAACGCCCTGTACGACCATGAAGCGGTCTTCATCCCGGCCGGAGCCGAGCAGCCCGTCAACACCGGCGTGATCATGCTGTCGCCGCGTGGGTCTGCGCTCGGAAGGGTCGGGGCCGACAAGCAGGTCCGGCTCGTCCGTGGGGACCGGGACGTCTTCGGATTGCACGGGCGGTCGGCAGAGCAGCGCCTGGCCATCGATCTCCTCATGGATCCGGAAGTGGGGATCGTCTCCCTCGGGGGGCGAGCGGGTACCGGGAAGTCGGCGCTGGCCCTGTGTGCGGGACTCGAAGCCGTCCTCGAGCGGCGGGAGCACCGCAAGGTCGTCGTCTTCCGTCCCCTGTATGCGGTCGGGGGCCAGGAACTCGGCTACCTGCCCGGCAGCGAGAACGAGAAGATGAATCCGTGGGCCCAGGCTGTCTTCGACACCCTCGGGGCGCTCGTGTCGCAGGAGGTCGTGGAGGAGGTCATGGACCGCGGCATGCTGGAAGTGCTGCCCCTGACCCACATCCGCGGGCGGAGCCTGCACGACTCCTTCGTGATCGTCGACGAGGCGCAATCCCTCGAGAAGAACGTCCTGCTCACGGTCATGAGCCGCATCGGCCAGAACTCCCGGATCGTCCTGACCCACGACGTCGCCCAGCGCGACAACCTCCGCGTGGGACGCCACGACGGGATCGCGGCCGTCGTGGAGACCCTCAAGGGCCATCCGCTGTTCGGCCATGTCACGCTCACGCGGTCCGAGCGCTCGCCCATCGCGGCCCTCGTAACGGAACTGCTGGAGGGCGCGGAGATCTAGGTCCCGGGCTGGGGGGCCCGTCCGGGACCCCCAGCCGACTGCGCGTGGAAGGCGCCGGACTGCAATCAGCCGACCACCCAGGGAACGTGTCTGCTCACGTCGCTGAGTTCCGGTGGAGCCGCACGGAAGTAGTCGTCGGTCAGGTACTCGTCCACTCCGAGGAGGTGGAGATCGTGTCCGGCGCCCTGCGACGGACCGTCCAGTGCGGTCGTCGAGACGCAGACGGCCGTGCCGACGTCGATCAGCACCCGTGTATGTCCCTCGCCGACGAGCGGCCTGCCCGGCGCGGCCGGCTCGTAGGAGGCGTTGCGGGTCACGGTGGCGGCGAGCACCGGCCGGCCTGCGAAGGTCTCCTCCGCCAGGTCGAGCACCTCCACCCGGTTCGCTCCGGGATAGGCCATCGCGACGGGTGAACTGCCGGCGAGTTCGACCGGGTCGAGCATGGAGGACCAGCGCGGGTCGCCGAACACCACCTCTCCGTAGGCGGCTTCGGGTCGGCGCCGCACGAGACCGGCGTCGTCGTACACGGGCGTGACGAGGCGTGGCGCCAGGAGCCAGGACTTCCGGGTGGCGCTGACGTACAACGCGTCGCGGGACGTCTCGTTGCCCGTCGTGGAATGCAGCAGGGTGCCATCCGCCGCCTCGACGCGCAGGGCAGCAGGGCGTCTCACCCACGCCTTCAGCGGTGCGGGCGTGTCGATGCCCTCCGCCGACGGCGCCCGCCAGGTGATGGTGAAGCGGAGCGTCTCCCAGCGCCAGGGCGAGGAGCGGCAGAGCGAGCGGAACGATTCCTCGGAACTGGAGCTGCGCTGGGCCGACATTTCCACAGTGTAACCGCCTCCACACCGACCGATCAGGGCCGTCGCGTAGCGTGGGAGCCATGACCGCCGTGCTCGCAGCGTACCTGGAGGAGGAGCCCTTCGCCTTCGTCCTCCTCGCCGTCGCACTGGCCGGCTTCCTCGCCGTCGGTGCCCGTCTGAGTGTCATCGACTGGCGCACCCACCGCCTACCCGACCGGATCGTCCTGCCGTCCTATCCCGCAGCCATCCTCCTGCTGGCTGGCTCGGCAGGCGCTGCCGGCGAATGGCACCGCGTCCTCGGGATGCTGGTGGGGGCAGCGCTCCTGTGGACCGGGTTCGCGGCACTGCACCTGCTGTACCGACGCGGACTGGGTTTCGGGGACGTGAAGCTCGCCGGACTCCTCGGCCTCTATCTGGGGTTCGCCGGTTGGCCCGCGCTGTGGTGGGGGCCCTTCCTCGCGATCCTGCTGGGCGGGACGTGGAGCGTCGCGCTCGTCCTCGCCCGGCGGGCGACCCTCGGCTCATCGGTGGCATTCGGCCCGTTCCTCGTCGCGGGGGCAGGCCTCACCCTCGCTGTACTACGCTGAAAAGCGTGCCCACCCCGGAGTTCGTCCTCGCCCTGCGCCGCAAGATCGGTCATGATCCGCTGTGGCTCCCGGGCGTCGGGGGAGTCGTGTTCAACGATGAAGGGGATGTCCTGCTCGGACAACGCGCCGACACCGGTGCCTGGACCATCATCACCGGGATGGTCGAGCCGGGAGAGGAACCGGCGGTTGCGCTGCGACGGGAGATCGAGGAGGAGACGGGAGTCATCGTCGAGGTCGAGTGCCTGTTGGACGCCGGTGTCGTCGGTCCCATCACCTTTCCCAATGGGGACGTGTGCACCTTCCTCAACCTCGACTTCAGGTGCCGGTGGGTCAGCGGGACCGCCCGGGTGAACGACGACGAATCGCTCGCCGTCCGATGGTTCCCACTGGACGGCCTGCCCGCCCTGAACGCCCGTCACCTCGCGCTCGTGCAGGGCGCGGGCTCCTTCGACGGACGCACGCGTTTCGTCCGGTGACACGGCGGCCTGCCCGGCAGGCCTCGCCCGACGACTGCCGGGCCGAAGGTGAGAGCGTGGCGTCTGCCCCCGCGACGCGGTCAGGAGTCGGCGGGCTCCGCGCCGCGGCTGCCCGACCCGGAGGTGGGGCCGGTCCGTGACCCATCAAGGGTTGCAGCGCCGGCCGCATCGCTGGGTGCGCTTCCGACGACGATGCCTGCCGCCCGTTCGCGCTCGAGGCGGACTGCGTCCTCGCCGCCGATCGCCTCGCCCCGCGCGACCATCCCCGAGGTCTCGGACAACGGAATCTCACGCAGGAGCAGCGCGAGTACCAGCGCAATCACAAGGAACGGCACGAGGTAGAGGAACACGGGTGCCAGCGATTCGGCGTAGTCACTGACGACGGCGTCCCGGACGGGGGCCGCCAGTGCGTTCAGGGCCGCCGGATCCAGGGTCGACGTCGCCTGTCCTGCCGCCTCGGGGCTGGCGCCGAAGGAGGCGAAGGTCCCGTTGAGACGCTCGGAGAGCCGACTCGTGAAGATGGCCCCGAAGACGGCGACACCGAGGGAGGCACCGACCTCGCGGAAGTAGTTGTTGGTGCTCGTCGCGACGCCGATCATCGTGGGTGCCACCGAGTTCTGCACCACGAGGACGATGACCTGCATGATGAGGCCGAGGCCCGCGCCGAAGAAGAAGAGCATCGTGCAGATGACCCAGATGGGAGTGGCCGCGGTCAGGGTGGACATCCAGAGCAGGCTCGCCAGCGTCAGCGAGACGCCGATGATCGGATACTTGCGGTAGCGGCCGGAGCGCGAGATGGCGATACCGGAGTAGATCGAGGTGCCCATGAGTCCGGCGATCATGGGGACGAGGAGCAGACCCGATACTGCCGCGGAGGTACCCGACGCCATCTGGAGGAACGTCGGCATGAAGGCCAGTGCGGCGAACATCCCGAGGCCGAGGGTCAGGCCGATCCCGGTGCTGTTGACGAAAGTGCGGTTGCGGAAGAGCTCGAGCGGGATGATCGGGTCCTCCGCGCGGCGCTCCACCATGATGAAGGCGACCACCGCGAGGACCATGCCGACGCCGAAGGCCCAGGTGAGCGGCGAGGTCCAGCCCTCAGCAGCGTCCCCGCCGAAGTCCGTGAAGAAGATCAGGCACGTCGTGGCGATGGACAGCAGGACGACGCCGGGGATGTCGATGCGCTTCGTCGCCTTCCTGGACGGCAGGCGCAGCGTGAACCAGGCGATCGCGAAGGCGGCGATACCGATCGGGATGTTGATGTAGAAAGCCCAGTTCCAGGTCAGGTGGTCGACGAAGTACCCGCCGAGGAGCGGGCCGGCGACGGCACTGAGACCGAAGATCCCGCCGAGGGGCCCCATGTACTTGCCGCGCTCGTTGGCCGGCACGATGTCGGCGATGATCGCCTGCGACAGGATCATGAGCCCCCCGCCGCCGAGCCCCTGCATGGCGCGGAAGATGACGAAGGCCCAGAAGTCGGTGGCGAAGGCGCATCCGATGGACGCGATGGTGAAGAGCGCGATGGCGAAGAGGAAGAGGTTGCGCCGACCGAGGACGTCACCGAACTTGCCGTAGATGGGCATCACGATCGTGGTGGCGAGGAGGTACGCGGTCGTGATCCAGGTCTGGTGCTCGACCCCACCGAGCTGCCCGACGATGGTGGGCATCGCCGTCGAGACGATGGTCTGGTCGAGGCTGGACAGGAGCATCCCGGCGATCAGGGCCGAGAAGATGATCCAGATGCGTTTCTGCGTCAGGAGAAGTGGCCCGTCAGGCGCCGTCGTTGTACTCATGCTGTTTCCTCGTTCTGGGACGCTGTCGGGTCGGGGGTCGTGAAGAGTGAGCGGAGGGCGTCGACGTTGCGGACGAAGATCTGCGCGTAGGTGAGGTCGTTGCCCTCGGTGAAGAACTCGTCCATGGAACGGCGGGCGATCCCGCCGAGGACGAACGTGGCGACGCGGGCCCGCGGGTGGTCCGGGGGCAGTCCCTCACGAGCGGCGATGAGCTCGGTCAGGACCTGCGATTTGGACTCGGCCTGGGCGAACATCCGGGCCATGAGGTGCGGTTCGCGGTGGAGAACGGCGGACATCGACTCGTATTCCTCGCGGGAGATCCCCATCCTGGCGCCGAACTCCACGAACAGGGTGGTGAGCGCGTCGAGGAGGGGAACCGGCGTGCTGCTGCGCCCGGACTCGGCAAATGCGGCGAGCAGCTCCTCGGCCGGGCTCTCGTCGGGGTGGCCGAGGACGGCGTCCTCCTTGGACGGGAAGTAGTTGAAGAAGGTCCGCCTCGAGATACCGACCTCATCGCACAATCGCTCGATGGTGAAGCCGCTGAAGCCGTGCTCCAGAGTCAGCCGCCGGGCGACCGCCACCACGGAGGTCCGGGTGGTGCGGCGCTTGCGTTCGCGGAGCCCGAGTTCATCGGCTTTTGCACTGGTGGACACGGAGTACATAATTGCACTATCGAATGAGCAGTGCAAATTGATCATTCCTGGTACGCAGAAGGGGCGCACCCACAGGTGCGCCCCTTCGTGCGACGACCTTTGACGGCCGGCGGTTGACCTACGAGCTTCAGGCCTGCGGAGGTCGAGTCATGGACAGTACATCCAGGGCCGAATCGAGCTGCTCCTCGGTCAGCTCGCCTCTCTCGACGAAGCCGAGTGCGAGGACGGCCTCGCGCACCGTCAGACCCTCGGCGACTGCCTTCTTGGCGATCTTTGCCGCGTTCTCGTAGCCGATGTACTTGTTGAGTGGCGTCACGATCGAAGGGGACGCCTCGGCGAGGAACCGGGCACGTTCGACGTTGGCGGTGATGCCGTCGATCATCCGGTCGGCCGACACCCGGGTCGAGTTGCTGAGGAGGCGGATCGATTCGAGCACGTTGCGCGCGATCACGGGGATGCCGACGTTGAGTTCGAATGCGCCGTTCGTGCCGGACCACGCGACAGTGGCGTCGTTCCCGACCACCTGGGCGCACACCATGATGACAGCCTCGGCGATCACCGGGTTCACCTTGCCGGGCATGATGGACGAACCGGGCTGGAGATCGGGGAGAGCGATCTCGCCGAGCCCGGTGTTCGGTCCCGAGCCGAGCCAGCGCAGGTCGTTGTGGATCTTCGTGAGCGAGACGGCGATCGTCCGCAGCATGCCCGAGACCTCGACGAGGGAGTCCCTGTTGGCCTGGGCCTCGAAATGATCGCGCGCCTCGGTGAGGGGGAGCCCGGTGTCCTCGGCGAGCAGCTCGATGACCCGCGCGGAGAAACCGGCGGGAGTGTTGATGCCGGTGCCGACGGCAGTACCGCCCAGGGGCACCTCGGCGACGCGGGGGAGGGACGCCTGGATGCGTTCGATGCCGTAGCGTACCTGAGCCGCATAGCCGCCGAACTCCTGGCCGAGGGTGACAGGCGTGGCGTCCATCAGGTGGGTCCTGCCCGATTTCACGACGGTGCTGAACTCCTCGGCCTTGCGTTCGAGGGCCTCGGCGAGGTGCGCCAGTGCGGGAACGAGGTCCTTGACGAGAGCCGATGTCGCGGCGACGTGGACCGAGGTGGGAAACACGTCGTTCGAGGACTGCGACGCGTTCACGTGGTCGTTCGGGTGGACCGTCGTCGTGCTGCCCGCGGCTTCGAGCGCGCGGCTCGCGAGGGTCGCGATGACCTCGTTGGCATTCATGTTCGAGGAGGTCCCCGAACCGGTCTGGTAGATGTCGACGGGGAAGTCGCCGTCGTACCTGCCCGAAGCGACGTCCTCCGCGGCGGCCTCGATGGCCCGGGCGCGCTCCTCGTCGAGCACCCCCAGTTCGGCGTTGGCCGTCGCCGCGGCCTTCTTGATGCGGGCCAGCGCCTCGATGTGCGCGCGTTCGAGGGTGGTGCCCGAGATCGGGAAGTTCTCGACGGCGCGCTGCGTCTGGGCACGGTAGAGGGCGTTGACGGGAACGCGCACCTCGCCCATCGTGTCGTGCTCGATGCGGTACTCCGCACCCCCCGTGCCCGGCGTAGCGCCGGTCGTGGAGCTGGATTCAGGGCTGGCTGCAGGCGTTGGAGTCATGCGGCAATTCTCGCCCTCGCCGCTACAGTGCGCCAAATCCTGACACGAGCACGGCCTTGCCCTCATCGAGGCGGTAGGAGACGCCCAGGACAGCCACGCTGCCGTCCGCGACGGCTTCGGCGATCACGCGCGAACTGTCGACGAGCCGCTTGGAGGTCTGCTTCGTGTGCTCGATCACTGTGGGATTCACCTCCGTGATCCCGGCCCGGCGAGCGGTCAGGACCGACGGCGTGATCCGCTCGACGAGGTCGCGGAGGAAACCGGTCGGCATGTCCCCGGTGTCGACGGCGTTCATGGTCGCCGTGACGGCGCCGCAATTGTCATGCCCGAGGATCACGATCAGCGGCACCTTGAGGACGCTGACGCTGTACTCGAGCGAGCCGAGGACGGCGTCGTCGATCACCTGACCGGCTGTACGCACCACGAAGACGTCTCCGAGGCCGAGATCGAAGATGATCTCCGCAGCGAGGCGTGAATCCGAGCACCCGAAGATCACGGCGAACGGATTCTGGTTGTTCACGAGGGCGGTGCGGCGGGAGGCGTCCTGGTTGGGGTGGGAGACGTCGGCGGCGACGAACCGCGCGTTACCCTCCTGCAGCCGGTGCCACGCCGCGGCGGGCGTCAATTGCTGAGTCACGCCGCCCACTGTACTGGGATCAGCCGTCCGCTCGCGAAGATGACAGGCGCTCGGCCTCCTCGACCGCGTTCTGCCGGACCTCCTCCACGACTGCCGCTCCCATGGTGTCGAACTCCGTGAGGCTCGCCTCGCCGTTGAGGATGACGGTGGAGCCGTCGACGTCGGCCGTCAGCACGGAATCGCCGTCCGGCGCGTCGAGCAGTTCCCATTCGAGGCCGCCGATGGACCGTGTTCCCGATACCTGTGCATCACCGATCCGCTGCGCGATCCAGGTGGGATTGGCGTCGTCGGTCTGGGTGAGCTGGATGAAGCCGGTGTCCGCCGTCAGGAAGCCCACCTCCCAGAAATCCACGCTGTCACTGCGGCCTGTGACCCAGCGCGCGTAGTTGGACGACCAGCCATCGGGCAGGCTCGGTGCAGCGGGGAGGTAGCCGGCGTCGCCCGCCGCCTGGCGGGCAACGGTGGCGACGTCGATGTCGCGCCGGTACGTCTCAGCCGTGTAGGTGGGGTTCAGGAAGTAGACGGGGAGCACGACGGCGATCGTCGCGCCAGTGGCGAGCAGCATGCCGCGCACCGTCGAGCTCGCGCGCTTCGCCTGGTTCGGGGTGAGTGTGATGGGAGGCGCGTCGTCACCGAGCTCCGCCTCGAGCCGGGGGTCCGTACCCGGGCGCTGCCCAGGGTGCGCGGCCGCGTCCCTGCCGGCACCCGCACCGGGCTCGGTTGCTGGGGTGGTCCGCTCATCGCCGTGTTCGCTCACCCTTCCATTTTCGCTGATACCGGCCATGCTGCCTAACCGGAGAGCGCCGCATCGGGATGCATGTACGCGTCATCACAGGGCGGGCGGGGCGGTGCCCGCCTATGATGACAGCACGGAACAGGTACGCCCGCGTACTGCCTGAACACCTTCGACGATGAGGATAAACGTGTCCCAGAACGCTACGAACGCCCAGTACTCGACACTGTCGCCGGCTCTTGCCGTCGGGGACGACGAGCCGGACCGCAACCTCGCGCTGGAACTCGTACGCGTCACGGAGGCAGCGGCGATCGCAGGCGGCCACTGGGTCGGCTTCGGTGACAAGAACCTCGCCGACGGCGCCGCTGTGGATGCCATGCGTTCCCTCCTGCAGACCGTCCACTTCAACGGCGTCGTGGTCATCGGCGAGGGCGAGAAGGACGAAGCGCCCATGCTGTTCAACGGTGAGCGCGTGGGCGACGGCAGCGGACCCGAGTGCGACGTCGCCGTCGACCCGATCGACGGGACCCGCCTGACCGCCCTGGGCATCAACAACGCGCTCGCCGTCCTCGCGGTGGCCGAGCGCGGCTCGATGTTCGACCCGTCCGCCGTGTTCTATATGGAGAAGCTCGTCACCGGCCCGGAAGCCGCCGACATGGTGGACCTGCGCCTGCCGGTCAAGCAGAACCTCCACCTCATCGCGAAGGCGAGCGGCAAGAAGGTCAGTCAGCTCAACGTCATGATCCTGGACCGCGACCGCCACAAGCCGCTCGTCGAGGAGATCCGGGCAGCCGGTGCGCGCACGAAGTTCATCATGGACGGCGACGTGGCGGGAGCCATCGCGGCTGCTCGCGAAGGTACCGACGTCGACGCCCTCATGGGCATCGGCGGCACGCCGGAGGGGATCGTCGCGGCATGCGCCATCAAGTCCCTCGGCGGCGTCATCCAGGGCAGGCTCTGGCCCACGAGCGACGACGAGAAGCAGAAAGCCCTCGACGCCGGCCACGACCTGGACCGCGTCCTCTCGACCAACGACCTCGTCACCAGCGACAACTGCTACTTCGCCGCCACCGGCATCACCGACGGCGACCTGCTGCGCGGCGTGCGCTACAGCAAGGACAAGGTCCTCACCCAGTCCATGGTCATGCGCTCGAAGTCTGGCACCATCCGCGTCGTCGACGGCGAGCACCAGGCCCACAAGTGGGAGACCTACGCCCGCATCAAGTAGACCCCGCCCGTCGCGTCGCGAGCCCCGGCGCAGCGGGTCCGTGATGTGCCCCTATAGGCTGGTCCGATGAGTCTTTCCGTGTCGCCCTGCCATGATCGTGCCCTCTGGGACACCACCGTCAACCAGCTGGCCGGCCATCCCCAGCAACTATGGGGCTGGGGCGAGACCAAGGCCGCGCACGGCTGGAGTGCCGACCGGGTGCTGGTCGCGGAGAACGGCGTGGTCGTCGGTGCCGCCCAGATCGTGTGCAAATCGCTGCCCCTGCCGCTCCGGAGCCTCGCCTACATCCCGCGCGGTCCGCAGACGGTGCAAGGGCGCGAGATCGAGGTCCTCGAGGCCATTGCCGGCTACGTACGCGCCGCGCACCGGTCGGTGGCGCTGTCCATCGAGCCGGACTGGGATGCCGGGAGCGACGTCGTACGCGCGCTTCCGGGTGCCGGCTGGAAGGCCAGCACGAACACCATCCTGATCGGTCGGACGCTCATCCTGGACCTCAACCGGTCGGAGGACGAACTGCTGGCGGACATGACGAAGAAGCACCGCCAGTACATCCGCAAGTCCGGCCGGGAGGGACTGGAGATTCGGCGGGTCGTCCGCAGCGAGATCGGCGCATGCCTCGACGTGTACCGGCTGACGGCAGAGCGCGCCGGATTCGGGATCCACGAGGACACCTACTACCTCGACATCTTCGACAACCTCGGCGATGCCTCGCCCGTGTACGCGGCCTTCCAGGGGGAGGACGTCGTCGCGTTCCTCTGGCTCTCGACGACGGACACGACCTCCTTCGAGCTCTACGGCGGAATGACCGACGAGGGCGAGCGGCTACGAGCGAACTACGCGCTCAAGTGGTTCGCCATCCAGGAGATGAAGGCCCGAGGGGTGTCCCGCTACGATTTCAACGGCCTGCTCAACGACGGCGTCTCGCGTTTCAAGATGGGCTGGGCGAAACACGAGGACCAGCTCGCCGGCACCTGGGACCTGCCGCTCTCACCGTTCCATCCGCTGTTCAGCCGCGCGCTGCCGGTCGCGAAGCGCGGTATGCAGGTGGGCCGCAAGCAGGCCGGTCGTCTGGTCGGTGCCGTACGGGGAGTCTGCGCGGCACGCTAGAGCGCCGGCATCTCCCCGCCCACCGTGACGGCGAAGGCCAGCACGGGGCCGTCCGTCGCCCCGGATCCGTCGGCTGCGGGTCGGACGACGAGCGGGGCCTCCGATGCTGCGACGAAGGCGCTCCCACCGCGGGGCACCGAGAGCGTCGAATTCGGGGTGTCGAGCAGGATCGGTCCGGTGACCGCGAGGACCACCACGGGACCGTTCTGCACCACCGGGACATGGGCGGGGGTGAGGCTCTCATCGGAGGGAAGAGCCGTGTCGGCATGGCCGCCGTTGACTCCCGTGTCCACCCCGGCGTCCACCCCGCCGTCCACCCCGGCCTCCACTCCGTCGGCGGGCTGCCCGTCCGGACCGGCGGCGCTGTCCGCCAGCACGATGCGCTGCAACTGGAACTCGTCGAAGGGCGGTCGGTAGAGCTCCTGGTCGAGGAGGGTGTACTCGGGTGACAGTGCGGGGGGCGCGAGGGGCTCGAAGACCACGGTGGAGAGCAGTTCGTCCGTGTCCACGTGCTTCGGCGTCAGGCCGCCGCGCAGCACGTTGTCCGACGACGCCATCACCTCGATGCCCAGCCCGTTGAGGTAGGCGTGGATGTTGCCGGCCGGAAGGTAGAGCGCCTCTCCCGGCTCGAGGGAGACACGGTTGAGCAGGAGCGCCACGAGCACGCCCGGATCTCCCGGGTACTGGCCGCTCAGCTCGGTGACGGTCCTGAGGTCACGCGCGACGGCGTCCGGGTCCTGGTCCGACGGACCAGTGCGGCCGGCGACCGCCCTCTCGACGTCCATCACGACGTCCTGCGGTGCCTCGAGCAGGAGCGTGAAGGCTGAGCGCAGGGCCGCGGTGTCACCGGCCGCGAGGTATCCGGCGACGCTGTCCAGGAGTTCGTGCGCGGGCGAGCCCGGTCCGACGGCGGAGGCCAGGAACGTGAAGATGTCGACCGCCTCGGGCAGCGGCCGGAAACCGCAGAGGGCCTCGAACGGCGTCAGCGCGTAGATCATCTCCGGCTTGTGGTTGCGGTCGCGGTAGTTGCGGTGCGGCGCGCCCTGGGGGACCCCGGCGGCCTCCTCGGCGTCGTAGCCCGCAGCGGCCTGCTCGAGGCTCGGATGGACCTGCAGGGACAGTGCGGATCCGGCAGCGAGTACTTTCATCAGGAACGGCAGGCGGTTGTCGAACCGCTCGGCGACCGTCTCCCCGAGAAGGCCCTGCGGATCCTGGCTGATCAGGTCCTGGAGGCTGCGCCTGCTGCCGTCCGTGAACACCGCGTGCGACGGAGAATCGGGGTGAGCCCCGACCCACAGTTCGGCTTCGGGCCCGCCCGACGGCTCCCGTCCGAGCAGCTCGGCGATGGCGCTCTCCGATCCCCAGGCGTAGGGGCGCAGCGTGTTGTGCAGGAGGTACATCGTCGGGTTCCTTCGGCTCGTGGAGGTGTGTTCGTCCGGCGTGTGGCCCGCTCAACGGGAGCAGCCGGCCGCAGTCAGCGGTAGCAGGCGTCGGTCAGGCGGGGGAGCACTGGCCGTTGTTGGCCAGCAGGTCACCGAGGGTGGCGTCGTCGCCGATGGTGGCGAGTTCCTGCAGGTACTCCTCGGTGATCTCTCCGTCCGTGGTCTGCGCCGGCAGCTGCGCGACGACGACCGCGCGTTCCAGCTGCAGGTGAGCGTCCGCGGCAGGGTCGGCCGGCTCCTGCACGAACATCTCCTGCACGCGGCTGTGGATGAGGTCGAAGTCGGGGTAGGTCACGAAGTTGTCGGCGGGGGTGCCGAAGTCCGGGGGACCGATCGTCAGGCGGCGCGTCTCCTGGCCCTGGGCCTTCAGCCCGAGGTCCACGAAGCTCGCCAGCTGGTCCTGCGGGATGTCCGTCTCGACGATCTGCGTGCCGGCTGCCGCGATGGATTGGAAGCGGGTGAGGACGGTCGCCGGATCGAGCTGGGCGATCATTGCCTGCTGGACGCACTGCTGGCGGGCGATGCGGTCGTAGTCCGTGACGAACTCGCGCGACCTCGCGTACCAGAGCGCGTGGTAGCCGTCGAGCGTCTGCACGCCCGGCTTGATCCACCCGTCCGGGGGATAGTGGCGGATCGGGTCGGTACCCGGGATCTCGCCCGCGGTGATGGGCACCCAGCCACCGGCATCGATGCGGATGCCGCCCATTGCGTCCACGAGCTGTTCGAAGCCGCCCATGTCGACCAGGAGGTAGGCCTGGACCTCGATCCCGAGCACGCCGCTCGCGGCGTCCATCATCGCCTCCGCCCCCGGATCCGTGGCACCGGGGTACAGGTCGGGGTAGTTCTGCGCCACGTCGGTGTACAGGCTGTTGATGATGCAGGGATCACCGCAGTTGTAACCCTCGGGGTAGACCTCCCAGAGCGGCGAGTCCGCAGAGAACTGGGCGTTCTGGAAGTTGCGCGGGATGCTGAAGGTCACCGTCGCGCCCGTGGCGGCGTCGACGCTGATCACGGAGATGCTGTCCGGTCTGCGTCCCGTGCGGTCCTCGCCGGCGTCGCCGCCCATGAGCAGGAAGTTGTACCGCCCGTCCACGGGATCGAACGCGGGCCCGGACTGGAAGATCGAACCGACGGTGGAACGGCCCACGTTCAGTACGTAGGCGCCGTAGGCGAGCGACCCGCTGGTGAGCACCATGAGCAGTGCCAGCGTGCCGGCCACGAGCGGGCGCACGCCGCGATCGAGCAGGGGCATCCGGATCAGGCGCAGCGTGTTGACGAAGAGCAGCGCCCACGCGAGTGCGAGGCCCAGCATCGCCACGATGAGCAGCAGCGACCACCAGCGGTGGGTGACGATGCCGACGACGAGGCTGCGATCGGTCAGCGCGAGGACGAGTGCGAGGAGGACGAGCGCCCAGCAGGTGAAGGTCGTCCTCAGGGCGCGCCGACCGAGCCGCCGGTTGCCCGCCACGACCTGCGCCGACCCTGGAAGGACGAGCGTCATGGCCAGGAGGACGAACGCCCTTTTGGTGCGGACGGCGGGCGACGCCGACTGGGGATACCTGACGGGATCGGTGAGGCCGGTCGTGCCACTGCCCCCGGCGCCCCCGCCGCCGGTACCCGCGACACGCGTGCCCGTGATCATGCGTGGTCCGTCGTCGACGCCGCGATGCGGGATCGGAGCGCCGCGCCCTTGGCCTCCGCCGTCCCCCGCAGTGCGTCCGCGAAGTCGACGAGTTGCCGGCGGAGCGTCTGCGCCTGGTCGTCGGTGCCCGCAGCCAGCATCCGGACGGCGAGAAGCCCCGCGTTGCGGGCGCCACCGATGGAGACGGTCGCGACGGGGACGCCTGCAGGCATCTGCACGATGGAGAGCAGGGAATCCATGCCGTCGAGGTACCGCAGGGGGACCGGCACACCGATCACGGGCAGGGGAGTCACGGAGGCGAGCATGCCCGGGAGGTGCGCGGCGCCGCCGGCCCCGGCGATGATGACCCGCAGTCCTCGTTCGTGGGCCGTGCGGCCGTAGTCGATCATGGCTGCCGGCATGCGATGGGCGGAGACGACGTCGGCCTCGTAGGGGATGGAGAACTCGGCCAGTGCGGCTGCGGCGGCTTCCATGACGGGCCAGTCGGAGTCCGAGCCCATCACGAGGCCCACCTGCGCGTTCGTCACTGCGTTCCCTTCGGTCATTCCTGGTCTGCGGAGGGCACGTCGGTACCGTCACGCAGTATTGCAGCAACCCTGGTGGCACGTGCGCGGACGGCGGCGAGGGGTTCTCCCGGGCCCGCCAGCGCGTTCACATGGCCGATCTTGCGCCCGGGACGCACGTCCTTGCCATAGAAGTGCACTTTAGCCGATGGCCCCGAGGACATCGCTGATTGGTAGGCCGCGTAGATGTCGGTGTTCGCTCCACCGAGCACGTTCTTCATGACGGTATGCGTTCCGACGGCGTCGGTGGCGCCCAGCGGGAGGTCGAGAACGGCGCGAAGGTGTTGCTCGAACTGGCCCGTCACCGCGCCGTCCATCGTCCAGTGGCCCGAATTGTGCGGGCGCATCGCGAGCTCATTGACCAGATAGCCCGCCCCCGAGCCGGGTGTCTCGAACAGCTCGACGGCCATGACGCCGGTGACGTCGAGGCGTTCCGCGAGGAGCAGTGCTGCGGCGGTCACGGCGTCGGCGACCTCGACGGGCAACTCCGGAGCCGGCGCGATCACCTCGTCGCACACGCTGTCGACCTGGATGGATTCCACGACCGGCCAGGTGACGGCCTCACCCGACGGACGCCTGGCCACCAGCACGGAGAGCTCCCGGCTGAACGGGACGAACTGCTCGACCAGGAGGTCACCGCCGGTGAACCAATCGTCCGCCGCGGCCAATCCGGACGCGTCCCGCAGCACGAGCACGCCCTTGCCGTCGTAGCCGCCGCGGGGGGTCTTGAGGACCACGGGCCAGCCCGTCGCGGCAGCGAAGGCCTCGACCTCTGCCGCCGTGCTGACGGCGCTCCAGCGCGGATTGGGCAGGCCGAGTTCCTCGACGGCGCGCCGCATCACCAGTTTGTCCTGTGCGTGCCGAAGCGCCGCAGGGGATGGGTGGATGGCGACGCCTTTACCGGCCAGCTCCTCGAGCAGCTCACCCGGGACGTGCTCGTGGTCGAAAGTCACCACATCGACACCTGCCGCGAAGGCTCGCAGTGTCTGCGGATCCCGGTAGTCGCCGACCTCCGCGTGGGCCACCGCGGCTACCGCCGAAACACCGGGCCCCTCGGCCAGGACATGGAGTTCGAGGCCCAGTTCGACGGCGGGACCGGCCATCATGCGCGCGAGTTGGCCGCCGCCCACCACGCCTATCACGGGAAAAGTCACCATCACAGGGTACCTACCGTGTGCCCCCGGCTCTGCCACCGACCGTCCGAGAGAGCCCCGACCCCGGGTGGAATCGGCTGGTTCCCCTCGTTCTGCCGGGCAACTGCCAGCCCCACGCTGCGGGATTCCGACGCGCGGCGGCACCGGAGACCGTAAAATAGTCCGAAACACGCCATGCAAAGGTCAGCCGGGGTGGCTCGCTCTGCTGGCCCCTGTCGCGGTTCGTCCTGCAACCGCCGGGGATCACGCCCGGCGGGCACGGCGTTCGTACCGAACCGCGGAGGTAGGCAGTGGCAGGACTCATGGACCGGATCAGGGGCCTCGCATCCCTCTTTTGGCGCGAGGTCGCGAAGTTCGGAGCCGTTGGCGGAGTGGCCTTCGTCATAGACAACGGCCTGTACTGGTACCTGATTCACGGGCCCATGAGCGGCAGTGAGGTCAAGGCACGGTTCGTCTCTGCTGGCGTCGCCACCATCTTCGCCTGGGTCGCCAACCGCTACTGGACCTTCCGGCACCGCCGCCAGCCCAACGCGGCGCGTGAACTCGTCATGTTCGTCTTCATCAACGTCATCGGCATGGGCATCGCCGCGGGCTGCGTCGCTGTCGCCAAGTATGGTTTCTCGGTGGAAGAACCGAGCACCATCTTCGTCGTCGGTATCTTCGGGACGGTGCTCGCCACACTGGTGCGCTTCGTGGCCTACCGGTTCTGGGTGTTCAACGTCGAACTCGACGCCGAACCCGAGTTCAGCCACGACCAGGAGCTTCTCCACCCGCACGCCGGCACGTCCGGCGAAGCGGGCCGGAGCAGGCAGTCGCCCGAGGGCGAACCCGTCAAGCAGTCCCCGACCGGGCCGTAACGCGTTCCCCGGAAAGCAATCGGTCGGTGACGGGTACGCCGTCCTCGACGAGGACGATCGCCCCGTCCTGCTGCCATACGGCGAGTGCCGCTGCAAGGGCGTGCAGAAGATCCGTGCCCGGTTCCAGGAGCAGGGTGGGGTTCTGGGAGGCGCTGTCCGGTGAGGCGCTGTCCGATCCACCGCCGGGTGGCGGCGTGTCCACGAGCGAGGCCATGTCCCCGGCGTTCAGCATCGCTGGACCGGCATGCACGAGCGGTGCGGTTGCGTCGTCCTCCTCCCCGAAGTACACGTCGCCGTGCGAACGGATCTCCGCTGCGTAATCCACGGCGCCACTGGGCAGGGGGCCGTCCCACCGCAGGGCGAGCGAGCCGAGCGCCACGCAGACGAGGAGGCGCGGGGGATCGACGGCCGGTATGGCCCGCGAGGTCATGATGACGTCCCCGATCTTCTCCCTGTCGTCCGGCGAGGCCGCTGTGCCCGGGCCGGCGTCTGTGTCCTGGCCGGCGTCGTCCGGCAGGACGACCACGCAGCCCACCTGCCAGCATGCGAAAGCGAGCGCGAGGGATTTCCAGTGCACCGGCAGGTCGAGCTCGACGACGGTCCCGTTCGCCGCGTCGAGCTCGTCGACCAGGAGGTTCGAGCTCTTGGCCACCCAGTTGTCGAAGACACGCCCCGACAGCTCGATCCGGCCCTCCCGCCCGTGCCAGATGAGGCGGGGCGAGGATGGGCTGACAGACCGCATCCGGGCCAGGATCGCTGCTGGTGTCTGTGACATGGTGCTCATCTTCCGGATCGATGGTGGCTCCCGCCGACGCGCCGACGAGAACAGGTACGCGCCTCGGCGTGGCGGCCGGGGGGGTGCGGCTCCGACTCTATAAGATTCCCTCCGCGGCTTGACGGATTCCGACTTACACCCGTGTAATTAGGCATCGGATTTGTTCCAGCAGCGGGGCGCGAGGGTCGACCCATGCTGATGTTGGAACGGCAACACCGGGAGGGCTGACCATGGGGCAGGCAGAACGCATACAGGAACGACCAGACATCGCAGCGCAGGCTTCGGCTCGCTACGGTTCGAGGGGCGTGCCTGCGGACTGGTTCATCGACCCTGCAGACCCGATGGCAGCCGAACGGTACCGCGAGGGCAGCCGTTCGACGCTCGACGACCAAGCGACCGCTTTCCTCGCCGCCCACGAGGCGCTCGCCGGGCTTCCGAATGTCGAGGAGGGCCCGAGCAGTCTCCTCGTGCTGCCGACCTTCGACCCCGAGATCGACCAGCTCCTGCCGGACGTGCAGGAAGATGCACGGCCCCAGGGCTCACCCGCAGCGCAGCCGGTCTGGATCGGGCTGCCCATGGCGCCCGGCAACGGGGACGACGACGGCGAACTGTCCTGGCAGGCCGACGCCCTCTGCGCGCAGACCGACCCCGAGGCGTTCTTCCCCGAGAAGGGTGGCTCCACCCGCGACGCCAAGAAGGTGTGCGGCTCGTGCATGGTGAAGTCCGAGTGCCTCGAGTACGCGCTGGAGAACGATGAGCGCTTCGGCATCTGGGGTGGGCTCTCCGAGCGCGAACGGCGCAGATTGCGAAAGCGAGCAGTCTGATTCAGTTCCACCGTCGCGTCACCGCCGTCGTCGTTGCCCACAACGGCGCTGAGTACCTTCCCGAGACACTCGAGGCCCTCGAACGCCAGACCCGCCCGGCAGACTTCTGCGTCGGTGTGGACACCGGCTCCACGGACCAGTCGGCTTCCATCCTCCAGCTCCACCTGCCCACGGGGAGCCCTGTCGTAGGAGCTCCGCCCCGTGCAGGTTTCGGCACTGCGGTCCGCACCGCCGTTGCAGAGATTCCCGCCCGGAAGGACTCGCACGAGGGGAGGGCCCATGAGTGGCTGTGGCTCCTCCACGATGACTCAGCCCCGGAGCCCGATGCGCTCGCAGAGCTTCTCCTGGCCGTCGAGCGTGCTCCCTCGGTGACCGTGGCCGGCACCAAGCAGGTCGCCTGGGACGATCGCCGCGAACTCCTCGATGTGGGGCTCTCCATCAGCAGGTGGGCCGAGCGGCTGACCCTCATCGACGTCGATGAGCACGACCAGGGCCAGTACGATGCCCGGAGCGACGTCTTCGCAGTGAATTCGGCGGGCATGCTGGTGCGTCGGGACGTGTGGGATGCGCTGGACGGCTTCGACCCGGCGCTGCACGGTGTGGGCGACGACCTCGACTTCTGCTGGCGGAACCGCCTCGCCGGCCACCGCGTCGTCGTCGTCCCCGGCGCCGTCGTCCGGCACGCCACCTCCAGGCAGCACCCTCTTTCCACACCGCACTCCGCGCGGGCCGCCGAAGTCTATCTGCGGCTCAAGCACACGGCCGCATGGAATGTGCCCTTCCTCGCGGTCGGAGCGGTGCTCGGGGGCGTAGCGCGGCTGCTGCTCGGACTCCTGGCCAAGGACCCCGCGCACGGCACGGGCCAGCTCCTGGGCAGTATCGGAGGCGCCTTCCGCCCTGTCAGCCTGTGGCGGTCACGCCGCTCGGCACGGCGGACCAGGCAGCGGCCGCGCTCCATCGTGCGACCGCTGATGACCCCGCGCCGCGACGTCTGGTCGCATCGCCGGTCCGTCATCGACGCCTTCACCTCCCGCGGCGCGAGCGGAGCCCACGGTCCGGTGGGCACCGAGGAATACATCCCTTCCGGTGACAGCAACGACGATTTCGCCGCACTCGCGACTCCTGCCCGGCTGTGGGTGGGTGCGGGCGCAGTCGCTGCCGTCGTCGTGCTCCTGGCCGTTTCGCTCGTCGGGCTGCACCGACTGGTCGGCGCGTCGGCGCTGGCGGGCGGTGCGCTGCTTCCCGTCGCGGAGACGCCGGGTGCTATCTGGGACAGCGCGACGTCGTGGTGGACCATACTCGGCACGGGCTTCGCCGCTCACGGCTCGCCGTTCGCCTACGTGCTGTGGCTGCTCTCCCTCCTCGGCCTGGGTTCGGCGAACACGGCGGTCGTCGTCGCCGTCGTCTGCGCACTGCCGCTGGCCGGCCTCTCCGCATGGTTCGCTGCCGGAGCGCTGACGAGGTCGCGCGGCCTGCGCCTGTGGGCCGCCCTGTTCTGGGGCGCCGCGCCCGCCTTGCAGGTCGCGCTCGGAAGCGGGCGCCTCGGCGCACTGATCGCCCACATCCTGCTGCCGCTGGCGCTGCTCGGCGTCGTCCGGGCCGTCGGCGGCGCGATCGTCGACCGTCCGTTGCCCGAGCAGATCGCCAAGCCCGGCGTCGGGGGCACCCGCAGCTGGACCGCCGCCGCCGCCGCGGGCCTGGTGCTCGCGATCGTCACGGCCTCGGCGCCGTCCCTCCTTCCCTTCGTGCTCGCCATGCTGGTCCTGGCACTGATCGTCGGACGCCGGCGTACCCGGACCCTGTGGTGGACTCTCCTGCCGGTCGTCGCGCTGCACCTGCCGTACGCGCTGTCAGCGGTGCGGGAGCCCCGCGGGCTCCTCGGCGACCCAGGGGTGCCGGTGGGTTTCGACGCGGCGGAGCCGTGGCAGCAGCTCCTGGGTTTCCCGGTGTCGTTCGAGCCGTTGCTGCCCCTCGCAGCACTGGACTTCCTCGCCGGGCCGTGGTCCCTCGTCGCGGCCATCGTCATCGGTGCACCCGTCGTGGTCCTCGCTGCCCTCGCGCTGTTCGGGCGGGGCGGGCGCGGCACGGCGGTGCGCTCGTTCTGGGTCCTGGCGGTTCTGGCCCTGGCCCTGGCGGCTCTCGCGGCCGCCTTCCCCGTCGCTGCGGGAAGGACATCCCTCATCGGGGTGTTCCCCGGTCCGCTCGTCTCCGCCGTATCGCTGTGCCTGCTGGCGGCTGCGCTCTCGGGGCGGGCCTTCCAGCGGGGCGGGGCCGATCCGCTCGACGAGCCTCGCGGCAGCCGTCGGTCGCTGCGGGTTGCCGGGGGCATCGCCCTCGCCGTCGGTCCCGTCCTCAGCCTGGGCCTGTGGCTCGCGCCCGAGGGCTCCGGCCCTCCGGCTGCTGTCACGCAGCCCGTCACCATCCCGGGAGCCCCGGAACAGGAGGCCCGGGTGCCGGCCGACAGCTCTGATTTCGGCACGCGCGTCGTCCTCGAGCCCGTCGCTGAACGTCCTCTGCCTGCAACCGCCGCGGATCGGGGCGCCGGTCCCGAGCGGACCCGCACCCTCGTGATCACGGTGGACGAGGACGACAACGTGGCCGCGTCGCTCATGCGCGGATCGGGCACGACCCTCGACGCGCTCAACCCGCTGTTCGCCGCACGCAGCCTGCAGGGCGCGGAGGATGTGACAGTACGTGAGGACAGCGAGTCCGCGCGCGTACTCCGCACGGCTGTCGCCGTGATCGTCGGCTCGACCGGTGCCGACCCCCGCCCGAGCCTCCGCGACCTCGGCGTCGGGTTCGTCGTCCTCCAGCAGTCCGACACTGCGGGAGACTTCCTCAGCGGGCGCATCGATTCCGTTCCGGGCCTCACCGCCGTCGGCGATACCGACGCCGGGCGCCTGTGGCGCGTCGTTCCTGCCACGCTCGACGACGGCACCGAGGACGAGGGTGATCGCACCGCACGCGTCCGCGTGGTCGACGCCGACGGGCGCACGACCTCGGTCGTCCCGTCCGCCGCGATCGGTGCCCACGGTGCGATCGAGCCGGGTGCCGACGGCAGGACACTGGTGCTCGCCGAGGAGGTTGATCCCGGCTGGCAGGCCAGCCTCGACGGACGACAGCTCGATCCGGTGTCCGTCGGATGGCAGCAGGCATTCGTCCTCCCGCCCGAGGGCGGAACTGTGGACGTCTCCTACGTGAGCCCCTACCAGCCCTGGGTTGAGGCGGTCCAGGCGCTCGTCCTGGCGCTGACCGTGCTTTTGGCAATTCCGATCCCCTCGAGGCCGGGAGTCGCCCGACCCAAGGGGAGCCGCCGATCGCAGCCTGCTGCACGCCATCGACCGCCCTCTCCGACCGACCGCCACACTGCTGGTGGCGAGGACGTGGAGACCCACGAGGACGATCACCAGCCGGCAACCAGCGGAAGAAGCTCGATGTGATCTGGGGACGCAAGCGCGACACCACCATGGAAGGTGTCACGGCTGAGAACGCGGACGCTCAATCGGCAGGGGACAGTGCCCAGCGCCTGCAGGAGGAGTCCTCGGCAGCGACGACCCCGGCCGATGGAGCCCCGGTAGGCGGAGCGTCGGTGAGTGGCACCGCCGCGGAACCGGAGCGGGCTGATGCCGATATCGACGCCACGCCGGCCGGTGCCGCCGTCGACCCCCGGGTGACGGAGAGCCGGACTGCAGGTGTCGCCGACAGCGAGGCGACAGCGGATCCTGCCGCAGAATCGGAGCGGGCTGATGCCGATATCGACGCCACGCCGGCCGGTGCCGCCGTCGAGCCCCCGGTGACCGAGAGCAGGACGGCAGGTGTCGCCGACAATGGGGCGAGAACGGATTCTGCCGCGGAACCCGAGCGGGTCGATGCCGCCGTTGCCGCTCGCGCGGTCGCGCGCGACCGGGCGGCCGGAAGCGGTGCCGGTACGCGCCGCCGAACCCGCGCAGGGACAGCGGTCGGTGTGGCGACCGGGGTCATGCTGCTGGCGGCCACGGCCGCGATCGCGTCAGGGACCGTGACCGAGACACTCATCCGCACCCCCGGGACAGGCCTCGCGGTGCCGACGGCCGCCGTTCCCGCCGGTGATTACACTGCGGTCTGTCCTGCGCCGCCCCGCCTGCTTCAGGCTGCAGTGGAGGGATCGGATCCGGAGTACAGCCCTGCCTCCGCCACCGCGAAGACCACCGTCGCCCTACTGGTGCTCAGTGACCTCAGCGCGACGCTCACCGGCAGTGGGCTGCTGCAGGCGGATGGCGGCGAGCCGATCAGGATGATCGAGGAGTTCTCGCCCGAGCCGAACCCAGCTGCAGAGCAGCCCGCCAGCAGTAACGAGGACGGCCTGACAGGTCGCACCGCGGGTGTGGCACGAGGGATGTCCGTCGACGCTCCGTCCGTCTTCCGCGCGCAGCCGCAGGGCGGACTGACTCCCGTGGCAGCCGCCACGTCCACGTACACCGCCACGGACGGCGACCTGCGGGGCCTTGCAGCGACGGGCTGCCAGGTGCCCTCGAGCGATTTCTGGCTCATGGGAGCTTCCACGACGGTCGGCCAGTCCTCGATCCTGATCCTGACCAACCCGACCGAGACGCCCGCCACCGTGGCACTGGAGCTCTATGGCCAGGATGGGCCGATCGAGGCTGCCGGTACCAGGGGCCAGCTCGTGGCACCGGGGGAGACACGCCAGATCGTCCTCGCCGGGGTGTCCGGCAACCAGGACCAGGTCGCCGTGCGGGTCCGCAGCGATGGAGGACGGATCGCGGGATTCATCCAGCAGAGCGTCCTGCGCGGCCTCACGCCCGGCGGCGTCGAACTGCTGGCGCCGAGCGGCCCGGCCGGGGTCACCCAGGTGGTGCCCGGCGTCGTCGTACAGGACGAGGCTACGGCCCGCCGCATTCGCGAGCAGGAGGGGTACGGTTCCGCAGCCCCCCAGCTCCAGGTACTCGTCCCGGGCTCGAGCGATGCCGTGCTCGACATCAAGGTCTACGGCCCCGACGGGGAAGTGGCACGGCCGGGCGGGGGAGTCGTGACGGCCGCGGCCGGGTCGGTCACGGCGGTGCCGCTCGAGTCCCTGCCTGGGGGGAACTACACGATCGCCGTCACTTCGGATGTCTCCGTGGTGGCATCAGCGCAGGTGACTCGCGGCGTCGACGACGGCGAGCCTGTCGACTTCGCCGGTGCTCCTGCAGCAGTCCGGCTCGGCAGCGACCATGCGCTAGCGCTTGCCGAGGGCGCCGATGTGTCCCTCGTACTGGGCGCGCCGAGCGGGCGGGGAGAAGTCACGCTGACCCCCGTGGCCGCTGACGGGGCACTCGGGAAACCGGTGGTGATCGGCATCGCCGGCGGCACCTCCGTGACGGTGCCGTCGTCGTCCTTCGGCCCGACGCCGGCTGGTGTCATCATCGACGCGACCGGCGATCCGGTCTACGGTGCGCAGATCGCGACACTGCCGGGAGCGAGGGCCGGAGTCTCGGTCGTCAGCGTTCCGGCCGGAGCGACGGGGCCACAGAGCATTCCCGTGGAACTCGGCTACTAGCTCCTGTGCGGTTCGGTGGCTGCCCGCTCCTGGGACAACCGAGCCGACGCCGTCGTACCTCAGGCCTGGGAGCGACCGTAGGCCGGGTCGACCACCTCGGGCGCGAGTCCCATCAGTTCGGCAGCCTGCTCGACCACGACGTCGTGGACCAGTTCGTTGACCGGCATGAGCGCCTTGGCAGCCATGAGCACGGGATGACGGTAGATCGTGATGACGGCCGGCCGGCCGGGCGCGGCAGGGGAGCAGGACCCGAGGAGGCCGCGGAGTGTCTCGGGCGTCATGTCCTCGAGGCCGTCCGGTATCTCCTGCACCACGATCTGCAGGTCCTGGATGCGTTCGCCCCACAGGCGCTCGAGCCGCTGGGCCGATTCCATCACCCAGTCGTCGAATTGTTCCGACCTGGAGCGTGAGCCGGGCAGGTGCTGCGGAAGCAGTTCACCCCGCATGCCGCGCCCCCGACGGTTCCGCCGGCGTTCGTAGAACGACCGCGCCGGACGCCCGCCAGTGGACGTCGGATCGGTCAGGTTGACCGAAAAAGTGGAAGCATCCTGCATGTAAAGACTCTAAGCCTTGAACACCTCGCCCGCACTCCCCACAACCGAGGCATCCAGGGTTGTGGCACCCGGTGCGCGTCCTGACCTCCGCCTGCTGCAATGCCCGGTAGGCTTTCCCATCGTGGGATCACTCCGTCAATGCTCCAGATCAGCCTGCCAGCGGCCGGCGGTGGCTACCCTCACGTATGTCTACGCCGACTCGACTGCAGTGCTCGGCCCGCTCGCCATGTACGCCGAGCCCCACACGTACGATCTCTGCGCCGTCCACGCGGAGAGGCTGACGGTTCCGCGCGGATGGGAAGTAGTACGGCTGACGCTCCCGGAGGCTGCGCCCGAGCACAACTCGGACGACCTGCTTGCCCTGGCGAATGCGGTGCGCGAAGCGGCGGCCGAGCCCTCGCCGGAGCAGCTGACGACGGGACAGCGCGGGAGCAGGTCACCCATCGAGCCGCCTGCCGCCGTCAACGGTCCCCGTCGGGGCCATCTCAGGATCCTGCGCGAGCCCTGACGGGGCGCTCATCGGCGTCGCCGGATGAAGGACGGGTGGAGCTTCCGCGTTAGACTTGGAGGTACAAAAGCCACCCCTCCCGAGCGAAAGCTTCTCCATGGCGAATATCCCAGCACAGCTGCTCGACGTCCTCAGATGCCCCGTCACAGGGTCGAAACTCGTTCAGGACGGCGACGTGCTCCGGTCATCATCTCCGGGCCCCGATGGGGAGCCGCTGACGTACGGGCTCGATGAGGGCATCCCTGTGCTGCTGCGCCCCGAACTCCTCGATGGTGCCGCCCGCGCCTCCTAGGCCGACGCGCTTCTCCGCGCATCGCCCCCGTACTCCCCGAACCCGAAGCAAGGAACAGCAGACCATGACGTTCGACTACAAAGTTGCCGACCTTTCTCTCGCGGAGGCGGGGCGCCACCAGATCCGCCTCGCGGAGCACGAGATGCCGGGTCTCATGGCCCTGCGCCGCGAGTACGCCGAGGCGCAGCCCCTGGCGGGCGCCCGCATCGCCGGGTCGCTGCACATGACCGTGCAGACAGCAGTCCTCATCGAGACGCTCATCGCCCTCGGGGCAGAGGTCCGCTGGGCATCCTGCAACATCTTCTCCACGCAGGACGAGGCCGCCGCGGCCGTCGTCGTGGGAGCGGGCACCGTCGAGGAGCCCGCGGGTGTCCCCGTCTTCGCCTGGAAGAACGAGAGCCTCGAGGACTACTGGTGGACCGCGACCCAGATCCTGACCTGGCCAGGCCAGGCGGAGGACCTCGGTCCCAACATGATCCTCGATGACGGCGGTGACGCCACGATGCTCGTCCACAAGGGCGTCGAGTTCGAGGCTCTCGGAGCAGTCCCGGCCAACCCACAGGAGGGTGATGCGGACTACTCGCACGAGTACACCGTCTTCCTCGACACGCTCCGCTCGACCATTGAGTCCGAGCCGCAGAAGTGGACCACCATCGCCGCAGGGATCAAGGGCGTCACCGAGGAGACGACGACGGGCGTGCATCGCCTGTACCAGCTCGCGGCCCAGGGCAAGCTCCTGTTCCCGGCGATCAACGTCAACGACTCCGTCACGAAGTCGAAGTTCGACAACAAGTACGGCATCCGCCATTCCCTGCCCGACGGACTGAACCGCGCCACGGACGTGCTCATCGGCGGCAAGGTGGCCGTGGTGTGCGGCTACGGCGACGTCGGCAAGGGTGCCGCCGAGGCCCTGCGTGGCCAGGGCGCGCGCGTGATCGTCACGGAGATCGATCCCATCTGCGCACTCCAGGCCGCGATGGACGGGTATCAGGTCGCGAAGCTCGAAACGGTGCTCGCACTGGGCGACATCTTCATCACGACCACGGGCAACAAGGACGTCATCATGGCGCGCCACATGGCGGGTATGAAGCACCAGGCCATCGTCGGCAACATCGGCCACTTCGACAACGAGATCGACATCGCAGGTCTCGCCCGGATCCCCGGCGTGGAGAAGATCGAGATCAAGCCGCAGGTGCACGAGTGGGTCATCCCCGCCGACGAGACCGAGGGCGTGAAGCAGCACTCGATCATCATGCTGTCCGAGGGACGCCTGCTGAATCTCGGGAATGCCACCGGGCACCCTTCCTTCGTAATGAGCAACTCCTTCGCGAACCAGACGATCGCCCAGATCGAGCTCTACACGAAGTTCGAGCAGGACGACGCCGAGGGGAACCGCGAGTACGAGAACGAGGTCTACGTCCTGCCGAAGATCCTCGACGAGAAGGTCGCGCGCCTGCACCTGGACGCACTGGGCGTCGAACTCACGGAGCTCACCAAGGGCCAGGCGGAGTACCTCGACATCGACGTCGCCGGACCGTACAAGCCCGAGCAGTACCGCTACTGATTTCCTCCGCTGTCTCAGATCGGCCGCAGACGGAGCCACCCGGGCGCCGGCTGCGGCCGCATCGGAAAGACACCCGCATGCCGCCTACCCGGTGTGCCCCACCCGGTCGCGTAAAATCGCTCAGGGCAGCTACGTCGAGGGGCACAGAAGCATGCGCATGAAGCAGGAGTCGAGCAAGGCCGCGGCGAACCGGAAGGGCTGGAAGATCGCAGCCATCGGTGCCGCGGCGGTCGTCGTGGTCGGCGGTGGCGTCGGTATCGCCACGGCATCGCCCTGGAACGACGCGTCGCCATCGTCCTCGTCCTTGCCCTCGTCCTCCACCTCCGCGGAGGCCTCCGGTTCACCAGGATCGGCAGCACCCAGCCCGTCGGCCTCCTCGGCGCGGGCCGAGCCGTACACCGTCGGGCTCACACCGACCAACGGAGCCTTCGGCGTCAACCCGGTCACCGTAGCTGCCGTGACCGTGGAGGGCGCCACGCTCGACGCCGTCGAGCTGGCGCCGCGCGCAGGTGGCACCCCGATCGCCGGAACCGTATCCGCCGACGGCGCGAGCTGGACGGCGACGGAGCGGCTGGCGTTCGACACCGAGTACGAGTTCTCCTACACGGTGCTCGATTCGGGCGGGAACGAGCGACGCGAGACGTCGAGGTTTACCACCGTGGAACCGGCCAACGAAGCGGATGCCGCGATGTTCCCCCTGGACGGCAGCACCGTGGGTACCGGACAGCCGTTCGAGTTCACCTTCAGTGAGCCGGTCACCAAGCGCGATGCCGTGGAGAAGGCCATCACGGTGACCAGCACGAGTGGGCAGCCCGGCGCTTTCTACTGGCTGTCGGACACCAAGGTGCGCTACCGTCCGGAGACCTTCTGGGCTCCGAACAGCACCATCACGGTCGACCTGAACCTGTTCGGCGTCGACTTCGGCAACGGCATGATCGGCAACTTCGACAAGACCATGACGGTGAAGACGCACAACACCCGCCTTGCGGTGGTCGACAACACCACGAAGACCATGAACGTCTATCTCGACGGCAAGCTGGACCGGACCTTCCCGGTCACGCTCGGCACCGACGAGTGGCCATCCACCGAGGGGTACATGGTGGTCATGGAGCGCTACGAGACCACGAGGTTCACAGCCGAGTCGATCGGGCTCAAGCCCGGTGACCCTGCCTACTACCCGCCGACCGTCGTCAACCATGCCAGCCGGCTGAGCAACGGCGGTGCCTTCGTCCACGAGGCACTGCCGGCGGCGCAGGTGGCCCTCGGCAACATCAACGTCTCCCATGGCTGCATCGGTATGTCCCCGGAAGGCGCGGAGTACTTCTACAACACGTTCGGGCCCGGCGATGTGGTCCAGATCCTCAACACCGACTACGGGCCGATGTACGTCTGGGACGGCTTCGGCGACTGGAACGTGCCCTGGAACGAGTGGGTCAACCAGCCGTAGGTCCGCTCACCCGATCGTTCGCGAGGCTCCGCACGCTAGCTGAAAGGCAGTGTGTGGAGCCTCTTCGCTGTCTTCTCCGAGCGTTCGCGCTGGCGCATCATGGCGGTGTAGTCGCGCTCCCGGCGTGACGCGATGACGGCATGCAGGAACTCCTCCGGATGGGTAGTGCCCGGCGGAGGTGGTGAGACGTGGTGGCTGGCCTCGGCCGCGAGGTCGAGGGCGAGCCTGTGGCGCGCCTGCTGGGTGAGCCTCGGTGCCTCGGCGAGGAACTGGGACATCCTGCGGGCGAGTGCATCCGGGAGGCGCCCGATGTCGGCGGTCTCGGACCACTGCTGCAGCCGTGGCGGCATCACGGCCAGTGTGCGCGGGGCGGCGACCACGCGCTCCCGCATAGAATAGGTTCCCGCCAGCAGGTCGCCGAGGCGCTTGGACCGCTCGTTGAACAGGGAGACGAGGAACGCGAGCGACCCGCCGAGCATGTAGATCTCCAGGATGGCGACCATTCCGCGGATGAACGCATGGCGGAAGCGGATGGCCCCTCCGTCGTCGCGCACTATCCGCAGTCCCATCACGAGCCGTCCGAGGGATTTGCCGCGCGTCACGGTCTCCACGGTCACCGGGACGACGAGGAGCAGCAGGACGACGACGGACAGCAGGAGGGCGTTGGTCAGTGCCGGGTCGAGGACTCCGCCGAAGACCCTCCCGATCAGCAGCACGAGCAGGATCGCCAGGATGATCTGAGCGGTGATGTCGATGATGACACTCAATCCGCGCGCCGCGAATCCGGCCGGCCTCAGTTCGAGCACGACCGCTTCGCCGGTGACGACCGAACTCATGTGTTCCCCTTCGGCAGGTGCTGACGAGCGCTTCCGGTGTGGGCAGCGGTTCTCGCGGCCGGACCTCCCGCCCAGCCTATCGCCGGGTGTCCAGGGGAGGCATTTGAGCGGTGCCCGCAGCCGGGTGAGCGGACCCTGCCGCACGGTGCGGGAGTCGGACTATAGGGTTGGCCCATGGACGTGGACGCATTCATCGCGGTGCATCGCAGCGATTGGCAACGCCTCGACGACCTCGTGCGCAGGCGCCGGCTGAACGGCGCGGAGGCGGACGAACTGCTCGTGCTGTACCAGCGCGTGTCGACGCACTTGTCCATCATCCGCTCGGTGGATCCGGAGAGCGCCCTGTCCGGTGCACTGTCCACGCGCCTCTCGCGGGCGAGGACGCGGTTCACCGGTGCGAGATCGAACGTCACGGAGGACATCGCGCAGTTCTTCGTGAACTCCCTGCCCGCCGCCTTCTACCGCGTCCGGTGGCTCACGGTCTCGGTAGGAGTGCTCTTCCTCGCGGTGACGGCGCTCTACGCCCTCTGGGTCGCCGGGACCCCCGGGGTCATCCAGGCGCTCGGGACGGACGAGGACCTCCGGCGCTATGTGGAGGAGGACTTCACCAACTACTACTCGGAGAACCCTGCGGCCTCCTTCGCGGGCCTGGTCTGGACGAACAACGCCTGGATAGCCCTGCAGGCTGTCGCCTTCGGCGTCTCCGGCATCTGGCCGGCCTTCATCCTGTACCAGAACGCGCAGGGCATCGGCATCACCGCCGGGATGATGGCCTCCTACGACCGGCTCGATGTCTTCTTCCTCTACATCCTGCCCCACGGCTTCATGGAGCTCACGGCGATCTTCATCGCGACGGCGGCGGGCCTGCGGATCTTCTGGGCGTGGGCGGCGCCAGGGCGCAGGTTGCGAGCGGTCGCTCTGGCCGAGGAGGGTCGGGCCCTGATCACGGTCGCACTCGGGCTCGTGCTGGTCCTGCTCGTCTCCGGGCTCGTCGAGGGGTTCGTGACCCCGAGCGCGCTGCCGCCGTGGCTGCGACTGTCGATCGGGTTCCTGGTCTTCGCGGCGTACTGGGCCTACACGCTGATACTCGGTCGGCGGGCTTTCGCTACGGGGCACAGTGGAGACCTGGGCATCGTCGATCGGGGCGATACCGTCATCACTTCCTGAGCGCTGCGGGCGCGGTGCTTCGGGCGGGGAGCCTCCCCGCCAGGCAGGCTCGAGCCCGGTAGTGTCGGAGTCGCCGGAGTCACCGCCGGCGGCAGTCAACGAGGAGACAGTGCAGTGGCAGAGATCGATAGTCCGCGATCCGGCGCGTCCGGTGCTCGACGCCTGAACGACGACGATCCTGCGATCGGCAGGACCGGCACCCCATCGGGTGACGCAGCGCCCGGTAGCGCAGCGCCAGATGACGCAGCGCCTGGTGATGCAGCGTACGGAGTGGCACAGCGCCACAATCTCCCGCGACGGCGGGCGAGCACCCTGCCGGACCTGTCCGGCCTGCGGGACGAGGACCCGGACGGCGGCTCCTCAAGGGACGCAGCCACCACCGGCAGCACGCCGCCCGCGACCAGGACGATCCCGATGGCTCCGGGCGGTTCCGCTCCTGATGCGACGAGCACGACCGGAGCGGAGCACTCCGGCGGCCCTGACGGAACGACCGGTTCGTCGGTCGCCGCTCCTTCCGCTGTTCCGTCCGGCACCGACGGTACGACCGGTTCGTCGGTCGCCGTTCCTTCCGCTGTTCCGTCCGGCACCGACGGTACGACCGGTTCGTCGGTCGCCGTTCCTTCCGCTGTTCCGTCCGGCACCGACGGTACGACCGGTTCGTCGGTCGCCGTTCCTTCCGTCGCCGACGGTACGACCGGTGACTCCGACGGCGGCGTTCGGTCCGTCGGTGAAGGGGTGGAACGCGCCGACGCCGCACCACCGGGCGGGGGAGGCCACGAAGCCGCGCGACGGGCCGCAGCGCGCGATCAGGCGGTCATGGCGAAACCGGGTCTGGCCCGGTTCCTGCAGGTGGTCGTCGCGCTCTTCTTCCCCATCATCGTCGTCGCGGCCGCCGTGCGGGCCGTCGCGACGTCGTCGTTCCTGTGGCTCGAATACCACCGGCCCGGTTTTCCCGCCGACCGGTTCGGCTTCTCCCTCGATGACCGCATGACGTACGGTTCGTACGCCCTCGACTACGTCATGAACTTCGCGCCGCCCAGATACCTGGGCGGTCTGGTGACGCCGGAGGGGGAACCGCTGTTCCTCGCCTCGGAAGTGGGCCACATGGCGGACGTCAAAGGTGTCCTCGGCCTGTCCTTCGCCATCGCGCTGGTGCTCTTCGTGCTGGCGGTCCTCGCGTGTGTCTACCTCGCCCGGCGGTACAAGGGTGGCGTGAGGAGGGCCCTTTTCGCGGGAGCCGTCCTGACGCTCGCGGGCATCGCCGTCCTGACGGTCCTCGCGGTACTGGCCTGGGAGACCTTCTTCACGCAGGTGCACGCCCTGTTCTTCGCCGACGGGACCTGGACCTTCCGCGTCGACGACACGTTGATCCGTCTGTTCCCCGAACAGTTCTGGACGGACTCAGCCGTCACGGTCGCCGTGCTCGTGCTCGCGGCAACCCTTCTCACCCTCGTCCTCACCTGGCCCACCAGGGGGCGACGCGAACGCTCGATGCTGGCACAGGAATCCGCGCAGTCCCGGTACCGGAAGGCGCTCGACGCGTCCTGACCGTGGTGCACTCGGGGCTCCGAATTGCTGCCGTAGCGGTTGGCGTCGTACAGCCCTGTTCACGTAATCCCTTGCATGGCCTGAGACATCATGGTGGCCGCCAGTTCCGTGTCGGCTCCCCGGCACGTGCATGCACCCGTGGAGAAGGGTTTAGTGGGGGTCCTGGCGAGACTCGGAAGCCTGGTGCCCGGCGCCTCGACGTGCTCCGCCCCGGGCATCACTGAACGTCGCCGGGCGGCGTCGGTTGTGTCCGAAGCAGCGCACCCTGTCAGCACCCTCAGCAGGCTGGAGCACAGCAGGGCGCCGAACATCGTGACAGGCTTGGTGTTGGTCACGACGGGCCACCCTGCGCGATGCGTTCCTGCCACCAGGCTGGCACCGCTTCATCAGCGCGCGGGAATCTCTGCAGCTCAAGGGAGTAGTCGTGGGCGCTGACCTCGAAACCGAAGTCAGGTTTCTCGTCGTAGTTGTCGTCGATGTCCAACGTGCCCGAGGCCGACAGTGTCATGACCAATGACAACCACGTTCCGGTGCCGGGCTGCTGAAGCGCGGCTTTCAAGTCGTCGAGGAGATCCACCACGACGAAGGGCGGCGCCGCACGTTCCTCTTCGCCATCCCTGTTGGCGCTGGTAGATGAACCACGCCAGGTATCGCGCGGTCCCCCTGGACAGCTGGCCGGCATCACGTAGGCGAAGGATCTCATCGGCGAAAAGCTGTGCGTCGCCGGCAAAAGGGCTGGTGTGCTCAAGGACCCGGTCGACCACCAGTCGTAGCTGGTCAACCGGCAGCGCGATCATCGTGTCATCACTCATCTCGTACCTGCGTGCCCCGTGGTTGCCCTGTCAGATGCAGACCACTCTGCCCTACCTCGGTCCCAAAGGCACCGCCCGAGCACCCCTGAGGACGAATACCATTCTTCCGGTTCCCGGTTCCCGGTTCCCGGTTCCCGGTTCCCGGTTCCCGGTTCCCGGTTCCCGGTTCCCGGTTCCCGGTTCCCGGCCTTCCGACCTTTGCTTGCATATTCGGTGATGAAGGAGCGCAGTACTCCAGCTTTCTCCGTTATCAGGCTGATCTCATATCCAACGCCGTCCACTGTGGAGCGGACAATCTCCTGTGCCGTTTCGCCATTCAGATCGTCGACCAGTTCCACCAGTACGGCGGTCCTGGTGTACGCCATGGCGTGGGCCTGCATCCGCGGTTCCTTTGGCGGATAGCGGATCCAGACGTTATTTCGCCTCGGCTTGGGGAAGTCCATGGCCCTGCGGTTCTCGACGCGGGAGCGAACGACACGTTCTCCAACGACACCGTCTGATAATGGCTGAGGCACCTCGCACCACGCACAATGGTGATGGTGGACGGTGTTCACGCGGTGGGCGGAGGACATGATGGGCACCCCCGAATGGTCGGCAACCCTGCTGGAGCTGTACCGTCAGGCATTCAGCCGGGAGCCGGAGGTGTTCCTCCAAGATCACCCACCGGTTGTCCCGATGCACGAGGGCCTCATGCTGATGGTTGGCAGGACACCCAGCCGACCGCACCGTCCGACAGGCGCCCTCGAGATCGGCGACTAAACCTGCTCCTCGCCGCCACATTCACATCACTATGGGGGAACAATGATTCTGGCTCTGATCATCGCGTGTGAGATCGGCTTCTGCGTCGCCATTCTTGCCGGATTGGCCATGCGGTACATCAGGGGGAACAAGCGGCTTGGTGCAGCTCTGCTCCTGATCGCCCCGTTGATCGACGTGGTGCTCCTGGTAGCCGTCACTGTGCACCTGGTAGCCGGCGCCACGGCGTCCTGGCACCACGGGCTCGCAGCGTTGTATATCGGGTTTTCCGTCACCCACGGACACCGGATGATTGCTTGGGCTGACACCCGGTTCGCCCACTGGTTCGCCGGCGGGCCCGCTCCCTTGAGGACGACCGGACGCGAGTACACCCAGCGGTGCTGGGGTGACTTCGTGCGGACCCTCGGCGCAGCTTCCATCGCCGCGGGCATTCTTCTGATCATCACCTGGTGGGTCGATGATCCTTCCCGGACTGAAGCGCTTACCGGCTGGTATCGCATCCTCGGAATCGCCGTGGTCGCGGAGTTCATCTGGGCACTCAGCTACACCATCTGGCCCCGCAAGGCAGCGATCGTCGTCGAGATCAGCAGGTGAACCCGCTCCTCGTCTTCACCGTGCTTCCCCTGGGCATCTTCCTAACATGGGCGAGCATCTCGATGCTCCGGCAGAAGTGGATGTACCTGCTGGTCGCGGACTCCTTCCTGCCGGGCAAGCCGAGCCTGGCGATGCTGCCCAACGGCATCCTGATGATGCTGGTTCCCTTCAGCGACTGGATCACCGCTCTTCCAAAGCCACTGAGCGGGATGATCTCGATCTTCCTGATCATCTGCCTGGCGGCGGCACTCATCGGCTGCTTCTGGATGCCCCGCCCCCTGCAGCCACAGTGGATGAAGGACTCCGATGAGCGGCTGAAGAACGGCACCGACGCCGCCGCGGTCAAATACCGGCACAGGCTCACGGGCCTCCCTGCACCTGACGAACAACCGAGAGGACCTCAGCATGACCACTGAGCACACTGAGAGCGGCTACGCCCAGGCTGTGGCGATCGCCCAGCGGAAGACCCTGCTGTTCTCCGCCATCTGGTTTCCCACGCTTACGGCCCTTGGCGGCGTCGCGCACCTGCTGGTGTCGCTGCTCCTGCAGCAGACCCTGGAGATCGGCATCGTCTTCATCATCATCGGGTCCGTGCTGACGCTCCTGATGTGGCTGGTCACCCTCGGAAAGCGGTACTCGAAGACACCACCGAAGTCGGCCAGGGACATGATCCGTCTGGGCTGGGCCCTGCACACGAACCCTCCGTTCGCCAGGTTCTGCAGGGCTGCCGGCGTACTGCTGGCCATCACCACTGTCGTCCTGCTCTTCGTGCCGATGAACGACGCCTCCAGAGGTGTGGCAGCTCCCCTCAGCGCACTGGCTGCCGTCTGGTTCTTCGGCACGGCCTGGGCGACGTCCTACACACAGCGCCAGCTGGTTGCGGCGGGCAGCGCGGATCAGTATGCGACGCCTGCCAGCCGGTAGCCCGGGACGCAGGAACAGGACAAAGAAGGAGCCCCAGAGCCAGGCTCTGAGTTCAGGTGGTCTTCGACGCACCCGTGGTCCTCGTTCCGGAGGTTCCTGAGAAGCCTCAGGTCCAGCCCGGAGGGCGGTAATGCGGGACGCGCGGGTACGGAATCCCACCCTCACCCTACGAGCGAACAAGTGCAACCCATGGCCACCATCCACGATGCTGACCACCCGCTGACTATGCAGCCTTCGTCTCGGCGGCAACCTGCTCCGCGACGTCGTCCGCTGTCGACGCCAGCGCCGGCTCGGTCTGTGATTCGACGGCCGGCGAGCTGGTGCCGGCACCGTCCAGGGCCCGGTTCATCTCGGCTGTGCTCAGCCGCGAGCCGCCCGGATCGTGTACCCGGTACATGCCATCATCGGATCATGGCTACCTACCGCATCAAGGCAGAGTTCGACCTGGACATCCTCGACTCCGACGCAGCACGGGAGATCGCCCGGCAGTTCCTGGTGCAGCGCGTTGATGACGCCACGATGAATGGTTTGGAAGTCCGCACTGCGGCAACCACCCCGGCTGAAGCGTTCAACGATGTGCTCTCCTCGCCGCAGGCGCTGGCCTCACTGCTGGCCACCGTCCTGTTCACCCGCGGTGCCGCCGCGACGCCGGCCGCGAGATGCTCGAATCTCGCGATGGAGCACCTCGAGCTGCGGGACTGAGACAACGCTTTCACTGCACACTTGGCACGCCGCCCGTGGGAGAAGCGGGCCCGGGCGCGCGGCGCCGGCGGGAACGCAGTGCCGTTCGGTGCCACCGTCCGCCGTACACCCGGGCGTCAGCGCCCTGCCGCGCCGTACAGCTCCTCGAGAGCATCGGCGTAGTCGGCGACGACGGCGGCACGTTTGAGTTTGAGGGTCGGCGTCAGGTGCCCGGATTCGACGGTGAACTCGGCGTCCAGCACCGTGAAGCGCCGGATCTGCTCTGGCCGGGACACCGTGGTGTTGGCGGCATCGACAGCGGCCTGCAGCTCGGCCAGGATGTCGGCATCCGTGGTGGCCTGCCGCGTGGTCAGCCCAGGCTTGCCGTGCCCTGCGGCCCAGGCGGCGACGGCCTCGCGGTCCAGGGCGATCAGCGCCCCGATGAAGGGCCTGCCCTCGCCGACCACGACAGCTTGTGCAACCAGCGGGCACTCCCGGAGCTTCTCCTCGAGGGGTCCGGGTGCGACGTTCTTGCCGCCTGCCGTCACGAGCAGGTCCTTCTTGCGGCCGGTGATCGTGAGGAATCCGTCGTCGTCCAGAGAGCCGATGTCGCCGGTGCGGAAGTAGCCGTCCGTGGTGAACGCTTCCGCTGTCGCTTCGTCGTTGCGGTGGTAGCCCGCGAAGATACCGACACCCCTGACCTGGACCTCGCCGTCGGCGTCGAGCCGGATGCTCGTCCCCGGCATCGGGATGCCGACCGATCCGACGCGCGTCAACCGCACGGTGTTCACGGTGCAGGGGGCTGTGCTCTCAGTCAGCCCGTAGCCCTCCTGGACCATGATGCCCGCACCTCGGAAGAAGTGCGCGAGGTGTTCGCTGAGCGGACTGGCACCCGAGACGGTGTACCTGACGTCGCCGCCGAACACACTGCGCAGCTTCGGGTAGAGGATACGGTCGAAGACCGCGTGCGAGACCCGGAGGACGGGCGAAGGCCCGCTCCCGCCCCGGCCACGTGCGTCCACAGCCCGCGAGTAGGCGACGGCGGTGCGCTCCGCGGCCGCGAAGAGTCGTCCCTTGCCGGCCTCGGCTGCCCGTTGCCCGGCCGTCGCGTGAATCTTCTCGAAAATGCGGGGAACCGCGAGGAGAAAGGTGGGGCGGAAGGTCGTCAGATCCTCCAGCAGTTGCGCCGCCGACCCCGAATGCGCCAGCGTGATGCCGCCGGTGAAGCACACCACCTGCACCGCCCGCGCCAGCACATGGGCGAGGGGCAGGAACATCAGGGTCCGGGCATGCTCCTCCTTCAGGAACTCGGGCAGGAACTCCAGGGTGTTGACGGCGAAGAGCGCGAAGTTGCCGTGCGTGATGACACAGCCCTTGGGCCTGCCCGTGGTACCCGAGGTGTAGACGATGGAGGCGGTGTCGGCGAGTCCGCGGGAAGAGCGCGCCGTCTCCAGGTCACCGTCGGTGACGGCGGCACCGGCGTCGGTCATCGAGGTGAGGCTCGCGCCGTCGAAGGGCTCGGTGGTCAGGCGCACGACCGTCGTCGAGTCCAGGCGTCCGGCCCGTCCGGCGGCATCGAGGACGACGTCGGCCATGCGCCTGTCCTCCACGAAGACGACGGCGGGACGGGCGTCCTCGAGGATCCAGGCGACCTGGTGGGCGGAGGAGGTTTCGTAGATCGGGACGGTGACCGCCCCGGCGAACCAGATGGCGACGTCGGCAAGTGTCCACTCGTAGCGCGTCTTCGACATCACAGCCACGGCATCCCCAGGCTGCACGCCGTGCGCGATGAGGCCCTTGGCCAGCCCGGTCACCTGCTGCAGGAACTCGGCGGCCGAGACATCCCGCCACAGAGTGCCCTCCCGCAACGCGTACAGCGGTCGCCATGGATCGGCGTCGTGGGTTCTCAGCAGGAGGTCCGTGGTGTTGCTGGTCGACGGGAGATGGACCAGGAGTTCACTGATGGACTCGCGCACGGTTGCTCGCTTTCATTGCGGGGTGCGGGGTGCGGGGTGCGGGGTGCGGGCCTAGATCCAGCTCGGAAGCCACATGCGCATGCGCCACTGGTCGTAGGGGATGACTTCGGCCGTCCAGATGGGGAGGAAGTACGCCGACAGCGCGACGACGGCGGCCAGGAAGACCCCCACGAGCACGATACCTCGTCGGCGCCGGGCACGGCTCGACCCCGGCCCGCCCAGTACGACCCCGAGGCAGTAGACCAGTGACAGCACGAGGAACGGTTCGAAGGCCACGGCGTAGAAGTAGAAGGTGGTGCGCTCCGGGTACAGGAACCACGGCAGGTAGCCGGCGGCGACACCCGTGAGGATGGCGGAGGCGCGCCAGTCGCGGCGTCCGAGCCAGAAGAACAGCAGCGCGAGGAGGGAGAGCGACGCGGTCCACCAGATGAGCGGGTTGCCCAGCACGGTGACGGCCTGCGAGCACGCTTCGGCTCCGCAGCCCGAGGGCTTCTCGTAGAAGAACGACGTCGGCCGGCCCATCACCAGCCACGACCAGGCGGTTGCCTCGTAGGGGTGGTCGGAGCCGAGCCCCTGGTGGAACGTGTAGGCGCTGCGGTGGTATTCGGCGAGGGAGTGCAGGGAACCCGGCACCCAGCCCCACTGTGCCGAAGGGTTCCGCTCCGCCCAGGTGCGGTCGTAGGCGTCATCGGAGAGCAGCCAGCCCGCCCAGGTGGCGAGGTAGGTCAGTAGCGCCACCGGGACGACGCAGATGAAGGCCAGCAGTCCGTCCTTGACCGCACCGCCGAGGAACCAGTGGTGCACACCCGCGATGCGGCGGGCGCTCATGTCCCAGGCGACCGACATCAGCCCGAAGGCCGCGATGAACGGGAGGGCGGACCACTTGGTGCCCAGTGCCAGCCCGAGGCATACGCCCGCGGCCAACCGCCAGGGACGGAACCCCAGGAACGGCCCGTAGGAGAGATCCCGACGCGACGGTACGGCGCCGTCGCCCCTTCCTGCCAGGGCCGCGAGACGGCGCGCGAGTCGTCGTCGCCCGTCGTCACGATCGACGAGGAGGGCTGCGAAGGCGGCCAGGATCCAGAAACTGAGGAAGATGTCGAGCAGCGACGTCCGGGATTCGACCAGATGGTGGCCGTCGACGGCGAGGAGCAGACCGGCGGCGGCACCGAGCAGTGCCGAGCCGAACAACCGCTGCGCGACGAGGGCGAGCAGGAGGACCGACAGCGTGCCGATCACCGCTGCGGAGAATCTCCAGCCGAACGCGTTGTCCGCACCGAACAGCATCATGCCGACGGCGATCATCCATTTGCCGACGGGAGGATGCACCACGTAGTTGGGTGTGTCGAGCAGGACGTCGGGGTTGCCGGCGTTGAACGAATCGTTGGCGTTCTCGGGCCACTCGCGCTCGTACCCCGACTGCAGCATCGAGTAGGCGTCCTTGACGTAGTACGTCTCGTCGAACACGAGTGATCCCGGCTCACCGAGGCGGACGAAACGCAGGACGCCGCCGAGGAGAGCCATGGCGAGCGGCAGGATCCACAGGAGAGCGCCGCCTGCCGAAGCCGCGCCGAGGAGTCGGGACGTCAGCGCCCGGAGGGTGTAAGCCTCAGTGGGAGGAACGACCCAGGAGCCACGGTGCTTCGGACTGTCCTGGTCAGGGCGGACGGCGGTGTGGCTCACACTGACATGCTACCGGCGGCATTTGCGCGTTCTCCTCACGTGCTGGACCGGCTCCCGGGTTCCAGCTGTCCTGGATGCCGCAGGGCGGGAGGGGCAGCGGGGGCCCCGCGGGCTAGGCTGGAGCGGTGAACCAGCCTAACGACACCGACCCTGACCTGACGGACGAGGGCGCAGGGGAGCACCCCGACGCCGCGGGCGAGGAGCAGGCGGAGACCCGTGCCCCCGTCACCGCCTACCGGGGAACAGCCGGGGACGGCAGTGGCAGGGGAAGGATCGTCCTGGCGGCGACTCCGATCGGCAACATGGGTGACGCGACCGAACGGCTGATCGGACTCCTCCACACGGCAGACGTGGTCGCGGCGGAGGACACGCGCCGCCTCCACCGGCTCGTGCAGGCGCTCGGCGTGACCGTGTCGGGCCGCGTCATCAGCTATCACGAACACAACGAAGCGGAACGGACCGCGGAACTCCTCGATCTGGTCCGCGACGGAGCGACGCTGCTGATGGTGACCGACGCCGGCATGCCCTCCGTCTCCGACCCAGGCTACCGGCTCGTGGAGGCGGCGGTCGCCGAAGGGCTCGACCTCACGGCGGTGCCGGGAGCTTCCGCGGTCCTGGCAGCCCTGGCCCTCTCCGGACTGCCCACGGACAGGTTCTGCTTCGAGGGCTTCCTGCCCCGCAAGCCGGGAGTGCGCGCCGGGCGCCTGGCCGATCTCGCCGCCGAGCGCAGGACCATGGTCTTCTTCGAGGCACCCCACCGCCTGGAACCGATGCTGCGCTCGCTGCAGCAGGCGTTCGGATCGGATCGCGGGGCCGCGGTGGCGCGCGAGCTGACGAAGGTCCATGAGCAGGTGATCCGCGGATCGCTCCTCGAACTCCTGCAGTGGGCCCAGGCAAGCGAGGTGCGAGGCGAGATCGCCGTCGTCGTCGCGGGTGCCCCCGAAGCCCTACCGTCCAGCCCGGAGGATCACGTGACGGACGTCAACGCCCTGATCGCGGGCGGTATGAGGCTCAAGGACGCCGTCGCGGCCGTGGCGGCCGAGAGCCGCGTCAGCAAGCGCGAGCTGTATGCGGCGGTGATCGCCGCACGCTGAGGGCGCTGCAGGCATTGTGCAGATGTCCAGAGGAAGTGCCGACCTGCCGTGCAGCAATCACTGGACACCCCTTCGCCGCCGGGTCTAGCGTGAGCGGGAATGCCCCCTCGGGGCGCGCCCCGTAACCTCGCGAAGGAGCTCACTATGGCTGTCACAGCCGACCAGGAGAAGGCTGTACTCGACAAGGTGCCCACCGGGCTCTTCATCGGCGGGGAATGGCGGGCGTCGTCGTCGGGTGCCACGTTCGACGTCGAGGATCCGGCGACCGGACGCACGCTCCTGTCGCTCGCGGACGCCACCCCCGCGGACGGCATGGCTGCACTCGACGCAGCCGCTGCCGCCCAGGCCGACTGGGCGCGCGTCTCACCCCGTGAACGGGGTGAGATCCTCCGGCGCGCCTTCGACCTGGTCACTGCCCGGGCGGACGAGTTCGCCCTGCTGATGACCCTCGAGATGGGTAAGCCTCTCGCCGAAGCGCGCGGAGAGGTTACCTACGGAGCCGAGTTCCTGCGCTGGTTCTCGGAAGAAGCCGTCCGCGCCTCCGGCCGCTACTCCATGTCGCCCGACGGCAAGTCCCGGCTGCTCGTCAGCAAGAAGCCCGTGGGGCCCTGCCTGCTCATCACGCCGTGGAACTTCCCGCTTGCCATGGCGACGCGGAAGATCGCTCCGGCAATCGCCGCGGGCTGCACGATGGTGCTCAAGCCGGCTAATCTGACGCCCTTGACGTCGTCGCTGTTCGCGACCGTCCTCCAGGAAGCGGGCCTCCCCGCCGGTGTCCTGAACATCGTGAACACCACGACCGCGGGGGATGTCACGGGACCGCTCATCGAGGATTCCCGCCTCCGGAAGCTCTCGTTCACCGGCTCCACCCCGGTGGGGCGGAACCTGCTGGCAGCCGCCTCGAAGAACGTCCTGCGGACCTCCATGGAGCTCGGGGGCAATGCCCCCTTCCTCGTGTTCGAGGACGCCGACCTGGATGCGGCGGTCACCGGTGCCATGCTCGCGAAGCTCCGGAACATGGGTGAGGCCTGCACCGCCGCGAACCGCTTCATCGTGCACGAATCGGTGGCGGATCGCTTCGCCGCGGCCCTTGCCGAGCGTATGGGCGGCATGACGACCGCCCGGGGTACGGAGGACGAGTCGAAGCTCGGCCCGCTGATCGACCAGAAGAGCCGGGACAAGGTGCACGAACTGGTGACAGCGGCTGTCGGTGACGGCGCGGAGACGGTCACGGGTGGTTCGCCGGTCACGGGCGACGGATACTTCTACCCGGCCACCGTGCTCAAGAACGTGCCGCGGACCGCGCGCATCATGCAGGAGGAGATCTTCGGACCCGTCGCGCCGATCATCACGTTCAGCACGGAGGACGAAGCCGTGGACCTCGCGAACGACACCGAGTACGGCCTCGTCGCCTACGTCTTCACCCGCGACCTCAACCGGGGCCTGCGCATCGGCGAACGCCTCGAGACCGGCATGCTGGGCCTCAACGCGGGCGTCGTGTCCAATGCGGCTGCCCCGTTCGGCGGGGTGAAGCAGTCCGGTCTCGGCCGCGAGGGCGGCGCGGAAGGCATCGAGGAGTACCTGTACACGCAGTACGTGGGCATCGCGGACCCCTACGCGTCCTAGGGGACATCCCGTCCGACGACGGAAGGCCGGCACCTGCTGCAGGGTGCCGGCCTTCCTGCTTCCAGGCAGGCTCTGGTCTTGACGAGCTCGCGCGGGCCGGGTGGCTGTGGCGGACACCCGCTGGCCGGTGGTCCTGACGATCAGCGCGGGGAGCCGGACCGGAACCGGTTGAGGAGGGACTGCGGAAACAGGCGCGCCTTCAGCCGGGTGGAGAAGGAGGACCGGCTGCGGACCGCGCGCGTGACGGTGTCCACGTCGTCCCACCGCGGGGGTGCCACCGCTCGGACGAGGGTCGGGACGGAGGGCCGGGCCGCGGGCGACGACCCGAGGGGCCTTCCGTGGTCGGCGTACTCCTCGTACTCGTACGCGGACCGCAGCCGCACGAGCGCCCCGGCCGATTCGCCGTCGAGGGCCGCCTCGCGGCTCAGGCGGCCTGCGAAGGTCCGAGGTGTGTCCGTCGCCTCGAGGGGGTACCCGTAGTCGCCGGCGATCTCCGTGGTCTCGGCCCAGGCGGAGGTCGCGGCGCCCCCGCTGCCCGTCGAGGCACTCGGGACCATGACCGAGCGGCGCCGCGATCGAGTCCTCGCGGTCCGGAGGAGCAGGGGCAGGAGAGCGAGGAGCCCGATCCCGGCGACTGCGAGCAGACCGGCGACGGGTTGCGTCTCGTCACCGGGTCCGCTGGCCTGGCTTTCCTCGGAGTTCTCGGCAGGTGCTGTTGCCGACCCCGTCGGCTGGAGGGCGCCCGGGCGGGCGCCGGGGTTGAGGGAATCGGAATCGTCCGCGCGGGGCCCCACCGGTGCGAAGGCCTGTTGGGCGTAGGTCGGGACGACGCCGCGGGAGGGGGTCGGTTCGAACTGCACCCAGCCGACGCCCTCGAAGTACAACTCGGGCCACGCGTGTGCGTTGCGGGAATCGACGACGAACTCGCGCAGCTCCTCGCCGTCGGGGCCCTCCTCCGTGTTACCCGTGGGGCTACCGGGCGTGTAACCGATGGCGACACGGCTGGGAATACCGGCCGCCCGCGCCATGACGGCCATGGTGCCTGCGTAGTGCACGCAGTACCCGGACTTCGACTCGAGGAAGCGCGCCATGACGTCCATGCCGCTGCCGTCGTACCCGCCGTCGACAGGGGCCTCGACCGAGTAGGTGAATTCGGAGCTGCGCAGGTAGCTCTGGATGGCGAGCGCCTTGTCGTACGGGTTCACGAACTCGCCGGCCACGTCCTCCGTCGTCGTGCGGACGATCTCCGGCGTGTCGTCCGGCAGCTGCGTGAACACCTCCGGCACCGGCTCGCGCTCCGAGGGGCCGATGACGCCCAGGCCCTCGCGCGTGAGCTCGGCCGAGCGGCTTTCCACCACGTACTCCTGCCGTGCGGTCGATCCTCCGTCGGTGGCGAGGACGGACAGGTTCGCCGGGTCCCATGCCCAGTTCCCGGTCAGGTCCGAGATGGCGACGGGCGCGTAGGGCGAGAGCAGCCAGGGGCTGGCGTAGCTCTGCGTGGTGATGCGGGTGAAGACGGTACTGCCGGCAGGAGTGGCGCTGGGGGAGCCCTGCTCCGTCCCAATCTCGGCGACGCCCGCCTCGCGGTCGTCGAGGCGCTGATCGGGCTCCCAGCGGCGACCGCTGAAGTCCTCCAGTGTCACGGCCCGCAGATACACCGGGGCATCCGAATTGGTGGAGTACGCGATGCGGCCGAAGCCCGTGGGATTGCGAAGATCATTGCCGAGGGTGACCGCGGGATTGAGGCCCGTGGCGTTGCCCCACACATTCATGCGAGAGCCCTGCGGAAAGGCCCCGGAGTTGAAACCCGGGACGAACATGGGCAGGACGATGGTCACGGCGAGGGCCGCCGCGCCGATCGCCACGCTGCGGCCGGCAAAGCCGGACGAGGCACGGGCGCCGCCGGACGCGAGGCGGTTCTCGCGCCACTGCGCCGCGGCGAGGAGCAGGAGGAAGGCGAGCACCGTGACGATGAACGCGAACATCCCGACGCCGTTCGGCTTCACGATGGCCGGTGCCACCATGACGGTGAAGAGCCCCAGCCCGCTCGCGGCCGGCATGCGCATCGTCGTCGAGAAGACGTCCACGATGATGGCGATCAGGCCCAGCGCGGCGCACATGACCAGGAAGATGCCCGCGCTCGGGAGTACGGGCGCGACCTGCGAGACGACGGTCTCCTCGGCCTGCGCGAGAAGCCGCCCCAGTTCCCGTGACGTTCCCGGCCCCGGCATCACGCCGACGATGCTCTGGCGTGGGAAGAACTGGGCAGTGAGCGCACCGACGAGTGCCAGCACGCCGACGAGGGCTGAGAGCGCTCCGCCCAGGCGCAGGGTCCGGGTCAGGGCCATTGCCAGCAGCACCGGAACGAGAGTACTGAGCACTGGAGGAAGCCAGGTCCATGGTTCCACGACCCCGTTCAGGCTGGTCGCCGCGGCGAGGACGGCGAGCAGGGAAGCACCCGTCACGGCCCAGTGCCATGGATCGGCGAGGTAGGCGCGCTGCGGCGTACGCGGTGCAGCCGCGGCGGCGGGCGTCGGGCGGGTCAGTGTCGAGGTCATGCGTTCCCCCTGTGCGTCCTGGTGCGGGAAGGGTGGGACGGTGCGGTACCGGATGTGCCAGATGTCCCGGATGTCCCGGATGTACTGGAGCTGGTGGCGTTCCCGTTGCGCGCCTGGCCGACCGCGTACTCGAGTCCGGCCCAGATCGCGGGCAGGCGGGCTGCGGGGGAAGCCGCCGTGGCGTGCCAGCCCGCATCGCGCAGGATGTCAAGCTGCCGCTGGCATTCAGCAGGCCGCTCGGCGACGATGATGGCGTACGCTGCCGACCCGTAGTCGGAGGCCGAGGCGAGGGAGCGCGCCTCCTCGGTGGTGATGACGCCGAGGACGGCGATGAGCGGACCACGGTGCCGCATCGCAACGAGCTTGTCCAGCAGGTCGTCACCGAATGCGGCGGCATGATGAACGCCCTGCGGCGTGTCCGCAGCGGAGCGGCGGATTCTGCGCGCGGCCTGGCGCGCCGCTTCACCCGCGCGGATGACGGTGCTGCCCGCGCGCTCCTCCGCCTGGGACCGGCGACCGCCCTCGGGGGCGAGCTCGAGTGCCGCCAGCCCCTCGGCGATGCCGGCGACGGCACCCTGGCCCTGGTGTTCCTCCTCCGACGGGAACGGTGCGGAGGGGGAGTGCAGCAGGGCGGGAGCTCCGTGGTGGTCGAGGAAGCGCAGTGCGTAGTTGCGCTCCAGGAGGTGCGTGCTGATCGACATCACGGCCGTGACGGCCCATTCGAACGTGGGGGAGGTGGAGAGCCCGTTGCCGTCCGCCCCGAAGGCCATGAACCCCGTGCTGAAGCTGCCGTGCCGCTGATCCATGAGCAGGGTCGCCTGGGGCGTCGTCACGGATTCCTCCTGCCGGACCATCAGCTCGCTGTGGCGCGCCGTCGCGGCCCAGTGGACGCGTCGCATGGAATCACCGTGCCGGTACTCGCGCGTCATGACGTCGTCGTCGCTCGGATTCGCCTGGCGGCGCGTGGCGGCCAAGCCGTCGTTCCCGCGGGACCCGGACAGCGGGGAGGCGAGCAGTTCGACGGGCGCGGGCGTGACGACGAGGGCATCCTCGCCCCCGAGGACGTGGCGCGACTTCCCCAGACCGAAGGGGTCGGTGAACTCGGCGGTCACCGGCCCGATGCCGTAGACCCCTCGGTAGGCGGAGCGCAGGCGGTACTCGTAGAGGGAGACGCCCTCCCGGGTCGGATTGCGCGACGGATAGGTGAACCGGGGCGCCTGTCCGAACCGCGGCGGCAGCTGCTCCTCCATCGAGATGCTGGCGCCGCCCGCCACGGAAGCGGTGAGCGACAACGTGACGGTCGTCGTCGAGCCGATCTCCATCGACTGCGGCTGGAAGCGCCTGCTCACGGTGAAGCGGGGTTTGACGATCCTCAGGACGAGGATCGAGGCCATCGGCAGTGCCAGGAGCAGCACGCCCACGTACAGGAGGTCGCGGCGGCCGAGTATCTGCGCGAACAGCAGGGCCAGGACGGCTGTGAGGACGAAGCCCCACCCGCGCACCGTGAGGATGCGGGAAGGAAGCTTGTCGAGGAGGACCATCGGGAACCGCCGGAGCTAGAAGGGGTGCGTCATGATCGTCAGCGCCGCTGGGCCTCGCGGGCCACCGGTACCCGGGCAAGGACGTCGGCAACGATGGTCGATGCCGTCTCCCCGGCGCTGGTGGCCTTGCGGTCGAGCAGGAGCCGGTGCGCCAGGACGGCGTCGGCGATCGCCGCGACGTCGTCGGGGAGCACGAAGTCGCGGCCCTCGAGCGCTGCTCCCGCCTTCGCGGCCCTCAGGAGCTGCAGGAGGGACCGCGGGCTCGCGCCGAGCCTCAGCCGCGGATGCTCGCGCGTGGTGCGTCCGATCGCGACCGTGTAGTCCTTCACGGCGGGCGAGACGTAGACGCCCCGGACCTGGCGCATCATGGCTGCGATGTCGGCCACGCTCGCCACAGGGCGGATCGCCTCGAGCGGGGACACCGACTGATGGGCCTCGAGCATGGCAGCCTCGGCGCGGGCGTCCGGGTAGCCCATGGAGATCCGCGCCATGAAGCGATCGCGCTGGGCCTCGGGCAGGGGATACGTCCCCTCCATCTCGATCGGATTCTGCGTCGCGACCACCATGAACGGTTCCCCGAGCGAATGGGTGTGTCCGTCCACCGTGACCTGGTGCTCCTCCATGCATTCGAGCAGCGAGGACTGCGTCTTCGCGGACGCGCGGTTGATCTCGTCGCCGATGACGATGTTCGCGAAGACCGGACCGGGCCGGAACTCGAACCGGCGGGAATCCTGGTTGAAGATGGACACCCCCGTGACGTCGGAGGGCAGCAGGTCGGGAGTGAACTGGATGCGGTTGACGGTGCAGTCGATCGTGCGGGCCAGCGTCTTCGCCAGCATCGTCTTGCCGACGCCGGGCACGTCCTCGAGAAGCAGGTGCCCCTGCGCCAGCAGGACGGTGAGGGCCAGACGCGCGGCTTCGGGCTTGCCGTCGATGACGGTGTCGATCGAGCGGAGGATACGCGAGCTGATGTCGTGGAATCGCGCTCCGGGAACGTCCGGGTCCGCTGGTGCCGCCGGCCGGAGATCCTCTGCGACCTCGGCGATGTTGTGCTGGACGTCCATGGGTGCCTTCCATGCGTGCGGCTGCGGCGGCAAGCGCAGGCCGGACAGCCGTGCGATCGGGACGCAGGTAACGGCCGCGGCCTGTCCTGCACTGAGCAGGACAGGCCGGGCTGAATGATTCAACAGATTACTAGCTCAACTTGATCCCCGGGGGATAAGTTCCGCGCGCTGATTAGGCTTGAACCATGTGTAACAGCGCAGCATCGGTCCGCCACCCCTACACGCCGGGTGAGACGCCGCCGGCCTATCGGGAGCCGGAGGACGCCGGTGCAAGCCCCGGCGGCACGGGTGAAGCAGGGGGCGCGAGCGACGACGGCGACGCTGCGGCCGCCCGACGACGGCGCAAGGGCGGGTACCCGCCGCTGCCGGAGCCGTTGCCTCTTCCCGTGATCGACAACCACACGCACTTCGACTTCCGGGACGGATCCGTCGAGGTGTCGATCGGCGAAGCGCTGGACGCCGCTGGAGCGGCCGGTGTCAGGGGGGCGGTACAGGTAGGAACCGATCTGGAGTCGTCGCGCTTCACGGCGGCCGTCGTCGAGCAGGACGCGAGACTCCTCGGGGCGGTCGCTCTCCATCCCAATGAAGCCCCCCTCCTGGCCGGCGCGGGAACGCTCGACGACGCCCTCTCCGAGATCGAGTTGCTCGCCTCCGGTGAGCGTGTCCGGGCGCTCGGGGAGACGGGCCTGGACTACTTCCGGACGGGCGAGGAAGGCCGCGGGAGCCAGTTGTCCTCCTTCCGCAGCCACATCGACATCGCGAAGCGGCTGGGCAAGGCGCTGCAGATCCACGACCGGGACGCCCACGACGACGTCGTGAAGACGCTTCTCGCGGATGGCGCTCCCGACCGTGTGGTGCTGCACTGCTTCTCGAGTGGCGCGGATCTCGCCCGCACGTGCAACGAGCAAGGCTGGTACATGTCCTTCGCCGGAACGGTCACCTTCAAGAATGCGGAGAACCTGCGGGAGGCGTTGCTCGTCGCCGACCCTGCGCTCGTGCTGACCGAGACCGACGCGCCGTTCCTCACCCCGCACCCGCACCGCGGCCACCCGAATGCGTCCTATGCGGTGCCCTACACCGTGCGTGCCATGGCCGGGATCCTGGACACCGCGCTCGACGCCCTGTGTGCACGGCTGACGACGAACACCGAAGCCGTGTACGGCAGCTGGGACTGAGCGCCGCGGCAGCTGGGGGTGGGGCACGGTGCCCGCGCAACCGGCGTGCTTGCAGCCGAATCACGGGTCGATTACGGTTAGCAGCTACTAGCCGGGGTCGGGGAAGGCATCCGGTCTAGTACCGTCCATTCGACGTATCTCCCTGCAGGCAGGGCCCGAGGGGTCCCAGCCTGCCCGGGGGAACCGTTCCATGTCGTGCCCCTCCTGCCCGCGCAGATCCCTGCGCAGGCCGGGTTCGCGTGCGCCCTGACCCGGTAGTTCCATCGGGCTGGTCGTGCACCGCACCCGGATCGGAGGTTCCCCGTGCCCGGATGCTTCAACACGCGAGGAATCTGTGGCGACGAGGGCGACATCGGCGAGGTCCAGGCACAAGCGCTGGCTGAGGTTGACGGGCCAGTCCGTGGTCATGGTGACCCTCGGAGCCGGCCTCGTGGCCTTCGTGGGCACGGGGAAGGAAGTGCACCTCACCGTCGACGGCGCCGGCCGCACCGTGCAGACCTACGGCGGTACCGTCGCCGAGGCGCTCGCCAAGGCTGACGTGCACGTGGGCGCGGAGGACGAGGTGAGCCCCGCCCTCGATTCACCCGTCACCGACGGAAGCACCATCACGGTCAGTCACGCGCACCCCGTGGATCTCCTCCTCGACGGCTCGGGGACCACGATCCACACCACGGGCGAGACGGTCGGGGACCTCGTCGTCGAACTCGGCGTGGCCGGCGCGGCCCGCGTCTCGGTTCCCCTGGACACGAAGCTCGTGACGCTCAGCGACCGGATCACAGTGCTGACGGAGAAGGACGTCACCGTCGTCGTCGACGGCAAGACCTCGACGCACACCACCCTGGTGGCGTGGCTACCGGAGCTCCTCGACGAACTCGGGCTCACGCTCGGCGCCGACGACCGCCTGTCCATCCCGGCGTCCTCCGCCGTCGTCGACGGCCTCGGCCTCAAGATCACGCGCGTCGTGAAGGGGGCCACCGTGACGGAGAAGGAATCCATGACGTTCCCGGTCACCGAGAGGGACGACGCCACGCTGCTCCTCGGCGAGAGGGAAGTCGACGTGGAGGGCGTCGACGGCGAGCGCACGCGGACTTTCGCGGTGGACAGCGTCGATGGCAGGGAGGTGTCCCGGCGCCTGGTGCAGGAGACCGTGACGCGCGAGCCGGTGGCCGCCGTGGTCCGGGTCGGCTCGCTGGACCCAGCAGCGAAGGCAGCCGAGGAGGCCGAGGCGCGGGAGGCGGAGGAAGCCGCAGCACGGGAAGCGGAGGCTGCTTCCGCCGGCCAGAAGCAGTCCGGGGGCGCCGCGGCAGCTCCTGCGTCGGCGGCCGGACCTGCCCCTGCAGGGGGCCCTTGGGCTGCCCTCGCCCAGTGCGAGTCCGGTGGCAACTGGTCGATCGACTCCGGCAACGGGTACTACGGTGGGCTGCAGTTCAGCCGGTCCAGCTGGATCGGAGCCGGCGGTGGACAGTATGCGCCGCTGCCGAACCAGGCCACGCCCGAGCAGCAGATTGCGACGGCGGAGGTGCTCCGCCAGAGTGGTGGCTGGGGCCACTGGCCGTCCTGCGCCCGGAAGCTCGGTCTCCTCTAGTCGTGAGCCCCTGCGGCAACGGCCGCTCCCCGGACCGATACGATGGCACGGTGACAATTCCCCCTGCCCGCCCGCCCGCACCGCTCTTCGGAGCCGCAGACATCCGGCGCCTCGCGGCAGAGGTGGACATCAGGCCCACGAAGACGCTCGGGCAGAACTTCGTGATCGACGGGAACACGATCCGCAGGATCGTGGCTGCCGCGAACCTCGGGGCGGACGAGACCGTCCTCGAGGTCGGGCCAGGTCTCGGTTCCCTGACACTGGGCCTGCTCGATGCCGCGGAGAGGGTCGTCGCCGTCGAGATCGACCCGGTCCTCGCAGCGAAGCTTCCCGGCACGATCGCCCAGTGGCGTCCTGACCGTGCCGCAGCACTCGACGTCGTGCTGAAGGACGCGCTGCGCGTGACGGAGCTTCCACACCAGCCCACGGCGCTGGTGGCCAACCTTCCCTACAACGTCGCCGTGCCGGTGGTCCTCAACCTGCTCGAGCGCTTCCCCTCCCTGCGCCACGGCCTCGTCATGGTGCAGGACGAGGTCGCGGACAGGCTGGCGGCTCCGCCCGGCTCCAAGACCTACGGTGTCCCCTCCGTCAAGGCGGCGTGGTACTCGAGCATGTCCAAGGCCGGCGTGATCGGCATGAACGTCTTCTGGCCGGCTCCCAAGATCGCCTCCGGCCTCGTGCGCTTCACACGCAGGGAGTCGCCCGCCACCACGGCGACGCGCGAGCAGGTGTTCGCCGTCATCGACGCCGCCTTCGCGCAGCGCAGGAAGACCCTGCGGGCAGCGCTCGCCGGGTGGGCCGGCAGCCCCGTCCTCGCGGAACAGGCGCTCCGGACCGCGGGTGTGGACCCCACGGCGCGGGGGGAAGTGCTGGACATCGGGGCCTTCGCGCGGATCGCGGAAGCCCGAGCCGTGGCAGCGGATGCGCCCGCCACGAACTGAGCCGGTGGGCTAGGTTGGTGGGTATGGTCCCGGGCAGAACAGTCGACATGCGTACCGGTACGCGCTCGGTGCGCGTCAGGGCCCCCGGGAAGATCAACGTCTCGCTGAAGGTCGGTCCACCGCGGGAGGACGGGTACCACGGCATCGCCAGTGTCTTCCTCGCGGTGTCCCTGTACGAGGAGGTCACGGCGACGGAGACGACCGGCGACGGCATCACCGTCACCGTCAACGGTCAGGGCACGCTGAACCTGCCGGCCGCGTCGATTCCGCTGGACCGGACCAACCTCGCAGTACGCGCGGCTGAACTCCTGGCGGAGGTCAGCCCGGGCCGGACCGGGGTTCATCTCGACATCACCAAGCGTGTCCCGATCTCGGGCGGCATGGGCGGCGGGTCGGCGGACGCCGCAGCGGCCCTGCTCGCCTGTGACGCGCTCTGGGGCAGCGGCTTCTCCCGTGACGAGCTGGCGAAGATCGCTGTCGACCTCGGGGCGGACGTGCCCTTCGCGCTCGTCGGGGGCACCGCCGTCGGGCTCGGGGTCGGGGACCAACTGACACCGGCCATCTCGAAGACCCCCCTTCACTGGGTTCTGGTGACCTCCGACTACGGTCTGTCGACGCCCGAGGTCTACCGGGCGCTCGACGAGATACGCCTGCGGGACGGCGTGACCCCCGATCCGCAGCCGGACATCGATCCCGCGATCCTCGGAGCGATGCGAGCAGGAGATGCAGCAGGCCTCGCCCCGCTGCTCCACAACGACCTCCAGCAGGCGTCCCTGGAACTGGCTCCGGCGCTGGGCGATATCCTTGATACGGGAAAGGCCGCCGGTGCACTCGCCGGTATCGTCTCCGGCTCCGGTCCCACCATCGCCTTCCTGGCCCAGAGCTCCGGCCACGCCGCCGAACTGGAGTCCCTCCTCGGGATCGAGGGACTGCAGGCGACGTCCGTCCACGGCCCCGCGCACGGGGCCCGCATCGCCACAGACTTCGCGGCCTGACCGCACCACCGTTCCAACCGAAAGCAGTACTCCTTGGCTCACCTCCTCGGCGCCGAAAGCCTCAGCGTCGCCTTCGTCACCCGCACCATCCTGGACAACGTGTCCCTCGGACTCGAGGACGGCGACCGCATCGGCATGGTGGGGCGCAACGGTGACGGCAAGTCCACCCTCATGCGCCTGCTCGCGCAGCGCAGCGTCCCCGACTCCGGCCGCGTGACCAAGCGGCGCGACGTCTCCGTGGGATACCTCGACCAGTCGGACGTGCTCGACGGCGACCTCGAGGTCGGCCGCGCGATCGTGGGCGACCAGGCGGACCACGAATGGGCGTCCAATCCGAAGATCCGCGACGTCATGGGAGGCCTCGTCAGCGAGGTGGACTGGCACGCGAAGGTGTCGTCGCTCTCCGGTGGCCAGAAGCGGCGCGTCGCCCTCGCGAAGCTCCTCATCGGCGACGACGACGTCATCATGCTCGACGAGCCCACCAACCACCTCGACGTCGAAGGGGTCGCCTGGCTCGCGCGCCACCTGAGGCAGCGCTGGCGTCCCACGGAGGGCGGCCTCCTCGTGGTGACCCACGACCGCTGGTTCCTCGACGAGATCTGCAACCACACGTGGGAAGTGCACGACGCCATGGTGGACGACTTCGACGGCGGCTACGCGGCCTACGTCCTGGCGCGCGCCGAGCGCGACCGCATGGCCTCGGTGGTCGAATCGAAGCGCGTGCAGCTCGTCAAGAAGGAACTCGCGTGGCTCCGCCGTGGTGCCCCCGCTCGGACCGCCAAGCCGAAGTTCCGCATCGAGGCGGCGAACGAGCTGATCGCCGACGTCCCCGAACCACGCGACTCCCTGGCGCTCAGCAAGATGGCCATGTCCCGCCTGGGCAAGGACGTCCTCGATCTCGAGGACGTCAGCCTGACGATCAACGACGGCGAGGGCCAGGACCGGCAGCTGTTCGACAAGATCACGCTGCGGCTCGCGCCCGGCCAGCGCCTCGGGCTCGTGGGCGTCAACGGGTCCGGCAAGACGACCCTGTTGCGGCTCCTCAACGGGGAGCTCCAGCCAACGGCGGGCAAGGTGAAGAAGGGGAAGACCGTCCAGACCGCCGTGCTCTCCCAGGAGGTACGCGAACTCGACGACGTCAGCGACAGCCGCGTCATCGAGGTCATCGAGTCGGAGAAGCGGGTCTTCGCGGTAGGCGGCAAGGAGGTGTCCGCCAGCCAGCTCGTGGAGCAGCTCGGCTTCACGAACGAGAAGCAGTGGACGCGGGTCAGCGAGCTCTCCGGCGGCGAGCGTCGTCGCCTGCAGTTGCTGCGCCTCCTGGTGGGGGAGCCCAACGTGCTGATGCTCGATGAACCGACCAATGACCTCGACACCGACACGCTGTCCGCCATCGAGGACGTGCTCGACGGCTGGCCCGGCACGCTCGTGGTGGTCTCACACGACCGCTACCTGCTCGAGCGCGTCACGGACACCCAGATGGCACTGCTGGGCGATGGAAGGTTGCGTGACCTGCCCGGCGGCGTCGACCAGTACCTCGAGCTGCGCAACGCCGCGGGCCCCATGACGGCCACCGGAAGCGCAGCGTCACCGGCCATCAGTGGCGGTTCCACCGGGGGCTCCTCGGAGGCGGAGCTGAGGCAGGCCCGCAAGGACCTCGCCCGCATCGAGCGGCAGATCACCAAGGTCGATGCCCAGAAGGGCAAGCTGCAGCAGCAGATGAACGACGCCGGTGCGAAGGTCGACGCGGATTTCGGCCACATCGCCGAGCTCGACACCCGCCTCAAGGAATTGCAGGCCGAGATCGAGGACCTCGAGGCACAATGGATGGAAGCCGCCGAGATCCTGGGGGAGTAGGCCTTCACCTGCCGAGACAGGAGCATCTCCATGAAGCGCATGGTCATTCTGGCCGTGACCGCGGCGGTCATCCTCTGTCTGGGGATAGTCGTCCTCATGCAGCGTCCTACCGGAACCGACCCCGGAACCGACCCCGGCACCGCCCGGGACACTGCATGTAGAAGCGTCCCGGCGCCGGCACCGGAAGCGGTGCAGGGCGCCGCTGGCCTCCAGGCAGCCGATACTGGAAGCGAGGCCGGCGCACCGACCATCAGTGGCAAGCGTCCGGCATTCGGGGTCGCGACGGACGGCGGCTTCGGTTCACCCTCCCAATGGGACGAGGTTGCCCGCACCGTCGGCGAGAGCCCCTCCCTGATCATGGCGTACTCCAGCTTCCTCGAACCCGTTCCGCTGGCCGGGCTCGAGGCAGTTGCCGCACGGGGGGCGACGCCCGTCCTGACCTGGGAGCCGTGGGATCCGGCGGCGGGACCGGACCAGACCCGCTTCGGCCTGACGACGATCGTGGACGGGCATCATGACCCCTACCTGCGGGAGTGGGCGAACACGCTCCGCTCCTACGGCGAACCGGTCCTGATCCGGTTCGCTCACGAGATGAACTTCCCGTGGTACCCGTGGGGGGCCGGAACCAGCGGCAACGCGCCTGAGGACTACGTCGAGAGCTGGCGCCATGTGCACGACCTGTTCGAGGACGCGGGCGTGACCAACGTCTCGTGGGTATGGAACCCCCAGGCCCCGACGTGCGACTCCGGCGAGTTGCGGGCCTTCTTTCCGGGAAACGACTACGTCGACGTCGTAGCGCTCGATGCCTACAACTGGGGTACGACCCGCGAGGGCGAACGGTGGCTCACGCCCGAGGAGCTCTTCGCCGAAGGGCTACGGCAGGTGCGCGAGCTGGCGCCGGAGAAGCCGATCCTGATCGGCGAGACGTCGTCGACCGAGTCCGGCGGGTCGAAGGCCGACTGGATCACCGAACTGGTCGCCTATCTCGGCGCGCAACCAGATGTCGAGGGCTTCATCTGGTTCCACTACCGGAAGGAGTCCGACTGGCGGTTCACCAGCAGCGACTCGGCGCGGGACGCTTTCGAGGCTGCTCTCTCCACCCGCTAGCGGGAGCGGCCGCCCCCGGTTGCCGAAACGAAAATGCCGCTGTCCTTTCAACTCCATGGCAAACTAGATAACCGTGCGCACGTGCCTTCCGCTGGAGGTGTAGCTGCCGCATGGTCCGCCCTGGTGTAATGGCAGCACCCCAGCCTTTGGAGCTGTGGAGTATAGGTTCGAATCCTATGGGCGGAACGGCGCAAGCCCCGGTGCCCATCCCCGATGGATCCCGGACCGCCCAGAGACAACAGTAGGAGTGCCCGCTTCGTGAGCCCCCAGAGCGAAGAGACCGCGACGACGTCCCAGCACATCCTGAGCGGGCCAGCGGCGGTCATCGTCCTGGCTGCCGGCGCGGGAACGCGCATGAAGTCCCGCACTCCGAAGATCCTCCACACCCTCGCCGGACGCTCCATGGTCGGGCACGCGCTCTCAGCTGCACGGGGCCTCTCGCCGCAGGAACTCGCCGTCGTCGTCCGTCACGAGCGTGAACTGGTCGCCGCGCACGTCCTCGCGATCGAACCCGAGGCGCTGCTCGTGGACCAGGACGACATCCCGGGCACCGGTCGAGCCGTGCAGGTGGCCCTCGAGGCCCTCGACGCGCGGGGAACGATCGAGGGTACTGTCGTGGTGACCTACGGGGACGTCCCGCTGCTCGAGACGTCGACCCTCGACGCCCTGGTCGCCGCCCACGCTCGGGACGGCAACGCCGTGACGGTGCTCACCGCCGTGCTCGACGACGCCACAGGGTATGGCCGGATCGTCAGGGCCGCCGATGGCTCGGTGCTCGGCATCGTGGAGCACAAGGACGCGGACGAGGGCCAGCGCGCCATCCGGGAGGTCAACTCGGGAATCTACGCCTTCGACGCAGCGGTGCTGCGCTCCGCGCTGGGCCGCGTCGACGCGAGCAACGCGCAGGGGGAGCTCTACCTCACCGATGTCCTCGGAATCGCCCGCGGCGACGACGGCCGCGTTGCCGGGCTCGTAGTGGAGGACCGGTGGCAGGTGGAGGGCGCCAACGACCGCGTCCAGCTCGCCCACCTCGGTGCGGAGTTGAACCGCAGGATCCTGGAGCGCTGGATGCGGGCCGGTGTCACCATCGTGGACCCCGCGGCAACCTGGATCGACGCGACGGTCGAGCTCGACGAGGACGTCACCATCCTGCCGGGAACGCAACTGCACGGAGCAAGCGTCATCTCCCGCGACGCCGTGATCGGGCCGGACAGCACGCTCACGGACGTCGTGGTCGGAAGCGGCGCGCAGGTCGTGCGAACGCACGGCAGCGGCTCCCGGATCGGCGCCGGCGCGCATGTCGGACCCTTCACCTACCTGCGGCCCGGCACCGTGCTCGGCGAAGAGGGAAAGATCGGCGCTTTCTACGAGACCAAGAACGTCACGATCGGGCGCGGCTCGAAGCTCTCCCACCTGGGCTACGCCGGTGACGCCGAGATCGGCGAGTACACCAATATCGGTTGCGGCAACATCACGGCCAACTACGACGGCGTCAACAAGCACCGGACGGTCATCGGGTCCCACGTCAGGACAAGTTCGAACACGGTCTTCGTCGCCCCGGTGACGGTCGGGGACGGCGCCTACACCGGAGCCGGCGCGGTGGTCCGCAAGGACGTGCCCGCAGGAGCGCTTGGCATCAGTGTCGCTCCCCAGCGGAACCTCGACGGCTGGACAGCGTCCCGACGGCCCGGCACAGCTTCGGCTGACGCGGCCGCCGCCAGTGCCACCCCCACAGCAGAACACCAGGAACCCCAGGAAAGCGGTCAGTCATGAGCGAGATCACGGCACGCGGCGAGAAGAAACTGGTGCTTGCTTCCGGGCGGGCACACCCCGAGCTTGCCGAGGAGATCGCCTCCTGGCTGGGAACGGAGCTCCTGCCGGTTTCGGCCTACGACTTCGCGAACGGTGAGATCTACGTGCGTTCGGGCGAAAGCGTCCGAGGTACCGACGTCTTCGTCATCCAGGCCCACCCTGCTCCGCTCAACAACTGGCTGATGGAGCAGCTCATCATGGTGGATTCCCTAAAGCGGGCTTCGGCCAAGCGCATCACCGTCGTCTCGCCCTTCTATCCGTACGCCCGCCAGGACAAGAAGGGCCGTGGCCGCGAGCCGATCTCCGCCAGGCTCGTCGCGGACCTGTACAAGACCGCCGGCGCCAACCGGCTCATGTCCGTGGACCTCCACACCTCGCAGATCCAGGGATTCTTCGACGGACCGGTGGACCACCTGATGGCCATCCCGCTGCTCGCGGACTACATCCGGACCCGGGTGGATGCCGACAACGTCACCGTGGTGTCGCCGGACACCGGCCGCGTGCGGGTGGCCGAGCAGTGGGCGGAGCGGCTCGGCGGCGCGCCCCTGGCCTTCGTGCACAAGAGCCGCGACCTCACGGTGCCGAACCAGGCAGTGTCCAAGCAGGTCGTCGGGCAGATTGAGGGACGCACCTGCGTGCTCATCGACGACATGATCGATACGGGCGGCACCATCTCCGGCGCCGTCCAGGTGCTCAAGAACGCGGGAGCCAAGGACGTCATCATCGCGGCGACGCACGCAGTGTTTTCCGAGCCCGCGTCACGCCGTCTGGCGGAGTCGGGTGCTCGCGAGGTCGTGGTGACGAACACCCTGCCGATCCCGTCCGAGAAGCGCTTCCCGCAGCTCACGGTCCTGTCGATCGCGCCCCTGATCGCGCGCGCCATCCGCGAAGTGTTCGACGACGGATCCGTGACCAGCCTGTTCGACGGCAACGCGTAGGTCCGGTGACCGTGCGGGGCAGCGAGGCAACTGCTCCCTTGCGGTAGGAGCGTCGACGCATGCGCGCGGATGTTCGCCCCGTAGGGAGACCACATTGTCTCAACAGCAGGGCTGCGGGGTGTTTCGGGGCCACGCGCCCTGATCAAGATTCCGGTCGTGCCCTTGTGATCGGACTCAGAGGACCTCACCGACCGGGCGAGCAGGGTCGCAGTACTCGGCAGCCGTCGTCGAATCACGAGTATTCGTTAGTGACAACTGACACCTGGCAACTCACGATCGTCCTAGGGCCGGCCGATTCCCTTGTAGTTCCAGCCACCAGCGCGCCACATGTCGCGGTCCAGCACGTTGCGCCCGTCCAAAATGTTCTTGGTGCGCACCAGGCTGGCGGCATGGTGCGGTGTCAGAGCCTTGTACTCCTCCCACTCGGTCAACAGGAGCAGTGCGTCCGCAGAGGACATCGCGGCGGATGTGTCCCGCTCGTAGGCCAGTTCCGGGAACCGAGCCTGAGCTCCGGTGATCGCCTGGGGGTCGGTGACAGTCACCTCCGCTCCCTGAAGTTGCAGCTGGGCCGCGATGTTCAATGCAGGCGAGTCCCGGACATCGTCACTGTTGGGTTTGAAGGCTGCGCCCAAAACGGTGATCCGCTTGCCGAGGAGGGACCCGCCGACCAGGCGGCGCGTCAGTTCCACGACACGGATGCGACGGCGGACGTTGATGTCGTCCACCTCGCGGAGGAAGGTGAGTGCCTGGTCTGCTCCAAGCTCGCCTGCCCGCGCCATGAAGGCGCGGATGTCCTTCGGGAGGCAACCGCCACCGAAGCCGATACCCGCGTTGAGGAACGTGCGGCCGATGCGCTCGTCCATCCCGATGGCGTCGGCCAGAACTGTTACGTCGGCCCCGGTGACCTCGCACACCTCGGCCATCGCGTTGATGAAGGAGATTTTCGTGGCGAGGAAGGAGTTCGCCGCTGCTTTGACCAGTTCGGCCGTGCCATAGTCAGCGACAAGCCGACGCGTACCGAGCGAGAGGGGAGTGCTGTACACCTCGTCGAGCGCCGACGTGGCACGGGAGCCTCCTTCACCATGAGGCACTCCGTAGACGAACCGATCAGGTGAGAGCGTGTCCTTGACCGCGAAACCCTCCCGGAGGAATTCGGGGTTCCAAGCCAGCACCGCATCGGGCCTGCGAGCAGCCAGGATGTCAGCCAGGCGTGCCGCAGTTCCCACCGGCACGGTCGATTTCCCGACCACCACGTTCCCAGGTTCGAGCGAGTCCAGCAGCGACATGAAGGCGCTATCCACATACTGCATGTCCGCTGCGTACTCGCCTTTGCGCTGTGGTGTGCCGACGCAGAGGAAGTGGACCTCGGCACCCTTCGCGTCGGCCATGCTGGAGGTGAACTTCAGACGCCCTGTCGCGAGCACTTCTTCGAGTAGTTCCGGCAGGGCCGGCTCGAAGAACGGCGCCCGCCCTGCCTGTAGCTCGTCGATCTTCCGGGCATCGACGTCGATGCCCACCACGTCATGGCCCAACTTCGCCATGCACGCTGCGTGCACCGCTCCCAGATAGCCGCAACCAATGACGGATATGCGCATGTCCACTCCTACCGCGTGTGACTGAATCGTCGCCGACGTTAGCCCGCAGTGGGAAAGCGCCGAGGGAGCTGGAGCGATGAAGGGTTGAACAGTGGGTGAAACCTAGGGCGTTCGAGGCAGGCGGCCGATCGGCAGCAGCAGGCGGGCGAGCATTCGCCGTTGCCGCCGGGCGCGAGCGGCAAGAATCACCGTAGGTGGTTCGTCGACAACGAGGGTGAGTACGTCGAGTCCGGCCGACGGAGACGTCGCTGCGTCGGGGCCCTCGGAGCCGGGGACAGCAGGCAGTACTCCGTCCTGTAGGATTGATGACGATGCCTAGGCGAGGGAGCGGGCCGGATTGTATGATTCCGGCCGTACTCCGTGATCGACGGTGGCTAGTGACGCACTTGGTTTCTAGACGACTGCCCCACTCGCGTGTTCCCTCCGCCCCGGCAACGTCCCAGTGCTCACGCAAAGTGCGACGAGCCGCAACGTCCAGGAGAAACCATGTCTGAGCAGAAGCTCGCAGCGCACATCCGCACCGAATTCGGCAAGGGCTCGGCCCGCCAGGCCCGCCGCGCCAACCAGATTCCCGCCGTCATCTACGGTCACGGCGCCGATCCCATCCACGTCCTCCTGCCCGCGAAGGCCACCACCCTCGCCGTCCGCACGCCCAACGCGTTGCTGACCCTCGAGATCGACGGTGAGGACCACCTGGCCCTCGTCAAGGACATCCAGCGCAACCAGCTCAAGCGCATCGTCGAGCACCTCGACCTCCTGACCGTTCGCCGCGGCGAGACCGTCCAGGTCGACGTCGCCATCCACGTCGAGGGCGAGCCCGCCGCCGACGTCACCTCGAACCTCGAGGCCACCACGGTCCTCATCGAGGCCGACGCCACCAACCTTCCCGAGACCCTCACCGTCAACATCGAGGGCCGTCAGGTCGGAGAGCACGTCCTTGCCTCGGACATCGTCCTTCCCTCGGGCGTCACCCTGCTGGTCGATGCGGACACCCTCATCGTCAACCTCGCCGGTGAGACCGAGCAGGACCTCGGCGAGACCCCTGAGTCCGACGCCGACACCGAAGGCACCTCCGAAGGCGCCACGGCCTCGCACGCTGACGCCGACGCCGTCATCACCGACGCCGACGAGCAGTAAGCAGGATCTGCGCGGTGTCCACTGACACCTGGCTCGTAGTCGGGCTCGGGAATCCCGGGCCCGGCTACGCCGGCAATCGGCACAACGTCGGGCAGATGGTCCTCGATTTGCTCGCGGGCCGGTTGGGCGGCCGCTTCACGTCCTCGAAAGCGCAGGCGGTCACGCTCGAGGGACGCCTCGGCATCGGCGGGCCGCGGCTCGTCCTCGCCAAGCCCCTGACCTACATGAACCTCACGGGTGGCCCGGTGTCCGCACTGGCTCGCTTCCACGACGTCGCGCCCGACCACGTGATCGCGGTGCACGACGAGATCGACATCCCCTTCAACACCCTGAAGCTCAAGTACGGCGGGGGAGAGGGCGGGCACAACGGCCTGCGCGACATCAGCAAGGCACTCGGCACCAAGGATTATTACCGTGTGCGCGTTGGCGTCGGGCGGCCGCCTGGGCGCCAGGACGCCGCCGATTTCGTCCTCAAGGACTTCAGCGCTTTCGAGAAGAAGGAACTGCCGTTCCTGCTCGACGACGCCGCCGACGCCGTCGAGATGCTGATCACCAAGGGCCTCGTCGACGCGCAGCAGAAGTTCCACGCACCGGCCTAGTTCAACCGCCGTCGAGCCATGGCAGTACGAGGCATGGCGACGCCCGATCCAAGGACCTCCGGCGTGTTCCGCATCCACTTCACCGGAGGCCTCGTTCGTCTCGCCCTCGTGCGGTAGCTGTCGACGGCACAGGCCGTGCGCGAATCGTCTCGGCCAGAATGCGGGAGCACGCGGAGCCTCAACCGCACGTGAACGTCGTCGACGACCTATAGCCCGAGCTAGTGGCTGCAGAAGCTGTGTCCACACCTGGAGTGCTCGTCCCGGCGCAATAGCGGCAGGAGCGCTTCGCGACCGCGCAACCACGAGGGCGTAACGAGGGTGGACGGAGCCGGCGGCGGCTGGGGACGGCCTCGGTCTCAGGAAGGCCAAGCGCCGCCGACTCCATTTGTGGGCACTGCCCACACGTCAAACCTACGGGCGGGGGTGCTGGCGCGTCCCGAGTAGCGCCTACCCGTCGTTGCGCCGACGCTACTCCAATATCCCCATGCGGTACTTCCTTCCAGGGGCACTATGCCCGACCTCCAACCGGGCCTACGTGTCTTCCGTTCCAGAGGTTACCTCCGTGATTCAGCGGGTGTGACATGGGCGTAGGAGCTCCTGCGGGGGAGTGGCTCCCGGCTCTCCGGAGCTCTCCGGGGAGCCTTCCGGTCCTTGGTGGGAGATTCTGATGATAAATCGTAATCGTTTACTCGCTGCAGGTTCCGCGGTCGCTCTTGTCTCGGGTGGAGTCTTCTTCACTGCGGCGCCAGCATCGGCGGAACCCGGTCCTTCAGGCACGATCACCGACACCGGTGATGGTGGCAATCCAAACCCTGGTGGCGCTCCGCCGGGTGCTCCGGTCGAGCCTCCGGCCAATGGTGGCGGCGGTGGTAACGGTGGCGGCGGTAACGGTGGCGGTGGTGGTGCTCCGGTTGAGCCTCCGGCCAGTGGTGGCGGTGGTAACGGCGGCGGTGGTAACGGTGGCGGTGGTGGTGCTCCGGTTGAGCCTCCGGCCAATGGTGGCGGTGGTAACGGCGGCGGTGGTAACGGTGGCGGTGGTGGTGCTCCGGTTGAGCCTCCGGCCAATGGTGGCGGTGGTAACGGCGGCGGTGGTAACGGTGGTGGTGCTCCGGTTGAGCCTCCGGCCAATGGTGGCGGTGGTAACGGCGGCGGCGGCAACGGCGGCGGTGGTAACGGTGGCGGTGGTGGTGCTCCGGTTGAGCCTCCGGCCAATGGTGGCGGTGGTAACGGCGGCAACGGCGGCGGCGGCAACGGCGGCGGCGGTGGTGCTCCGGGTGAGGTTCCTCCAAACAACGGCGGCGGTAACGGTGCTGGCAATGGCGGTGGCAACGAGAAAGTCTTCATCTGCCACGCTACGGGCTCGGCCACAAATCCTTTCGTTCTGATCGAGGTCAGCGTTAACGGACTCAATGGTCACGAGGATCATGCCGAGGATCTGGTGAACCCCGCTAATGACACGTGCCCGGCCGGCCCGGGCAATGGCAACCCGGGCAATGGCAACCCGGGCAATGGCAACCCGGGCAATGGCAA
>NZ_SZWI01000029.1:0-205 GCF_005281365.1 Arthrobacter sp. NamB2 | reverse complement strand
GGGTTCAAATGATGCCGGCTACTCACCGCACCGCTACGAGGTCACCGTCGTGGCGACCGTGCCGCTGCAGCTCGACGGTGCCGGATCCGGTGTCGACGATCCCACCCAGTGCGGGACCGAGGGCGATGACACAGCCCGCGCGTTCAGCAACACCTCGTCCCTGACCGATCCCACCGGTGACGTCGAGGAGGACAAGGCGTGCGCG
>NZ_SZWI01000028.1:0-440 GCF_005281365.1 Arthrobacter sp. NamB2 | reverse complement strand
GGGGCAGCTGCGTCGTCGTTGACGTTCACCCGCCACTCCGAGCTCACCACGTCGCCCGAGGCAACCTGCTCGGCTGTGTTGTCCGCCCATCGGGCGGTGATCTCGTAGACCGGCACCGCGACCGCGGGAAGCGCACCCGCGACACTGATGCCGGAGAAGGCTGTCGCCATCGCGGCCGCGCCGGCGATCCAGCGCTTCAACCCTCCCGCGCGTGAACGCGCAGAGCCTTTTCGAGGCGTCGCGTCCTGGCTTCCGCGGAAGCCCGAACCGGCCCTCACGTCACTGACCTGTGATTGTTCAACTGCTACCCCTTGCTCGATGAGCATCGGGGACAGAGGAGTCGTCCCCGATGTGAAACCTCGGGGCAATTTCTCGGCAGACAGTCTTTTAGACCTGAATTAACACCAACGTTGAGACCTTGGTGACGCTTCGAGCACAGT
>NZ_SZWI01000027.1:0-451 GCF_005281365.1 Arthrobacter sp. NamB2 | reverse complement strand
CGACTTACCCGGTGCGAGCGAACGCGCAGCCTCAGGGCAGATGACCGGCGACAGGTCGCCGAAGCCGGTGAACTGGGCCTCGTCGTCGATCGCGGTGACGTTCTCGAGGGTGACGTTGCCGGTGTTAGTCAGCTCGAACGAGTACTCGATCTGCTGGCCGGCACGGGTGACCTCGCTGACCGAGCCGCTCTTCACGAGTGAGAGCGCAGGCGTTGCTGCGATCACGGTGGTGGTCGTATCCTCGTCCGTTGCCGGGGGAAGGTTCGGCGTGGTTCCGGTGGCGACGGCGTTGTTGATGACCTGGCCGGCGTCCACGTCGGCCTGGGTCAGGACGTAGGGTGCTGCCTCGCAGGTGACGTACGCGCCGACGGCCAGGGGCCCTGCAGGGCAGGTGACCGGCCCGGTGAGCTTGCTGTCAGCGACGGTGACTGTTTCGAGCGGCACGGTGCCG
>NZ_SZWI01000026.1:0-464 GCF_005281365.1 Arthrobacter sp. NamB2 | reverse complement strand
CCGGTACCCTCGATCGACATCGAAAAGACGATCGTCGGGGCCCCGGTCCAGGGTGAGGACGGCGCGTGGACGGTGACGTACGAGATCAACGCGATCAACGACGGCGCCGCCCAGGGCATCTACACGCTGACGGACCAGCTCCGCTTCGGCGCCGGCATCCAGGTCCGTGATGCAGCTGTCACGAGCACGCCCGACGGTGTTCCCGCGTCAGAGGCATGGGTCGGGACGGGAAGCGCGGGCAGCAAGGAGAACGTCATCGCCAGTGACGTGAGCCTTGCGGCGAGCCAGGTACACACCTACCGGGTCGAGGTCGTTGCGACGGTTGACGGCGACGCCGCCAACAGCACCACGTTCGCGTGCCCTGCAATCGGTACCGGTGATCGCGGAGGCTTCGCGAACACCGCCGGCATCGGCCACAACGGACTCTCGGACGAAGCGGCCGCCTGCGCAACACCGATCAGGTC
>NZ_SZWI01000025.1:0-469 GCF_005281365.1 Arthrobacter sp. NamB2 | reverse complement strand
CGCGTCCCTCAAGAAGTACGTCCAGGACAGTGAGGGCGTCTGGCGCGACGCGAACGACGTCGCCGAATACCCGAGCTTCCAGGTCGGAGACGCGGTGCGGTACCGAATCGTGGTCACCAACACCGGACAGGGCATCCTGACGAACGTCGAGGTTACCGACGATCTGCAGCCGGAGCTGGGCGAGTTCGTCATCGATTCGCTGGAGCCGGGGCAGTTGGCATCTCACGAATACCAGATCACCCTGGAAGAGGGTGGCCCCGACACCGTGGTGAACACAGCCTCTGCTACCGCGGATACGCCAGAGGACTCCGAGGTGCCCCCGACGATTCCGTCCGATCCGGCTGGTTTCGAGGTGACCGGTGTCCCGACGCACGACAAGGAGCTGGTCTCGGCCACTCCGATCGGGGATGGTCGGTGGGAGCTCGTGTACGGCATCGACGTGACGAACACGTCCACGCGATCGACGTCC
>NZ_SZWI01000024.1:0-478 GCF_005281365.1 Arthrobacter sp. NamB2 | reverse complement strand
GGTGTCGCTGAAGAAGTACGTCCAGGACAGTGAGGGCGTCTGGCGCGACGCGAACGACGTCGCCGAATACCCGAGCTTCTCCGACGGCGACACCATCAACTACCGGGTCGTCGTGACCAACACCGGACAGGGAGTCCTGAACGGTGTCGTCGTCCGCGATGACAAGCAGCCCGAGCTCGGATCCTTCGAGATCGACACGCCGCTCGAGCCCGGTGAGGCCAACGCCTATGTCCACGAGTACGAGGTCACCCTCGGTGAGGGTGTCCCTGACACGCTGATCAACACCGCATGCGTGAGCGCGCCTCAGCCGGCGGACAGCGAGGACCCGGTGCAGGTGAACTGTGATCCGGCGGGTATCGAACTGATCGGTGTCCCGACGCACGACAAGGAGCTGGTCTCGGCGGCCCCGATCGGGGATGGTCGGTGGGAGCTCGTGTACGGCATCGACGTGACGAACACGTCCACGCGATCGACGTCG
>NZ_SZWI01000023.1:0-514 GCF_005281365.1 Arthrobacter sp. NamB2 | reverse complement strand
TCCCCGGTATCGAGCTCGAGGGCTCGTTCGGCGGCGCGGACTTCGTGTCCTGGTACGACGGGCACCCGGACGTCAGCCGTGAGTGGCCGCTGGAGGCCAGGGAGATCGCTGTGATCGGTAACGGCAACGTCGCCCTCGACGTCGCCCGCATCCTGTCCAAGCACGCCGACGACCTGCTACCGACCGAGATCCCGCAGAACGTGTACGAGGGCCTGAAGGCCTCGCCGGTCACCGACGTGCACGTCTTCGGCCGGCGCGGACCCGCGCAGGTGAAGTTCACCCCGCTGGAGCTGCGCGAGCTCTCGCACTCGCGTGACGTGGACATCGTGCTCTATCCGGAGGACTTCGACTTCGATGCAGGCTCCGAGGAGCAGATCGCGACGAACAACCAGACGAAGACGATGGTGAAGACCCTCACCAACTGGCTCGTCGAGGACGAGCCGACGGGAGCCTCACGCCGGCTGCACCTGCACTTCCTGCACTCGCCCGTGGAGATCTACGACTCACCGGAGAC
>NZ_SZWI01000022.1:0-539 GCF_005281365.1 Arthrobacter sp. NamB2 | reverse complement strand
GCCACCAACGGATACACGACGATCGCGAAGACCACGGATCAGTGGTTCATCGCGAACCCGGACGGTTCCGGTGACGGCGAAGGTTCGTGGACGGTGACGATGCGGTCCCAGGACCCGGTGACGCAGCCGTTCACGGACACCATCGACATCCTCCCCTACAACGGGGACGGCCGCGGCACCGAGTACGCGGGCACCTACGCTGTGTCCTCGGTGGACGCTCCCGCAGGATCGACCGTCTACTACACCGTTGCTCCCGTAGCGTCGCTCAGCGATGATCCGGGTGCGGACTCGAACGGCGAAGCTGGTACGACGCAGGGCAACACGGTCGGTTGGTCGACGACCCCCGTGCCGAACCCGACAGCGATCCGTGTGATCGGTGGCGAGCTCACCCCTGGCGCCACGACAGCATTCACGGTGAACATCACGACCGATGGTGCCAATCCGGGCGACGCGTGGGTGAACCGCGCGCAGGGCATCGCCGGACACACGGAACTCGTCATGCGGACCTCGGAGCCGCTGACGATGGGCACCAAGTACTC
>NZ_SZWI01000021.1:0-627 GCF_005281365.1 Arthrobacter sp. NamB2 | reverse complement strand
TACGTACTGCCGGATCTCGACTACGACTACGCGGCCCTGGAGCCGCACATCTCGGGCCGGATCATGGAGCTGCACCACTCCAAGCACCAGGCCACCTACGTCAAGGGCGCCAACGACGCCCTCGCGCAGCTGGCAGAAGCCCGCGCGACAGGCCAGTTCGGTACCATCCCGAAGCTCTCCAAGGATCTCGCGTTCCACGTCGGCGGCGTGATCAACCACAGCATCTTCTGGAAGAACATGTCTCCCGAGGGAGGCGACAAGCCCGAGGGTGAACTCGCCGCCGCCCTGGACGACGCGTTCGGGTCCTTCGACGCGTTCCGCGCCCACTTCACCGCCGCCGCGGTGTCGCTGCAGGGTTCGGGTTGGGCCGTGCTCGCCTACGAGCCGCTGGGCAAGAACATCGTCATCGAGCAGCTCTACGACCAGCAGGGCAACGTGCCGGTGGGCACCGTTCCGCTGCTGATGCTCGACATGTGGGAGCACGCCTTCTACCTGGACTACGTCAACGTCAAGCCCGACTACGTCAAGGCCTGGTGGAACCTCGTGAACTGGGCCGATGTCCAGACCCGCTTCCAGGCGGCCCGGACCGGCGCGTCCGTCCTCATCACCCCGGGCCTCTGACCCCGG
>NZ_SZWI01000020.1:0-857 GCF_005281365.1 Arthrobacter sp. NamB2 | reverse complement strand
GTGACCTGCATCGCGACGTACACGGTCACTCAGGAAGACATCGACGCCGGAACCGGAACGATCGAGAACATCGCCACCGGCACCGGAAACGATCCCGCGAAGAAGCCCGTCACCACGCAACCGTCCGAGGCCATCGTGACCGTACCCGCCCAGACCGGCATCAACCTGGTCAAGAGCGCCGACGCGGACGCCACGGAGGACATCAAGGTCGGCCAGAAGGTCACCTACTCGTTCCTGGTCAGGAACACCGGCAACGTCACCCTCAACGACGTCACCATCAACGAGGATAGCTTCACCGGTGATCGGACGCAGCTCTCCGACGTCGAGTGCGGATCAGGTGCTGTTGCTCTGGCTCCGGGCGCCGAGGTGCTCTGCACGGCGAGCTACACGGTTGTTCAGGCCGACGTCGATGCCAAGGGTGTCAGTAACGTGGCAACCGCCACGGGAACCCCGTCCCGCGGGACCACTCCGGTCTCGACACCTTCCGAAGCGAAGGTTCCTGCTGCTGCAGAGCCGAGCCTGGCACTCGTGAAGACGGCATCCGCCGACAGGGCCACCGCTGCCGGCCAGGAAATCGAGTACTCGTTCCTGCTGACCAACACCGGCAACGTCAGCCTCACCGACGTCACCGCGGTCGAGGGCGAGTTCTCCGGCGCCGGAGATCTATCCGACGTCGTGTGCCCGGAAACCATGGTGCCCCTGGTACCGGGAGCGTCCGTGACCTGCACCGCGACCTACACCACTGTCGCAGCCGACCTCACGGGCAAGGACATCACGAACACCGCGACCGGAACAGGCACCGTTCCCGGTGAGGACCCGGTCACCTCGGATCCGTCGACCGCGAAGGTCGCGACCGA